>CAJQNO010000039.1 GCA_905479745.1 uncultured Flavobacteriaceae bacterium | reverse complement strand
AGTGGTTATCTCGCCAGGGTAGAGTCTGTGATTTCGCGATATTCTTAAATAAAAGATTATTTTTGTAGCCACAACGAACAACTACATATGAAGGCATATTTATTTCCCGGTCAGGGGGCGCAATTTACAGGAATGGGGCTTGATCTTTATGAAAACTCGGCAAAGGCGAAAGAATTATTTGAGCAAGCCAATGAGATCTTAGGCTTCGAGATTACTAAGATCATGTTTGAAGGCACCACAGACGAATTAAAAGAAACCAAGGTTACCCAACCTGCTATCTTTTTACATTCTACTATTCTCGCAGAAGTAATGGGTGATAGATTTCAACCAGACATGGTCGCTGGTCATTCGTTGGGAGAATTTTCGGCACTGGTGGCTAACAAAACGATGGCATTTAATGATGGACTTTCCTTGGTGAGTAAGCGTGCGCTGGCCATGCAAAAGGCGTGTGAAATGCAACCATCAACCATGGCTGCTGTCCTGGGTTTGGAAGATAACGTTGTAGAAAGAATATGTGAAGAAACCACTGGGGTCGTGGTGGCAGCCAATTATAATTGTCCGGGGCAGCTGGTGATCAGTGGAGAGATCGAAGCTGTGAAAAAAGCCTGCGAATCACTTTCGGAAGCAGGGGCAAAACGAGCACTTTTATTACCTGTAGGTGGTGCTTTCCATAGCCCGCTTATGCAACCTGCCAGGGAAGAACTGGCGGCAGCAATTGAGGCCACACAATTTAGTACACCTGCCTGTCCGGTATACCAAAATGTAAGTACTACGGCAGTTACAGACCCTTCAGAAATAAAAAAGAATTTAATATCTCAATTAACGGCACCTGTAAAATGGACCCAGAGTATGCAGCAAATGATAAAGGATGGAGCTACCACCTTTATTGAAGTTGGTCCCGGAAACGTATTGCAGGGATTAATGCGAAAGATAGACCGTTCGGTAGAGACTTCGAAGGCGGAAATTAGCTAGTTAACTGTCTCACTTTCTTTTCCCATTCCCATGCCGATGCAAGGGCATCCTCTATGGTTCGCTCGGCTTTCCAGCCCAGTACGGTGTTAGCCTTGGAAGTATCGGCGAATACGGCAATTACGTCCCCTGGACGACGATCTACTATTTTATAGTTTAGACTGATGCCTGTTGTTTTCTCAAATGTCTTTATCACATCCAGTACCGATGTTCCTTTCCCGGTACCTATGTTGAATATTTCGAAAACATCTTTATTTTCTTCCGAAAGTAATCTTTGCAACGCTATCACATGAGCCTTGGCAAGGTCTACAATATGTATATAATCCCTTATACAACTCCCGTCTGCAGTGGGATAATCATTCCCAAAAACAGATAATTGTTTCCTTAGGCCGGCCGCAGTTTGTGTAATATATGGCACAAGGTTTTGTGGCACTCCAACAGGCAATTCTCCTATGTCGGCCGACTCGTGAGCGCCTATAGGATTAAAATATCTTAGAGAGATAGACCGTACAGACGAAACTTTGCACAGATCTGATATGATTTCTTCGCTAATTTGTTTGGTATTCCCATAAGGAGACAATGCTGCTTTTACAGGGGCATCCTCTGTGATTGGCAGTACATCCGGTTGCCCATAAACCGTACAGGAAGAACTGAAGATAAAACTATTGATATCCCGATCCTTACATTCCTGTAGTAGGTAAACAAGGGACCCAACATTATTCTCGTAGTACAAAAGCGGATTTTCAACACTCTCACCAACAGCTTTACTCGCGGCAAAATGTATGATCCCTGAAATATCATCGTAATCGTCAAAGAAGGCATGAACCGTAGCTTTCTCACGAAGATCTAACTTTTCAAAATCCGGACGGACTCCGGTAATGGCAAAGATCCCATCCAGTACGTCGATGGATGCATTGGATAGATTATCTATAATTACAACCTTGAACCCGGCCAATTGAAGCTCCACAACTGTATGCGAACCAATATAACCAAGACCACCGGTAACTAGAATTCTACGCATTATTTTTTACGAAGTTTATAACGGTTTTTGTTATGAAATCGATTTGTTCATCGTCAAGTTCGGTATGCATGGGTAACGAAATAACCTCTTTTACCAATTGGTTGGTTACTGCGAAATTAGCTTCGTTATATCGTTCGTCGGTATATGCTTTCTGCCGGTGTAGGGGGATTGGATAGTAGACTCCACATGGAATACCTTTTTCGTTCAGGTGTTGCACTAATGCATCCCTGTCTACATTTAACACCCGTAAAGTGTACTGATGAAAAACATGACAATCGCAGGTATCGCAAATACTATTCCCAGCATCACAATAGCCTGTAGGGGTTATAATATTCTCAATTCCCCGGAAGGCCGCGGTATACTTTCTTGCCGCATTACGTCTGCTTTTGTTATAGTCATCCAGGTGAGGCAATTTCGCTCTTAGCACCGCAGCTTGCATGGAATCTAACCTGGAATTAACGCCTACCACATCATGATGGTACCGAACGTACATTCCGTGATTTACAATTCCTCGTATGGTATGGGCCAGATCGTCATCATTGGTGAAGATCGCGCCACCATCACCGTAGCATCCTAAATTCTTAGAAGGGAAGAATGATGTGGAAGCCACATGGCCAATTGCCCCTGTTTTTGTCTTGCTCCCATCCCCGGAAGTATACGTAGCACCAATACCCTGAGCGTTATCTTCGATAACGTATAGGTTGTGTTCTTTCGCCAAGGCCATGATCTCATCCATTTTTGCCGAGAGCCCGAACAAATGCACCGGTACAATGGCTTTTGTTTTAGGCGTTATTGCCTTTCTTATTTCATCCACATCGATATTGAAATCTATGGGATCCACATCTACGAGCACCGGTGTAAGTCCCAGCAAAGCGATCACTTCCACAGTGGCTGCGAAGGTAAAATCGGCAGTTATTACCTCATCTCCGGGTTTTAACCCCAATCCCATCATGGCTATTTGTAGGGCGTCGGTTCCATTGGCACACGGAATAACATGTTTTACACCGAGATAGTCTTCTAATTCCTTCTGAAACTGATGTACCTCAGGGCCGTTTATAAAGGCAGTGGATTCTACTACTTCAAGCAACGATTTGTCCACTCGATCCTTGATCTTTTCATATTGACCCTTTAGGTCTACCATTTGAATTTTTCGCATTGCGGCTGTGAAAATTTTGTTGTCAAACTTACGAAAATGTTTTCGTTGTTTTAAAATGCCCTTGTGGTATTTTGGTGTATTCCAAATCTACCGTTGATCTTATTAGATTAAATTGAATGCTACAAAATGAATTTTGGTAAATTAGCCTTCTATGCGCACACTATATTCGTTTCTTACCCATATAAGCGTTTTTTTTCTGTGGGTTTCCGGGTTTTTCAATAAAAAGATGCGGCTTTTTGTTAAAGGCAGGGAGAAAGTTATAGATAGAATCGCCCTACAGATACAACCCGAAGATAAAACGATTTGGTTCCATTGCGCATCACTGGGTGAATATGAGCAGGGCTTGCCTATTATGCAGGCTATTAAATCCAGTTACCCTAAATATAAACTCGTACTTACTTTTTTTTCTCCATCTGGCTATGAGATAAAAAAAAATAGTCCTGTTGCCGATCTCATTACTTATTTACCCCTGGACACCCGCGGAAATGCCAGGCGTTTTGTGAACCTGGTTCATCCATCCCTGGCCATCTTCGTGAAATACGAATTCTGGCCCAATTATCTATTCGAATTAGAAAATTCTGGAATTCCTGCCATAAATGTGTCTGGACTGTTCCGTAAGAGCCAATCTTTTTTCAGACCTCATGGTGTATTTATGAGAAAGGCATTACGCACTATAGATCATTTTTTTGTTCAGAATAGTCATTCGGAAACACTCCTAAAAGGCATAGGAATAGACCATGTTAGTATTAGCGGGGATACGCGTTTCGACCGGGTATCGGCTCAGATCGAACAGGATAATACTCTCCCGTTCATTGAAGACTTTAAGGGAAATTCAATATGTGTAGTTTGCGGCAGTACCTGGCCCGAAGATGAGGCGATTTTAATTCCTTACATAAACGCAGCTACAACGCAGGTAAAGTTCATCATGGCACCTCATATTATCGAGGCTGGAAAGATTGAAGCCTTCAGAAAAAAAATTACAGGTACATCCATTCTTTATTCTGAAAAAGATTCTGCAGATCTTAGCGCTGCATCCGTACTAATTATTGATAATATTGGATTATTGACCAGAGTCTACAACTATGCTGATATTGCCTATGTAGGTGGGGCTATGGGAACCTCAGGACTGCATAATATACTGGAACCGGCCACATTTGGAATCCCTATTGTAATTGGCAGAAATTTCGAAAAATTTCCTGAAGCAAAGCGCCTACAATCGCTTGCAGCCTTATTTTCTGTAAGTAATCAGGAAGAAGTCTTCGAGATCATGTCGCGACTGGTTGAAGACAAGAATTTTAGAGAAAAAACTGGAATGATCGCCGGCCATTTTGTGAATAGTAATACAGGGGCCACACGGGTGATCATGAATTATGTTGCTTCACTGCACGGTAACGGCTTGATTTAAATATCTTCTGAAGGGTAACATTTCCCGATAGTAATCTATCAACTTTTGTTTAAAATCTGCCGCCATTACTTCCTTCCTGTCTACATACCGAATCACGGCAAAGGATCTTCGCCTCAGCAAGTCGATATGCGGATGATCTGTAGTATATCCTTTGGGAGCCGTTTTTAACGGATTATCATTAACCATTTCTCCAAAGATGTCCCTGAAACTTTTTTTATCAATGATCCTTCTGAATTCTTCTCCGTTATAATCTATAGCCTCCCGGATACTTCGAAGGTTCTTAGAAGAAGGGTGCCAATATCCTCCTCCTACAAATGATTGATTTACTCCCAATTCTATATAAAAATCCCCCTGTTTACTTCGCTGATCAAGGCCGGCCCCGAAGTGATCCTTATATACGGGGCGGTTTGGATGAAACATAAGATTGTTATTTATACGATTTATCGCTTTACGTCCCGGTGTATCGAAATAATCATCATCAATAGAGGCAAATATCTCGTTCATTTCATCGAGCCAGGCGATATACGCGTCCCTTACCTGGTAATATTCCCCTCTATGGGCATCCATCCATTCTTTGGAATTATTTTGTTGTAATCGTTCTAAAAACTGAAAGAGTACTTTGAAATCTATCATATGGGTGCGAATATTTTTAACATCTTGTTTCGAAAGAATTATTACAATTTTACCACATTATTCCTAAAATTGAATATATATTTTCATGTAACCATTAATTAACGTCATGAAAAAATTAGCACTATTAGTTATCACAGCAATGTTGTTTGCCACAGCCTTTACGTCCTGCAGGGACACAAAAGAAACTTCCGAAACCGAAGAACTCATTGAGGAAATGAGAGAAGAGGGAGCCGAAGTTGAGATAAAGACTGATGGCGATGAGAAAAAAATAAAAATGGAAACCGAGGAAAAGGAAGTAAAGATCAAAACCGAAGAAGGGGAAACCAAGATGAAGGTTGAAACCGACGAAGATAACTCCTAATCCCGGTTAATCAAGTAATTAAAAGCCTCCATTGGAGGCTTTTTTATGTGTTCAGCCCTTTCAATTGACCTTTTAATTCTTCCATGGAAGCCTGTAACTGCCGCAGTAAAGTACTGTCTGAAGGTTCATCTATACCAAAAGTAAGTTTACTGTTCACCATCCATAATTCCTGAATATCCTTCACCTCAACATCTATTGGTAAATACTCCGGATTAAGCGATACAAGCCTAACTCTATCGGGAGTATTGGGTATCTTCTGAAGTTTCTTAACTAAAACAGAATCGTGCAATACTACTATATATATCCGGCTATCACTCGCCTCCGTAATACTGGATACCGCTTTCCCAAGCACCCACTCATTAGGACGGATATTTGGCAGCATACTGTCTCCTTCCACCTGGAAACCACGGTAAGTGGCGTTTCGGTATTCGGGTAAAGGGATGGAGAATGATGGTAAGGTTTCGTACCACTCTACATCCTGGATGTTATGGGGATAACCTGCCGCCGCCTTTTGGTTTACAAGTAAGATAGTATCCTTTTCATCAGGATTGAGGGTGATCACCTTCGGACTCACATCGCCGCCGCTAACATCCACATACTGGCTGAAACTCCTCCCGTACAACCACAACGGGTTGATGCCAAACAAGCGCAATAGCTCCATTACGGCCTTGCCGGAGATCTTTGTCTTGCCGCGTTCAATATCTGCGGTCGTCGTTCCAATCCCTAGAAGTTCGGCAAAGGACTGCTGGGTATGATTTTGCTCTTCTCTAACTTTTTTAAAACGTATGGCTTCGGTGGGTACATTTTTTTCCATATTTCGAATATACAATAATTTGGAATTATTCCAAATTTATTTAGGAATATTTCCACACCTGCAGTAATCGGCTAAATAATTGAGTTTCAGAGGTGCCGTTTCGACGAAATGTTAAAATTAAGAGCTGTTCTATTCAAAAAAATAATTACTTTTGATACGTATTAATCACTAATCTTATCAACTATGAAGAAATTATTTGTATCCTTTGCAGCACTAGCTATGGTGTTTGCTGTTTACTCTTGTAGAGAAACCGAAAAGAAAGCTGAAGAAGCCGGAGATGCGGTTGAAAACGTAATGGAAGATGCTGAAGAGGCAGTAGAAGACGCTATGGAAGAAACCGAAGACGCGATGGAAGAAGCCGGTGACGCTATGGAAGAAGCTGTAGACTCATTGTCTAATTAAATTGAATTAACAGTAGAAAACTATTAAATTCAACTACTTAAAAATAAAAAGGCCCGGTTATACACCGGGCCTTTTTATTAAACTATGTTCTGATGTCTTATCCTAATTGTTTTTAACACGAAACTATTTAAAGTATACCTTCCCATTATCCCTTTATCCTCACTCTTTATATATTAACACTATGGATATTGCCAAGTAATTTAAATCCTATGGAATAAGAATGATATCACTACTTTTGATATTATGGTTTTGAATAAATTATTAGAGAAGCTTAAATCGGTCGAACGAAAACGACTCCTAATTTATATTATCATCTACTTTCTTTGGGGGCTTTTGATGCACCATGTGGGTCAATGGCTGGAGATCGCCAAATTTACATTCTGGTGGCAGGTAATTAGTACCTATATATTATATATGGTGCCCATCTCTATTCTTTTAAGGGGCTATACTTTCTTTACTCAATACGCTTACGGCCTGGTTGCTATGGCAATCCTTGAGTTTGGAGGATACACTTTAGGAACTTCCTATATCTATCCGGATAACATCCTGGAGCAATGTTTCGGAACTCATACCTTTGCTCTGGGAATGGCGATGTTCTTTGCACTTTATTTTCCTGTTGGAAATTGGGTAGTTAATCGTATTTATTTGCTTTTTGTCGATGAAAAAAGTAGGATATAACCTACAAATGTATCATTATCTTAATTATTATGCCATAGTTAATTTTAGAATGTTCTTCATAGGTTTGCTTTGTAATTAACCTTTAAAATATATCCCTATGAAGAAATTAATGTTTATTTTAGCTCTACTTGGACTTGTATTAACTGCTAGCTGTACCCCAGAATCGATCGCCGGAGATGAACAACAAATTGACAAAGACAAATACGAAGTACCACCAAACGGATAAAAAAAGACGCATCATAAAAGGGGTGTTGCTATCTGCATTGCTAGTGGCAACACCCTTTCTTTTTTATTTTTATAAGAATGCCCCGGCCGAAGCCAGTGAATGGCATACATGGTTGGGAACAATAAAATCCGGTGGTTTTGGTAGTGTGCAGTCTTATATGCACGCCCTTTTTACGAAACTTACATTTATACTGTTAACAACCGTCTGGTTCCTTACTTCCAGGAACTGGTGGAAATTTGCTATTCTCATTCCTTTAACTATGTTTCTTTTTCAGTTATCGGGAGTGATCAATTATAAGATACAGTATATAGATGAGTTCGATTTCTGGTATTCGCTACCGGTAATCCTCCCTATACTGTTCTTCCTTATTTATATTTCATATCGGATAGGGAAACGCGAAACTCCAGGTGTTGACCTAAAAGAGGAAGTGGACGAAGAGATCAATAATATCTTTAGCGATAACCTGTAAAATTTTTCTGCGGGAATTAGCTCCGCTGAGTCCCAACTTCTACAAAGTCAACATTAAAACCAAATCCGCCATAAGGCGGATCACTTTTTTTATTCCTCAACCATTAAAGACAAATCCAGCGGGAATTAGCTCCGCTGAGTCCCAACTTCTACAAAGTCAACAGCAAAACCAAATCCGCCTTATGGCGGATCACTTTTTTTATTCCTCAACCATTTCGTAAGTATCCGGCGGGAATTAGCTCCGCTGAGTCCCAACTTCTACAAAGTCAACATTAAAACCAAATCCGCCATAAGGCGGATCACTTTTTTTATTCCTCAACCATTCAGTAAGCAAGCTTACTTCAGGTTTCGTAATAAAAAAACCGAATCTTTCGATCCGGTTTTTATGTATTGGTACAGAAGGCGGGACTTGAACCCGCACGGGCATTGCTGCCCATTGGATTTTAAGTCCAACGTGTTTTGTTTTAATATGTAGCTATATGTGCTGTATATCAGTATTTTATGCAATGTAACAGGCTATTATAGTTCACAAAAAGCCATAAAAAACTCATTTTGTTTTACCTATGTTTTACCCAAATACGTTATCTTAGTTGTATAATTGTAGTTATGTCAACCAGTATTAGAGTCTTACTTAGAAACAAACCCAATAAAGTAAATCAATATCCTATCGTGATTCGAATTACCAAAGACCGGAAGTCCACATACACCTATCTGGGGCATTATATAAATAAAAAGCAATGGGATGAAGAAAACAGGAGAGTTAAAAAGTCTCACCCAAATTCAACTCGCCTGAATAATCTCATCGCTGCTAAACTCGCTGAGGCTAATAACAAAGTTATTGAGCTTCAGACCAGGGATGAACTAATAAGTGCTACTCGGATTAAAAATGAAATAGTCAACCCGTTACAAGATAAATCATTCAATCAGCTTGCAAGAGAATACATTCAGGAATTGGAAGATAATAACAAGTTAACGAGAGCAGCTTCTGACAAGGTTCGAATAAATCACGTTATTACATTTGCAAAAAACAACATACTACCCTTTCGAGAGATTGATGAGGTATTTTTAAGAAGGTTTTCGGTTTACCTAAAGAAAACCAAAGGAAATTCAAATCGATCTATAGTTAACGCCTTGGTGGTCATCCGATTACTATTCAATAGGGCGATTAGGGAAGGTATTGTTGATAGGAAATACTACCCTTTCGGCAAAGATAAAATTCAGATAAAGTATCCTGAATCTGAGAAGATAGGTTTATCTGTAGAAGAAGTAATCGCAATCGAAAACATGGAAGGATTATCAGATCAAGAAAACCATGCACGCAATTTATGGTTATTTAGCTTTTATATGGCAGGCATTCGAGTTGCAGATCTTCTACAAATTAAATGGAGTGATATTTATGATGAACGATTAAACTATAGAATGAACAAAAACAGTAAACTGCTTTCATTAAAGATTCCTGATAAGGCCCTGAAGATTTTAGAATATTACAAACCCAATAAAGAGTCCCATGATGATTTTGTATTTCCTGAAATGCGAAAATCAAATTTTACCGATCCTTATGATGTTTTATCCAAGACTAAAACTGCAACAAAGAAATTCAATAAATACCTTAAGGTTGTCGGAGAAAAAGCTGGAATAGATAAGAACATTACGATGCATATTGCTCGACACACTTTTGGAAAGATATCTGGTAATAAAATTCCAATCCAGATTCTCCAAAAGCTATATCGACATTCTTCCATAAACACTACAATTAATTATCAAAAGAACTTTGTTCATGAAGACACGGATCAAGCTTTAGATAAAGTAATCAACTTTTAAATCAATATTCTATACCTTTAAAAAGTGAATGTCATTTGTATACAAGATGAGGCCTTCTATGAGCTTATTGAAGAAGTAGTTAATCGACTTAAAGAAAAACACAATATCAAGAAAGACAAGTGGATTTCTCCAGATCGAGCTATGGAACTACTAAATATCAAAAGTAAAACCACCCTTCAGAATCTACGGGATACGGGTAAAATCACTTTCACTCAGCCACAAAAGAAGATTATACTGTATGATTACGATTCAATTGTAGAATATCTTGACGAACATGCAAAAAAACGATTCTGATGAACAACAATAATGATAAACTTTATTTAAAGGCATTCAATGATGGGTATATTCTTGCCAAGTTTAATTCTCATCTCATTAATAAGTTACTAGAATCGAAAATTGATAGTCCATATTTTGATGGTTTACGAGATGGCAATCTAGAATTTGTGCAACAATTAAAATTATCCAGGCTCAATGAGCTGGATAAGTTAGATAAAGATAAGTCCCAGAATAGAGACATTGAAAGGTAGTGCCTATTCAGAATCAAAACTTTCCAAAATTACCTGACATTCCAAATAGTCCATCCCTCTTCGATAGTCCCTTTTCTTCTCGAAATGAAGATTTATGACTTCGCCTAAATTGTACTCTTGTTCAAGAAGATGAATAATTCTTTCAATTTGATTGTATTCACCTTCCAATTTGAACTGAAATGATGTTTTATTGACCGATTCACCAACAAACTTATGTGGTTGAGAAAATTCAACGATACGGACTCCAGTATCTAAAGATTGACGATTTAATAATTCTAGAAGGTTATTCTGAATAGAGACATTCTCGATATTGTTAACATTTAAAATTGAATCTGCATATTTTTCTCTGCTACTCAGATTGGCTAATAGCACGGGTAGTTCTTCCGAACGGTCCACTTCACTCTTGAGCATGGCAATCTCCTGCTTTAACTCGATAGTTTTTGAAATTGAAAGCTTATAGGCCATAAATAGTACAACAGCAAATCCTAAAACCAATATGATATTTTTATTTCGCTGTTGCACTCTCTTCGATTTTAATGGTTAATTCAAATCTATCCTTATTGTTCGACTCACCGTATTCTGAAGTAACAATCTCAGATGACCAATCAAAGGATTCTAAGCGTTTCATCCAATTTGAAAACTCTTGTTTATCGAGACTTTCGCCAGCGACCGAGATAGAACTACGCCTAACCTCGATTTCTTTATCAGGTCTTATACTTCTTATGAGAGGTTGATAATTTATCTGCGAAAATGAAATGGAAGCCGGTTTACTGGTCACAATCCTATTTACATAGAACGAGCTTTTTGAGTTACCACTCTGTAACAGGTTCCTAACAACTTGTTCTTTAGTTTCTACACTTGACAATTTATTTTCATAAGTTTCCTTTTGACTGCTATATAGCTCAGTTTCTGTTCTTAGCTCACTGACCTCAGACCTATAGATCGAAAACAAAACAAAATTTACTAACAGCACAACTAGCAAGAATCCAATTGCGAAAAGCCCGAATTTTCTGAAAAAAGTCTTTTCCTTATACAACTTACGTAAGCCCGCTATTGTTTCACCCTGGTTGGAAGTAGCCAGGTAACTTTCATCCTCATAGTTTAATAACCCGGATAAGGCTATTATATATTTAGAGCTCACTATCATTCCATTTAATGAATACTCGGATTCAGCCAGAGGCACCTTATTGATTTCATGGAAATTATTATCACTAACAATGATTTCTCTTCCATTCAAATTCAAAGATTCCTCTCCTATAAGAGGGAGCAGCGGAACAATAGAAAACAATCCAATCCGAAAACCATGAAGATTTATTTTTGAATCTCCAAGTCGATTGATAATCGAATTGACCTCCATTTTCTTACAGATGGCAACAAAGGTTTTATTAGTTGTATTTAAAACTTCATAATAGAAATCAGATCTGGAAGCTCCTGGAAAGGCCGTTTGAAAGGCATTTTCCAACGATTCATTTAATTGAGTCTCCTTAATAAGTACCGCATCTGTATTAATTATTACCTCACAGTGTTGGTTTTTGGAAATTATATCGGGTAGCTCGGTTAAATCATTAGTATTCTGGAATTCCAACTTTTCAAACTCATCATTATTCTTCCTGGCAATAACGATATTGAATTGGTCTCTACCATCTTCATCAGTGGTAATTTCAAGGCTACAGAATTTGTTGCCATAAGCTAAATATGAGCGTATTCTGGAATACATTAGTCAATAACGGTAGGTCTAATTAAAATGTTCAGGTTCCGCTTAGTGGCTTCTCGTCTTCTTTTACTAAATAGCCACTTAATAATGGGTACTCTGGCTAAAAACGGAACCCCCGATCCAGAATCATCTTTTCGAATAGATTCAATACCTCCTAAAACAACTACATCCTGATCTTCCATTCTAACAATGGAGGAAAACTCTCTACTAGTAATCCCGGGAGGTGCATCCTCGGCAATTCGCTCTCCGTTAAATGCGGATTGTAAAACTTGAATATCCAATGTAATTTGTCCGTCACCTGAAACGAAGGGCAATATCTCAAGTGAAAGATCCGCATCTATTGGAACATAATTTCTGATTTCGGACGTTTGCGGCACCTGTGAACCAAAAAAAGTCTGGCTTGTAACCGCATAATAAGTCGTTTCGCCGCTTGTGAGATAAGCTTTATGCCCATTGATAGTTGCTAACTTTGGGGTTGACCTGATCTTCAGAGTTCCGGCAGATTCCATGGCCTTAATGTCAAGATAAAAATTAGGAACAACCTTACCGATGTTTAGCGATCCGAAACCATCAAAATTTCCGATGACTTTGTTGACATCCTGTGCTCCTAACGTAACATTTCCGGCCGGAAAAAATTCACCTGTTGTTGTTCTGGGTTGATCACCAATACCAAACGAAATCCCGGTTTCCGTAATGGCACTACGGTTGACTTCAATTATCATGACCTCAATCAGGATAACAGGCACAGGTTTGTCAATGTACTTGATAAAATCCTTGAAACGCTCAACATTTGCTCCCGGTCCACTTACGACAAAACTGTTCAGCTCCGCATCGATCTTTATATCGAGCCCCGAAACTACATCATCGGGAATGATCTCAAGTATAGAACTTATGTTACCAGAAGATCTATTGGATTGCTCATTGTTTAATCTATTGTTCTGATTAAAATTCTGATTGAAGTTATTCGGACTGCCAAATATTCCGGTTGTATTAAAGCTGCTTCTTCCTGCCCTGCGCTGACCACCACCCGAAGGATTCTCAAGCATTTGAACTGAGCGGTGCATCATTGGAATAAGTTCAATTTGTTTTAATGATAACTGATCGACTGTTCCAAAGTAATAGATATTTCCATCTCTCTTAAACGTGAATTTACTTACCTGGCCCCCTGTAGCATTGTTATTCCCGCCGGGAGTTGAAGTGGATGCAGAACCACTTTCAAAGATCTTTGTGAGCAACACATCGAACTGAATTTCTTTCGCCTCCACTGTGGCGGTACCTGCATTATCTAATGGAGATGCCGTAAAAATATCTAAATCTAACTCCTCGCCCATAGTGTAGATCACATCTGCAATAGGAGTATTTTGCAAATCAACTTCGACCCTCTTACTGATAGTGTCGAGAATTTTATAGTAGAAATTCGTCCGTTTCCGTCTGACAGGTCGTGAATTTACGTTCCCACTTGAACTACCGGTATCAACAAAAGCTCCTTCAAAAATGTAAAAACCGTCATCTGTTATTGACATGATCAAATTATTCGATTCGGCTAGTTTATTAAGCGCAAGGTCGAATGGCACATTATTGATATAGATTGAAAGCGGGTTCTTCTCGATTTCGGGAGTGTACAAGAGATTTTTTCCGGTTTCGTCTATAATTTTCCTGAAAACCTTATCTAACCTATCATTTTTCAGATCAAGACTAACGGTCTGATTAGATGGCGAATAGGTAATCAGTACTTCTTTCTCTTTCACCTCTTCGGCCGGTTCAATATACTTTCGGATGGAAAGAATGTTACCCGTAAAATCAATGTCCAGATTATACTCTTTAACGAGGAATATCATAATATCGGAGACAGAAACGTTGGAAAAATTATTGACTATAGTAATAGAATTCAACTCCGGAGAAACGTTAATATTCAGGTTATGAACCTTTGAAATTGCCAATAAGAAATTCGACAAGGTTGTTTGGGTGATATTAATATCTACGCTTTCATTCAATCCCGGATTTTCTATTTTCAGGATCTCGAATTGATTTTTTATTGTATTAATCCTGGAAGAAATGTCCTGCCCAAACAATGTTGTTGAAAACAGTGCCAGAACCACTAGTGCTATTAAACCTTTTTTCATTTATCAAGTTAGTTTGTCAATAAAGAATAGACCTCTTCCACCGAAGTTACACCATCCACGATCATTTTCACCGCGTTACTTTTCAAGGTATTTAAGTTGTTGTCGATTAAGTATTGATCAATTCGTAATTCGTTGTGCCTAATAAAAGTTTGTACCTCATTATTGATCGGTATGATTTCATAAATAGCCTTTCGGCCTGAATACCCGGTGAAATAACATTTACTACAACCTGTTGGTATATAGTGATATTTAATTTTTTCAGTTTCTGAAAAATTATCAGGAAATATAGACGGTGATGGGGTTTCCCTCTTTTTACAATCATCACAAAGTTTTCGTACCAGTCGTTGAGCAACGCTCATGTTCAAAGTGCTAGCCAGCAAATAAGAAGGCACACCCATATCAATTAGTCTTGAAATGGTTGCCCAGGCTGAATTAGTATGAATGGTCGACAGTACCAGATGACCTGTCAGTGCCGCCTTAATTGCCATATTTGCTGTCTTTTCATCTCGAATTTCCCCTACCATTATGATATCCGGATCTTGCCTCAAAAATGTCCGCAATGCTGTTGGGAAGTCAAATCCGATATCCTCCTTAAGCTGAACCTGATTAATACCATCTAAGGTATATTCAATAGGATCCTCAATCGTGAGAATATTAGTTTCTTCCTTGTTCAGCAATTTCAAGGTTCCGTATAACGTAGTTGTCTTACCTGAACCTGTAGGCCCTGAAATAAGTACAATACCATTAGGTTTTTTTACTCCTTCTAGGTACAGGTTAAGTTCCCTTTTGTTAAAACCCAATTCCTCTAATTCAACTGCCCGTGCATCTCTCTTCAGAATCCTGAGAACCACCTTTTCGCCATAAAGTGTGGGCATAGTGGAAACACGGATATCGAAATCTTCCGAAGATCCTTTCACCGTTATCCTTCCATCTTGAGATAATCTCTTTTGTGAAATATCGAGTCCGGCTCGTATTTTTATCTGATTAATTAATTGTGGATATTCCGACTGTGTAATGGAATATTGTTCTTTTAATTTTCCATCGAGCCTGAACCGAACTCGGCAATGGTGTTCATATATCTCCAGGTGAATATCACTACTATTATAATCTCTGGCAGTTTGAAGGAGTTGCTCCAGGAAAGTATCTGAACTCAGTTTACCCGAAGAAGTGCTTTGCCTGTAGTTATAAGTGAGATAGGATTGTAATTTGTCCGAATCTCCTTTAACCACCTCACATGGATATGGAAGAACTATGTTAAGTTCATCGGCCAATTCGGTAATATTCTCACTGTCCGACAATAAGAGTACTGTTCCTTCCGTAGTTTCTTCGAGCGGAACTACACGATAATGAAATGCCTGATTCGGTGTGATCAGTTGTTTTAATGATACGGGTATATCGTACTCTTTCATTTACATCAGATAGATTGTATGGTAAAATCCAAACCAGTGAATTAAATAAACAATCAAAATAAAAATTGACATTGATCCGGCAAGGGGGATGGTTTTTTCTGCCGAATAGAATAATCGTTTCAGGATTAAACTAAGAACGAATGTAAATAAAATGGCAAAGACAAAGAAATTTAAAAAGCTAACTGTTGGAAAAGAAACTGCAATTGCGAGAAAAAAAAGAATGTCGCCTAACCCAATTGCCTGATAAAAGGCTCTCTTTTTTAGCAGAAACTTAGAGATCAAATAAAGTATCCCTAGTATAGTTGAAACGATACAAAAATTAACGGCTATTGAAAGTAAAAAATAATCGATAGTGGACATTTGGAAAAATAAATAACAACCACATCCCGCAATAACAGGTAATAGAAAGGCCCATACTTTTCTTTCCTTAAAATCTTGGTAGATCACTATGATCAGTGAAAGTGAAATCAGGATTCTAACAAGCCATATCATCAATCTTTGATTATCTCTTTGGGATTCCCATTTTCGTCAATCTCCCACACATTGAATATCCCGTCACCATCGAAGTCCACGACCGCTTCTGCCCTAACTTTAAAAGAAGTGGTTGAAGCTTGTAGCAACTCATAACGGTAGTTTGCCGTGCCCCCCTCCTCTACGGTTTTTGGCTCTTCAAAATCTATATCGACAAAATCCATGGAGTACTTTGAATTAATGTATCTATACTGGGTTTGAAGATTTGAAATATGTTTCAATTGAATCTTCGCCTCCTGGGCCTTTGTTTTGGAGATAAGAGGCATGAACTGTGGCAAAGCGATCAAGAGTAATATCCCAATTATGGCAAGAACCAATAGCATTTCATTTAGGGTAAAGGCAGATATTTTACTTTTAATTTTCATAAATCTCTTATTATAAACGACTTGAAAAAATTAATGAATTTTTCATCTTCAAAGTTAGGATTTTAATTAATTTTTTGATTTCTTTAACATAGATTAAATGAAAATTTAATTCTGACTCCCCGTATTTTTTTAAGTTCAATTGACGCTTTTGTAGTTGATTCTATCGGTTATGATGCGAATGTTACCATTTGTACATTCTTTCATGGATTGTGAGAGCATTGAACGTATTTTAAAATGAATTTTCGAAAAACTAAATGAAAAAACTGACACTCCTCATATCCTTAGTCGCCTTAATAATTAGCATATTTTCTTTCTTCTATTTTCAATCTACATCTGAACTCGTCTATGTGGATGTAAACAAGTTAATGGATGGCTATAAACGGACTGCAATTGAACGTGCAAAATTTGAGTCAAAAGCCAAACAATTGCAATCGAACGTGGATAGCTTGGTTAGTAATTGGCAAAATGAAATTAAAGATTACGAGCGTGAGCGATTAACAATGTCCAAAAAAGAAATTGAACTTAATCAAGAACTCTTAAAAACCAAACAACAACAAATAAGTAATTACCAACAGGCCATACAAAATCAAATCTCTGAGGAGGATCAAAAAGCAAGTCAGACGATAATAAACGATATTAATGATTATATCAAAGAATTTGGCAAGGTCAATAATTACAGAATTATATTCGGTGCCAGCGGTTCCGGTAATATAATGTATGCGGACAGTAGCACAGATCTGACAGAAGAGGTCTTGGAGGGCCTCAATAATCAATACGAGACAAAATAAAATTTAAATGAGGGGAGACATTCGAGTTTTACTTATTATTTCATTGTTGTTTTTGTCATGCGATCAAAGAACTTTTGATTCGCGGGATGAATTAATCTCATATATTCAAGACACAGATAACGAATATACCCACGCTAAATCTGTAAAAGGTGTGGACGTGAAAGTGCAATACAGACCGCATGATTTGATCGTCTCCCAGTATATTAAGGGCAACGATAATAGCAAGACCTCCATAGACTCCCTCCGAAGAAAATTCAAGGACTACCTTTATTTCAATATTTCATTCTCTTCCTTGTCAAATGATGTCTTATTAGCAAGATCAGTTGATAGATCTAGTTATGGACAACTTTCGAACAGGCTCTCGTTTGAAATGAAGAATTATATATTATTAAGAACAACCCAGGGTGACACCATCAACCTTTTTGACTATTCTTTTCCAAAAACTTATGGCAAAAGTAAATCGAGCTCATTATTGTGTGTGTTTCCTATCCCTCATAATCAGATTCGAGGAGAATACCTCAATCTGACTGTTCAAGAGTTTGGTTTAAAGACCGGAGAACTGAATTTTAAAATTCCAATAGAAAAAATTAAAAAGCAACCCGAATTACAATTTTAGGCTCATGAAAAATCTAAAAAAGTTTCAGAAAATTATCGCAGTTTTTCTTACTATAAATTTCTTACAGAGTTTCTTACCTATAAACGTCCTTTTTGCATCTAATAATGGACCCACATCTCCGGAGGCAGCTTCATTCGAGCCTGTTGATGCCACTGATATGGTGAACTTGATCAGTGGGGACTTCACATACGTCCTTCCAATTCTGGAAGTACCTAGTCCTGAAGGAGGATATCCACTAGGATTATCATATCATTCGGGAATTGCGATGGGACAAGAGGCTTCTTGGGTTGGCTTGGGTTGGAATTTGAATCCAGGGGCTATTAACAGATCTGTGGCCGGTGTGCCGGATGATTGGAAACGAGAAAGGA
Source organism: uncultured Flavobacteriaceae bacterium (assembly GCA_905479745.1). Taxonomy (GTDB): domain Bacteria; phylum Bacteroidota; class Bacteroidia; order Flavobacteriales; family Flavobacteriaceae; genus Pukyongia. Next base: position 51,108 of record CAJQNO010000039.1, on the reverse strand, counting down.
AGTATAGCGCTATATATAATCAAGGAGGTGTGACTTCTTCGTACGGTGGTGGTATTTCCGTCGGTTGGGGAAATCCTGCGACAGGAAGTTACTCTGTAGGCTTGTATGCGAGCTACGCAACCCATAGAAGCATAGGAGGTGAAAATTCACACCGGTTTGATGTTGGAGTCTCGGCTTCATACGGCTCAATGTACAGCCCTATCAATTATGGAGGCAATCTCGGCACAAACGGAGTTGGTATTAATGCCACTTTGAAGAACGAGGGAAACAACATTCAAACAATGGCGGGAAGTATACAACAATATTCAGGACAAATAGCTTCCTTAGGACTAAGTCAGAGTTTTACAAATGGCTCTACTTCTGCTAGTTTAAACTCTCATGGAACCGGAATTTCATTGAATTCAGAGAATAATTTGTCGGCAAATATTGGTAGTTCAAGCTTAACTCTCAACGGAAGTAATTCGGGTTCTTCCAAGTATAATACATATTCTCAAAACATAAATCTCAATTTTGCGATTCCTTTGACTCCAGATCTCCAAACAACATTAAATTTAAATTTTTCTCACAATAAAACCAGATATTGGTTATATGAGAATGAATACAATATTTTCAATGGAGCGCTATATGCTGGGGACCTTTCTGGTTCTTTGACCGAAACTCCTTTTGATCAGAAAGTTGCTTTTGATGGATACGAACTAACCGAGGATATTGATAACTACGAAGTTAACAATACAAATTTTGGATCTCTCAGCTACGACGGTTATGTGGTCTCGGGTCAAGGGATATCTGGCTCAATCAAACCTTATATCCTAGAAGAAGGGGTTATGCCACTTCAATATAAGGTACTTGATGAAGATGAGAATGGATTTTTGGATGAAGATGTAAGATATTTTTACCCTGATAATTCTCACAAGTTCGACAAAAGGTTTGACAGTAACATAAGTAGTTCTGACATACATTTCTATTTTGACAACGAGATTTCATCATATGTGCGAACAAAATCAGACAATTGGAATATCCCGGTGAATGGAACCAATTATAATAGCATATTTGATTTTCAACCCCAAAATATGATCCTTGAAGATGATCTTTTAAAGAACGGGATTAACTTTGATGGTTATAATGAATCTAACTCTCGCTTGCGCAAGGGATCGTACATTGAGGTTTATACTAACTCTGAAATCAACAACAACACTTCTTTAATAATTCCACCAGAGAATTTTGATAGAACTAATACTAGTCTGGTCCCTGAAGATGGAATCGGCGCATATAGAATTACTGCATTGGATGGCAAAGTATATCACTATTCCCTACCTGTCTATCAGCGTGAAAGATTTTCACGTAGTGCTCAATTAGATGATGATATCAACCAAGCTTTTCATGAACAAGAAGATTTTCAACCTTACGCCACCCATTGGTTACTTACTGCGGTTACTGGACCAGACTACATTGATGCTAATGGGAACAACGTCCCGGATGAAAACGACTTTGGATATTGGGTGAAATTTGACTACGGAAAGTGGAGTGAGGGATTCGTTTGGCGATCTCCCGTTAGTGATTATGAAGAAAATACAGTTTCCAAATCATTTGATTGGGGTAGAAAAGAAGTCTATTATCTTGACAAAGTTATCACAAGAACGCATACAGCCCTTTTCATTAAGAGTCCTCGTAAAGACAACTGGTCTGCCGAAATAGATATTAGAGATGGAACAAACCCAATTGAGTATGATGATATTCATATCAAGCGTTTTCAAGCTGGTGACGATGGTATTACTTATTTACTAGGTTTGTTCAATGATTTTAATTTTTCACAATCAATAAACGAATATAACTACGCCTTTTCACAAGTAAATTTTTTCGTAGAGACGCATAAGCATCAAAGTCTAAAACTCGATAAGATTATATTGGTGGATAATAACAATCCAGCAGCAACATTGTCTAAATCCAACACGAATCAACCATCTCCTATAAATGGTGGTAAAATTTTAGTTACAACGGCAGCTCAATTATATCATATTCAGGCAGGACTTCTAGCTACTCAATCTCAAACGGTTCACGATGTTCCTAGTTGGCAGGGAGCGATCTATGGAAACGTATTGGATACTGGTGATTTGGTAAATGCTCCTAATATTGATGAGGAGTCGATAAAATCCATACACTTCAATTACGATCCGTTCTACCCAATGGCCGGAAATTCTCCAAATTCAACTGCCGATCTTCAGGGTAAGTTAACTTTATTGAATGTCGTTCAAGCAGGGAAACAGAACAATAGTGTTATACCACCATATGAATTCAAGTATTCAAATCCATATACTCCATATAATAATGCGAATAAAGATGATTGGGGATATAGTACTGTAAGTCCCGATTCATGGAGTTTAGATGAAATTACAACACCTACTGGGGGTAAAATTCTAGTCGAATATGAAGAGGACGATTATTATCAAGAAGCGGCCGTTTCGAGTTTCATTTTTGATAAAAAGTTTGAAATGAAGTTTACGGGGACACAAGGCGGATCTAAGTATGTAGAATTTAGAAATCACGGTGATAATGAACCAGGTGAAGATATTAACTTCAATGATTATTTCCAGCTAGGGCAATCTTCAAGGGTAAATATCCAGTATGTCAAAGACCCTTCAGGAGGAGGAGGCGAATATGTGGCCGATGTTGATCAAGTTTGTTCAATAACAGAAGTAACTTCTACCAAAGTCAAATTTCAATTACCAACAAGCTCTGTTGGATCTTATGAAAGAAGTGGTACGATTTGTCATAACGAAAATTGGCAATACTATAACAATTATGGAAATGTAGTATCTGAATCTGCTAATTGGCTTCAAGAATATAGACCAGATCATTGTGATGAAGTCACAAACGGTACGCACAGAACTAAAATTAGATTTTATTCAAGTAAAGACTTTCTAAACCAAATAGGTGGTGGTATTAGAGTCAAATCTTTAGCGGTTTCGGATGAAATGGGGAATCAGTATAAGACGGATTATTCATACACCGATCCAAGTTCAGGTTTATCATCAGGCATCACATCATATGCTCCGTCAAAAAGGGAAAAAAGGGTGAAATATATTAGCGCTTTACCTGCACCTTCTGTTATGTATGAATTTGTAACTGTCAAGGATCAATTTGATGGTACAGATTATCTGATGACCACTCAATATAAGTTCAAAGTTCTTCAAGCCATGCAACTAACTTCAACAGGCTTCACTTTGGGAGATTTCGTAGAATTAGATAAGACTTTCAATAAGAACACCAATACTACTTTGAATAGCGAGCAAGTGAATGTTATGCAAGCCAAGATCGAGCTTAAAGACAATCTTGCCTCTTTAGGAAGATTAGAATCCAAGAAAGTATTTAACAGAGAAGGACAATTAATATCATCGACGGATAATCAATATGAAGACTTGACCACCGTCGATCAAGGTACCATAGAAGAAACCTTTGATTACTACAAATGGGTTTGGAAGGATGGAGTTGAGGATCAATACTATTTAACGTCTTCCACAAGGAATAAGGTCCCCAGTGTCCTAAAATCTTCTAGTACGTTAAGTAATTCTATCAAGACGACTGTTTATAATGATAACTATGACTTTTATACCGGCCAGGTATTGGAGAATACACTTGTTAATAGTAATGGTGATATAAACAAATCCATTAGTATCCCCGCATATCAAATTCCAGAATACGGAGGAAGTGCAGTTCCATATAACATGGGATCAAAAGTGGACGATGAGTCTAATCGAAATATGCTATCTCAAATAGCAATGACGTATTCACTCGTCAAAGATAATTTGGATTGGCGTCCAAATGGTGTCGGAATTTCCACATGGAGTAATGTATGGACTTATCAGAATGAAGATGGAACATCCACAACACCAACAAGTTCAAACGAAAAGATTTGGAAACAACACAAAACCTTTGTATGGGACGGGAATATAAATAATAGAGGATTTTACAATGGATATGACTTACAAACGCATGACGGATTCAACTGGACCATCGGAGTTACAAGTCAACCGAGTCCATGGAAGGAAATCTCAGAAACTACGATGTACGATCGTTTTTCCATGCCTATGGAGACAAAAGACATCAATAATAACTATGTCTCCTCGAAAAGATGGAATAACAATTCTGATATTGTCCTCACGGGTAGTGCGCGATACAACGAAATCTTTTCAAGTAATGCCGAACATTTTAAGAACATTTCAGGAACCACCTATGTTGGAAATGGTGTAACCTCTACCGGACAACAAAGTGCCAGGTATTCACATTCCGGAGATTATTCACTCAAGATAAATACTTGGGGAATCGCAAATAAAACCGTCCTCAAATCGGGTGAACACCGCGATGGAACATACAAAGTTTCGGTTTGGGTACACAAGGATAATCATACCAATATCAGAATTAAACATAATACCAATCCATCGGCTGTTTTCAATGGTGAAACGGTTTATGCTGGAAATTGGGTGCTTAAAAACCATTATGTTGATTTACTAGAATCCAACGAGGAGGAATTATATATCACATCAGATGATGGTGAAATGTACCTAGATGATTTCCGCTTACATCCAATTGAATCAGGTGTTAACACCTATGTATACAATGACTACGATGAGTTGATTTTCTCCTTTGATGCTAAGAACCTGGGAACCAAGTTTCAATATGACGATGGAGGGCGTCTCATCAGAATTTTTGAAGAAACAGCGAATGCAGCTTCTATTAATGGAGGATTTAAATTGGCTAAAGAGTTTGTCTATAATTATAAAGGGAAAATCATTGATCCGGGGGGCGGAGACCCTGTCCCTGGAGGCGACGTATATTTTTACGACATCACGGAGAATGGAGGAGTGGCAGGTTCCATTGCTAAGCTAAAAGGAGACCCAGGAGCCGTTGTAGAATTTATGATCGAATTTAGTTGTGGCACCAATCAACCACCTCAAAATTGTGATCCTCAATATAAAAGTGGCGTTGTAGAAATAAGCTCCAATGGCACAGTGCTGTATTCTATTCCAGTTGATAATACAACACCTCCGTACTATGTTTACGCAACACCGCCTATACCCGATGGGGTGAACAACTATCTGGATTTTAGTATTACTTATAATAATTCCTATAATAATTTACCTGGTGATTTAGGTCATGTCCTGGTCCAACTTACAGACACCAGTATTGGCCAGATAGTTGAGGATGATGATGTGAAGGATGAGAATTCAATTTACAACGAACTATAAATAAAGTAGGTTATGAAAAACATATTCGGAATAGTAAGCTTTACTCTAATTATTACACTATGCATTCCTACTTTAGGTCTATCTCAACAGATCGCATGGGAGGAAATTAACGATTTGACTATTGATCCACTAACTAATGAAATAGAGAGTGATTTGGCGAGCGGTGGTGAATCATATTCGCTTTCCCATAGCGAATTACGCACCAATGAAACAGGTTACGTTGAGTATACAAACTTTAAATTGAACGGACAGGCCATTGAAACTCAAACGGGTTTAAATACAATGTCATTTTACTTAACGTATGAGGATGCCTTTAGTTTGTTTGATGTCCACGACAATAGCTATTCATTGTCCTATTACCATCCTTCGAACGAACTTTATTTCAAAGGGCCAAATGGTAATATCACAGTTCTGTCGAGTGTATCACTACAACAAAGCGACACCATCAGATTGGAAAAATTGGATGCCAATAAAATATTGTTGAAATACAATGGTACTGAAGAAATAGTTACAGATAACTATATTCAAAATGTAAGGATTGCAATAAGAACGAATACCGATAATGTGTCATTTACTATCAACGCGAATAGCTTCACAACGGATACAAATCCGGACATTGCCGTAACAGATTCTGATAGGAATTGGTTATTAACGAAATCATACGACAACTCAGGTAAAATGCGCACAGCGGACGTTGTATATTTTGATTGCCTTGCTAAACCTACTCAGGTCCTATCTCGAGATTTTCTAACCAATAGAACGTGGGCGTCAGAAACCCGATACGATATATTCGGCAGACCTGCTTTGGAATCTCTTAGTGCTCCATTAGATGGGACTTCTCAAAATTTCACTTTTGAAGATGACTTTATTCTTCAATTTGATGGGACTCAAGTGACCAACACAGAATTGGAATGGGACCCAGAGAAACCGCCAGTTCTGGATGATGTGACTACAGGAACTTTAGGTTGGTATTACGGTGTGAACAACTCTATTGAACCCTATCAAGACAACGCCTTCGGCCGTCCATATAGTAGAACGGTTTTTGACCAGCTGAATCCTGGAAACGTAAGAATGATTTCCGGTGGAAAAATAATGGATTTAAATGGCGACGGTGACATTCTTGATCCTGAAGATGGATTCCCACAAGGCTTCAGCTATGAGATGCCCGCCACCCAAGAATTGTATTATGCATTTGGAACGGATTACTTCGCAGAGAATTCTGAAGGTTGGTTCCTGGCCAATAATCTAGCACCTTTAACGGACGATCCAAATACCAAATTGATTACGCATCGAGCCTATAAAACTGTCGTGATTGATGTAAATGGGAATGAGGTAGTTTCATTCTCAGATTTAGAAGGAAACGTTATGGCTACGGCCAGGTCTGGAGGACCAACTAAGTATGAGGTGGTCTCAGTTATAGGTGAACAAGGTTACATTGATGTTCATATCCCAACTGGGATATTGAACTCCGACATTCAATTCCTCGGTGGAACTTCAGGCTATAATATTTGGGACATTAGAACCGGAGATCCCGTGCCTATAACTTCAATGAGCGGTGGTCATGTATACCGCATTGAACATAGTGTCTTAGATGGATACAAGACTATGTTAACGATTAATTCATCAGGGAATATAAATCACGACCCTGGTGCAAAAGGTATTCGCTATAAAGTCAATTATTTTGATTACTCCTTAAATTATCACGATACTGCAAATAATCTTAAGAAATCAATTCAGCCATTAGGATTTGATGTCTCTGCTTTAAACTTGGGAACGGGAACTCCAAATCATGGAATGTCCAGTTTATATACTCATAACGCATTGAAAGAACTTAACAATACATCGAGTCCCGATGAAGGCAGTGCCAATTTTATCTACCGTGAGGATGGGCAGATTCGATTTTCCAGAAACTCAAAACAACTGGCTCTTGATGAGTTTTCGTACACCAATTATGATAATCGTGCACGCCCCATCGAAAGTGGAGTGAGCGAAAGTGAGATTCCTTATTTTCCGGTTGTATCTACACTGATACCTACTTATGTAGTTCAAGATAGTATCTCTTCAGGGCCGGGTACATTCACCAAAATAGGAGTAACTAGTTGGAATGACTCTGGAATAGTATCAAATGAAGCCACAGGTAACGGTAACTTTGTGGCCTCGTTTAATTTCAGCATTAATACCGAAGGTGTTGTAGGCATTTCTGAAACCAACGCAGATGGTCTATATACCACAATAGAGTACGGCCTCTATTTCTCAAACAACCAAGTCTCCATATTGAGCGAAGGTAAGACGTTAGCTCAAAATGTTACTTATTATTCATCAATCGATGAATTCCACATTGAGCGAAATCACAACGAATTGATGTTTAAGAAGAATGATGAAGTAATACATCAGTTGATAGCATGGGATGATGAATTGACAACCTTTCCTTCGATGTTAGTGGATGGAACGTTATATACTGAAGGTGCAGCGGTGACCAATATGGTTATGAGTGAATTAAACGCTGCCCCAAGTACGACACCACCTCCGCCTGGAGATTGGGTAGTGGATCCGTTAACCTGTAAAGAGCAAACCTTTTCGGTTTATGATATTAAAGATACGGAAGCACTACAAAGTGCTCTTTATGGATCCTATCCTCCACCTATGGCAGAAACAGTACCCAGGGTACAGCAATTTGTAGATGGAAATGTATCTAAAACTTACACAAAGAATCCTGAAACTAACACAACATGGTTCAGCTATGATGTATACGGACGTGTGGAATGGATGGTTCAATTTGTTAATGGACTGGGTGCAAAGACAATTGATTATGTGTACGATGAAGCAACCGGTGAAATTGAAAAGCTAGTATACCAATTGGAGGACCCAACGGAAAGATTTGTTCACAGGTATTTGTATAATGAACTGGGGCAGTTAACAAAAGTGGAGACATCACGCGATAATGTTAATTTCATAGAACATGCCCGCTACTTTTATTATGAAACAGGAGAATTAAAAAGAGTTGAACTAGCTGAAGGATTACAAGGTATCGATTATACTTATACTTTTAACGGCCAATTAAAAGCCATTAATCATCCAGGGTTAAATAGTAGTTACGATCCAGGATCTGACCAAAATGATGCCTTTGGATTCTTAATTGATTATCACGAAAGAGACTACACCCGCACTGGAAGCAACATAAATTATTCAACCAGTGGAAATGACCGATACGATGGAAACATTAAAGGATTACGATGGGGTACGCAAGGATTGAACTCAGGTGGTACTCAGAACAGTTATCTATACGAATACAACAACCGAAATTGGCTGCAAAGCGCTGCCTTCGGTACTGTAAACCTGGGGGGAACGTATTCACCATCGTTAGCCAATGACTACAAAGTGTTTAATCTTAACTACGATTCAAATGGCAATATTTTAACGCTAAATAGAAATAAGGGTTCGGGCTTAAGTAATGAAATGGACATACTTCAGTACAATTATGATTCCGGCACGAATCAACTAGAATATGTTGATGATACATCCGGAAACTCCGGGAATGATGGTGACATTAAAGATCAAGGTCCTGGTAATTATTCATATAATTCCATTGGGCAACTAATACTAAATCAACAGGACGAAATCTCCTATGATTATTATGCCAATGGACTCGTTAAAGTTATTGCTTCTACCGTTAGCGATAGTGATGAGCAAGTAGAGTTTTACTATGATGACCGAGGGCATAGGATAGAGAAAAAGGTTATTACGGATAGTGGGACTAATCCACAAACATATTATGTAAGAGATGCTTCTGGACGACCCATCGCAATTTACAACTTGCCGAATATCCCGGGAAGCAAAACGGTCGTACAGAACCTGGAATATCCAATATATGGAGAATCTAGGCTCGGATCTGCAGATACCGACAATTTGTTCAAATATGAGCTTGCCGACCATCTCGGAAATGTGAGAGCAGTAATTCAGCGAGATGGTAATTCAACTATTGTTTACGATGAAGATTTTAACGGGATCTCGTCGGTCCCATTCGGTTGGAGCAGTACGAATACAACATTAAGCATTGATACTACCAATGAGAGACTAAAAGCCGAAGTAACTAGTGGTCCTTCAAATTCGATCTCTATAGGATTTCCTGTAACCGCCGGTAATACATACAGTATTGAGTTCGAAGTGGATCTCGATGAAACTGCCAATCATCTTGAGTATGTGGCTAATACAGGAGGTGTTGGAGTATATACAGTAAACACCGCCACAGAAAATGGATTATATGTTTTTAGCTATACAGCATTGAACACAGGTACTTCTTACCTTTCCTTTAACCTAACAAATAATTACGATTTAGTCGAAAACATCTATTATCTAGATAATATAAAAGTTACCGATGTAACAACAACCAACACTCCTATTATGTTAGCATATAAGGATTATTATCCCTTTGGTATGCCGATGCCTGGAAGAAATATTGAAGGCGAATATCGTTACGCCTACCAGGGCCAGGAAAAAGATTCTGAAACTGGGATGGAAGCCTTTGAATTAAGGCTGTGGGATGCACGAATTGGTAGGTGGTTGACTACCGATCCGGCAAATCAATTTAATTCTCCATATCTTGGAATGGGTAATAACCCGATTACCCGAATAGATCCTGATGGGGGATATTCGCCACCTACAGAATATTTAAACGTAGATACAGGAGAAAGAATAAAGGTAAATGACGGAGTTGATCAATTACTTTTCATTAATGATGATTTGTTTCAACAAATAAAACCATTCCATGATGGGGGTGTTGGTCCACGAAATTATACTGATGAGTATTTAGGTTTATTATTTAGAGCTATCGGAAATGACGCCTTATTCTCTGGGGATCATGCAATGATTAGATTTGTACAAAACTTTGATCTCTACAGCGCTGAATTCATTTATTCTCAGATTGATAAATTAGTGCCTAATTATGATCAATACGGACGGGGAGTAAATTATATGGCAGAGAAATATGAATCAGTTGATTTTGCATTGAAACTGGTAGCTTGGCGTGACAATATATTGCGACCCGACAACGGTGGAGTAGTAAACAATGCATTTGAACACCGTGCCGCCACTTTTATATCTACTCGAAGATACGGGTTGTGGCTAGGGACTTCAATTGCTCAATCTAATGAAATACAGAATATTCGAAGAGATATTGGCAATTGGAGAGATGGATCAATTCATAGAGCTATATTTGGGTTAGGTGATACTGCTTTTGAATGGAAAGACGTTTATAATAATTTGCTTGGCGCTCATGACAGTTTTCATTATTCATTATGGGGAAATTGATTTTAAAATATATTTCAATAATCTTCATTACAAGTACCTTGCTAAATGGATGTGATCCATTTTGTTCAGATACTAATGTAGACGAAAAAGATATTGAAGAAATAGAGAGAATTAATTATGGCTTAGATAATTCCTTTGAACTTTCTATTGACAAATGTCTCCCAAAAGGCTACGTCATTTTAACGACTGAGAAAACCAATAAAATTGATACGATTCAGATTAAAAAAATCTACATTGAGGTCTTAAGAAGCAACCTGAGAACACGAAGAATGAAAATTTATGAAAATAAGAGGTTTCTATTTGAAGTATATTCCGTGAAGAATGATAAAGACTCACTACAAATTCTATTTTTGAGTCCAGATGATATCTAAAATACAAATTGAATTATAACTAATGATTAATAATTCTTTAAAGAGTAAATATTTAGCTCAATATCTGATAATTTGCATTTTCCTATGCTCAATTTCCTCATTTTCACAAAAAGAATTTACGTTTAATATTCGTGCCGGAATAAATCTTTCAAACTACGTCAATAACACTTTTGGCGCTGATTTTAAGTCTGGAGTAGGTTTTGCAGTAGGCATAGAAGGAGAATATCTGTTAAACGAAAAATGGTCGTTGATCTCCGGATTGAGTTATGAGAGAAAGACTATTGTTTCAGATTTTGATGTACAGATCATTCTCCCTGGCGGTGGAGGCCAGCAGATAGTAAATGTGAACGACAAGTTCCACTATAATTATTTGTCTCTTCCGTTAATGGCAAGATACACTCTTAAAGATGGCAAAGTATTCATATTCTTTAACCTAGGAGGTTATGCCGGCTATTTATTAAATGCGAAATTCAATGACGAAGATCAAACCTCCTTATATGTTAAGGGTGATGGCGGGCTTGCCGGTGGTATCGGTGTTCTGATACCCGTTTCTGAAAAGAACAATTTCATCATCGAACTTCGAGATCATTATAGCTTAATCGACATAAACGAGAGTACAACCGAAACGCAAATCAACACCTTTTCTTTACTATTAGGAATATCGTTAAATTAACCTCTACAAACTTCAAATCTTCCTCATGAAATATTTATTATACGCCTTTACGGTTTTCATACTATTATTTACCTTTTCATGCAAAAGTGATGATGACAATGCCGAAAGTGATCCTACGGCTGAGATTTGTGCTACCGTGATGCAAATCCCAGAGGTCACAATATCTCAAACCTCATTTCAACCGGTAGAAAATAATAATCAACGCGGCTATAGACTAACGGCTAAAATAACAAACAATACATCGAGCACAGTAAATGGAGAACCAAAATTCATTATGAATATTAACGGGATACCTCATACGATTTCCGGTCCGGGAATATGTGGTACTATAGGCGCAAATGAAACTTGTGATTATCTTTTTTTCGACAGTAGGAACGCTGGAGAAAATATTGACTTTGGTGCTACTCTCGATTGTTTTGCTTACGAACTATAGAATTTTGTAAATTATTGGTATGTCAGTTAAGAGATTATTGAATTTGAACCTCGTTTTGTTATTACTTGTAATCAGCTCATGTCAATCAATTCAATATTCTAAAACCTCAAATAGATCTTTACCTGAACTTGGGACAATAGGAGTGTTTTCAGACTATCTACTGGAAGAAGTGAATCATCCAAAAACGGTCGTACAGTTAAGCACCCCAATCAGACTCAAGATCTCTTATGTTACATTCAAAAAGCGTACTCTCTTCAGTAAGCAAGATTCAATAGAAATAAAACAGAACCGGGATAGTGTTCTGACCTCGATCGAAATAAAGGATTTTGTTACTTTGTTAAAGCAACTCAATAAGAATAAAGAGGTGTTGTCTTACTTGAAACTGTCAGAAAATAATTCAATTGTCACTTCAGTTCTTGTGGATCTCCCGGAAGAAATAAAGAGTAAAATTGAGAATTCGGATGAATCATACTTAATTCAATCCAAAGAGCGTACCTTGTCAATTGAATTAAGAAGAGAGAACGAGATCTTTTACCAAATTGAATTCTCGCAAATGAATATCGTCGACTATGATTCGCACAGTTTTTGCTGGGGCGTTAAAAGTGGATACAAGGTCGGTATAATGGACCTGGTTCCAAAAGACGTTGATTGCGGCAACAGTACCTATAAATCAGCACGTAAGGCGGAAAGAAAAAGTCAAATAAAGTTTTAATGAAATTGAGGCCAATACTTGTATCGATCATTGTATTATTTCTCTATTCCTGTGATGACGGGGGCTTATTAATTGAACCGGATATTAGTAATAGAAGTGTTGTTCTGTTGGCACCGGCGGATGGTGTGGAAGTTTCATCAACTACTGTTTTTTTTGACTGGGAAGAAGTGGAAGACGCAACAAGCTATGAAATTCAAGTAGCAACGCCAGATTTTGATAACACACAGCAGCTATTGCTAAATACAGAGGATTCCATCACTTTCAAAGAGCTAAATATGAATGTCGGGAATTATGAGTGGCGTGTTCGTGCTAAGAACAGCAACTATTCAACTGAATATTCTTCTGCCCGGTTTAGTATAGTCCCAGTTCCAAATTTTTCAGGCAACACGGTACTTTTAATTGCTCCTCAGAACAACTTGGTTACCAACGAAGAATCCCAATTGCTTAAGTGGAATTCTGTGGAAGGGGCAACCTTGTATCGAACCCAGGTAATCGAGATCGGTGGAAATGTGTTACAAGAACTGGCAACACAGGACACGACCCTGCAAGTGACTTTTACAGAAGGTGAACGTATATGGAAGGTTCGAGCAGAGAATGGAATTGAAACAACTTTATACACTGCCAGGAATATCTTAATTGATATTACCAATCCCAATGTCCCCCAATTAACGGCTCCGGCTGATGGTTCTGTACTAAATTCCCAGGATGTTACTTTTGAATGGACGAGAGACCCTATTTCTGGAAGTAATGAATTGGATAGTTTATTCGTCTACAGGGACGTAAATCTTACCGATCTGGTAATAAAAGAGCAGGTCAACTCGCCTTATTCAACTAATCTTGATAATGACGAGTATTCCTGGTTTATGCGAGCATATGATGAGGCTGGGAACCTAAGCAACGACAGTGCAGTCTTTAATTTCACAGTAAATGAATAATGCTGAAGAACAAAAAAATAACTGCCATTTTACTACCTATTGTGGTAGTGATTTATGCATTAGTTTTTTTTAGAGTTTTTGATTCGTGCTCATCGGATTCAGTGAATAATCAAAAACTTTCCGCACCTACCTTTACACCACCTAAATCAAACCCAAAGGAAAAGTTTGATTTATTGCCTGTTGAGAAAGATCCTTTTCTTGGAACCGCATATAGATCATCTGTCCCCGAAAACATCGAACCATCTAAAAGGGTCAATAACGTAATCAAGTGGCCCAATATTGAATACCTCGGACTTGTTTCGGATAACAATTCCACGTCAAGGGTATTCATTGTCAAAGTAAACGGCCAGCAGATTTTAATGCGAAAAGGGGATGTCGTTGAAGACGTAAGGGTGATTCGCGGAAATAACAGTTATTTAAGGCTTAGTTACCAGGGTCAAATCAAAGAATTTGAAAGAATGTAATGTTACAAAAGAAACTAAATGCTTCTGCACTTCAATTTGCGATTTTGGTTTCCGTTATCGTCGCCATTCTTCTGGGCTCATTTCTTACACTCTCCTATACACACCAGTTTTTTAATACCCAATCCGGTTTTATGAAAACGGCGATTAAGGAAACCAAAATCGGATTTAATATAGGATTAAGTGCAGCTGAAGATATTGGTGATTCATTGGTCGTTCCATTTGAGAATGGAACGACAACGATAAAGAAAAAGTTTTGGGGAGCGTATGCACTAATAGAATCTACAGGTGAGGTCAAGTCTAAATCATTTTCAAAAATAGGACTGGTTGGAAAGCGAACGGAATCACCGCCAATTTCCCTGTATGTTTCAAATAATGACGCTCCACTTACGGTGGTTGGCGATACCAAGATTCAAGGTGATGCTTATCTATCGGACAAGAGCATCAAACCAGGGAGGATAAATAACATTAATTATTCAGGAAGCCAGCTTGTCGAGGGACAAATTAAAAGAAGTTCCAGGTCCTTACCTCAAATCGATGATGGTTGGATTATATTCACACGCTCCTTATTAAATCCAGGATACCTTTCGGGGCTGGAAGGTATAAGTCAAGGAGATCTTAATGCAAATTCATTTCTGCAACCAAGTAGGCTGGTATATAATCCAGGACCGATAACACTTTCGGGTAAATATATTGGTAATATCATTATTAAAAGCGAAACACAGATCATCGTGGAAAGGTTTGCTGAACTCACAGATATCCAAGTGGTCGCTCCCAAGATAGTTGTTAAGTCCGGCTTTAAAGGTACCGTGCATTTTTTAGCAAGTGAACAAATAATCATCGAAGAAAATGTTGACCTCACTTACCCCTCTTCAGTGGTGGTTGAAGATTCAAATATCGATTTTAAAATACCTGTTCCAGAAGGAGAAGAACCTATTATATTATCAAAAAATTCCTTTATTCAGGGTAATATCATGTATTTTCCCAAACGAAATCTACAAGATCACACCAATACGAGTATTGTCATAGAAGAGAGTTCTATTGTTGAAGGCGATGTATATTGTATAGGTAATTTAGAGCTTGAGGGTGTTGTTAGGGGAACTGTATACACAGATCGGTTTGTAGTGGACGGATATGGTTCAAAATATATGAACTACATTCTAAACGGTAAGATCATGGCAAATGAAGTGCATCCCGGTTTTTGTGGCTTGCCTTTGAAAAACAAAACGAAAGGAGTTGTGAAATGGTTGTACTAAAAAAACTTAAAGCTGCCACACTAGTTGAATCGTTGGTTGCCTCGGCGATCATACTCATCGTCTTTGTTATTGCCAGTCTCTCTCTGAATAACGTCTTTGCTGGTACAGTAAATAATGATGATTTCAAATTTAACAATCGTGTCAACGAGCTTGTCTATTTAGCTAAACACAACAAGATTTCCATTCCTTTTTACGAGGAAACAACCTTATGGGATGTGCAAATTCAACGCGTTAATGGCGATCTGAAATTTGAAGCCATAAGTAAAAACTCAAAATCGGAAGTAAACCTAATCCTTGATCTGGAAAATTAAGAAAATACAAGCGTTCACCCTTTATGAGGTGCTAGTGGGATTGGCCATTGCAACCATAGTAGTTGGTCTCGCGTATTCTGTAATTAGCTTGTTTGGGCGAAACATCCAACTTATTCAAACTAACTACTCTAATAACACGAGTATCCAACTTTTAGAGCAACAATTAGCAGTAGACCTCGAGCGATATAGAAATACAATAATTAATCAAGCATCGAATGAAGCATCCTTTAAAACAGCCATGGATTCGATATTATATTATTTGGATGGGAATATTATATTAAGAGGTCAAGATACCGTCTTCAATAGTAACTATACTGTCTTTTACTATCTTAACGGAGAGCTGATTGCTGATGGTTACTTCGACGCCATCAAGATTGTTTACGGAGAGCGGCAGGATAACAAATACACCTTTCTAAGCAAGAAGAATGATGCGGCCATGCTCATAAATATTGAAAATGGGACTAAAAATTTCTAATACCTCTGGCACAACGACCGTCAAGTCAAAAAGCAACGGTGATTCTATATTTAACCGGGAGATCAATCTATTCGGTTCCAGGTTCTCGAATAAGTCCAAAGAAGAGTTTTATGGTGAATTGAGTATCCTTTTACATTCAGGAGTGAACTTAAAAACAGCCCTGGATTTAATATCGGGTATGCAGAAAAAGAAAAAAGACCAGAAATTGGTCGAGCGTATTGCCCATGACATTGTTGATGGAAAGTCTCTATTTGAAGCTCTTAAGAGCAACGATCACTTCACTTCATACGAATATCAGGCAATTAAAATCGGAGAACGAACGGGACAACTTGCAAAAATCACCGAAGATCTTCGAGAGTTCTTTGCACGAAAAAATGAGTTGAAACGACAGTTAATATCCTCTCTGTCCTACCCCATTATAGTACTATTCACCGCGATTCTTGTGGTATTCTTTATGCTTCGATATGTCGTTCCGATGTTTGAAGATATTTTCAAACAAAATCGCATTGAATTACCTTGGTTAACCAGGCAGATTGTTAAGCTATCCAAATTAGCAGACGGAAATGGCTTAGTCATTCTAATGATTTTATTATTAATGATTGCGGGCTTTAAGTGGCTCTCAAAAACAAATTGGTATCATAGGATAATTGGTAAGATTCAACTGAAAATACCGGTACTTGGACAATATCTGAAGAAAGTATATCTCATTCAATTTACCCAGGCTATGGCACTACTTACTAATGCCAGGATTCCTGTTGTAAATGGTATTGGGCTAACTCGAGAAATGATTCATTTCTACCCCCTGGAAAGCTCCCTCAAAGTGATCGAACATGACATTATCCAGGGTGAGAAACTAAATGATGTATTCGCAAAGCATTCATTATTTGACAAGAAAATGATTGCTCTCCTCAAGGTGGCAGAAGAAACCAACCAAACCGAATTTATATTTCAAAAATTGTATGATCAGTACTCATCCGAGTTAAAGTATAAAGGTCAGATAATTACAAACGTTTTCAATTTTCTGTTGACCCTAGTAGTTGGGATTATAGTAGGAGTGATTTTAGTGGCAATGTATATGCCAATGTTTAAGTTGAGTAGTTTGATTGGGTAAAATACTTTTTGGTTTTAACAATGCCATCTAGTTCTCAATTGCGGCCATCATCTTTCGATACCATCTAATCATGTCACCTACAGTAAATAGCGAATAGTTCGCTATCAGGTGTATAAGGTAAATTTAAATTTACACAGAAGGATGCGATACACCTTACCTATTGAAAACAGCACCTGTACGATGCTGTTTCTATTATAACAAACCTTCATCTGCTAAACTCAAGTATCCTTCGCTGGTAATAATTAGATGATCTAGAAGCGTGATTGACATAAACTCGGCTGCTTGTTTTACATTGCTTGTTAGCTTCAGATCACTTTCTGAAGGTTTCAAAGAACCACTAGGATGATTATGGACCAGTATGATACTACTGGCATGTGCTATAATTGCTAGCTGGAATACCGTTTGTACTGGTACCACAACACCTTTGATACCGCCCGCACCTAAGTTAGATGCCGCGAGGACATGGTTGCTATTACTCATTAGTAATACCCAGCAGCTCTCGCAGTGATCCATAGTGTCCAAATCCATGATCTTTCTCATCAGGGTATCAACATCCTGTGAATTCGTTATTTTCGGTGTATCTTTTAAAAGCGGTCGTTTATACACGATTCCCACTTCGTGCATACATTTTTCGTCCGGGACTAATTTACTTTTCATATCTATTTAATTTTTAAGTTCTCCCATAGTATCATTCAATGGGAAAATGAAGTATAGAGTCCTTACGGCGGCAGGTCTTCGTAACGAAGTGTAACGGCGGAGAAGACTCGACTTGGAGTTCCATCGATCATGAGACGCAGATAAATATGGAAGCGCGGTAAAAGAACATAGTCTCCCGGTTCTAGATTGTTGTGTTCTTTGTGTAACTCAGAATGTAAAAATCGGGCCGAATCATGGGAAACCCTGAACGAGATTATGGTCCCCACATTTCCAAAAATAGCATCCCTCACCTGTGGGTCCACCTGGTTGACATACTGTAAACTCAAAAACAAAGAAAGTCCCATTTTTCTGAGCTCCTCTAGCATACTTGCCAGCGATAGGTTGTTTGCAAAGTTGTGTGCCTCATCCAGATACACGAAGTGTTTCTTCCGTTTTTCAATTGGTGTATCGATACGACTAAAGGCGGCTGACATTATGGACGTCAACAGCAGTGAGCCGATTAATCTGGTTCCAGCAATACCAAGCTCACCTTTACTCAAATTGACCAGTAAAATCTTCTGGTGGTCCTGAATTTCTCGAAGCGAAATATTGTTCTGCGCATTATCCACCAACACTCTTCTAAGTGCCGGAAGTGAGAGGAAGCCTTGAAGTTTATTGTAAACAGGTATCAGATCAAACTTTGGCGAGTAGTTGGGAAACTCCTTTTCCCAGAATTCTCGGACATCGTCGCTTACCACCTGTTTGATACACCTCCTGCGAAATTCCTTTTCCCGGAACAATCGTAATACATCGCGTAGTGTCGTTTGCTCTTTTTGATCTAATAGCAAGAGGAGACAGTTCAACAGTATATGAGATAGCTTGGGACCCCACGACTTACTATCATTCAGCCGTTCGAAGATTTCGAGAATTGAGGTGGCCACAAGGCCACGCTTTTCGTAGGAGACCTTGCGAAGCGGATTATAGCCGATTGTGTTATTGGCATTAGGGATATCGAGGTATACCAGGTCATTTATTCGGTGTTCTGGCACATTGGCAAATACACTTTTTATCAGATCGCCGTGTACGTCAAAAATCGTCATTCCTGCCCCTCGATCCATGTCAGTGCGAATGAAGGTCTCCATGGTCGTTGTCTTACCCGTATTCGTCTTTCCAAACAAGGCTACATGGAAGTCACGGTCGCCATTGTCATTTCGTATTCCAAAGAGCTGGTTTCGGTTCCTGAAATTAGTTCTAGCGAAGTAGGTAATATTTTTATCCTTCTTTCTGTGCACCTCTTTAGAATAAATTCCAATCGTCTTGAAGGATAGAGTTCAGGTAGGGATTTGATATACTATGAATAGAGCTAATCCAGTATGACTTGTCAGTATTGGACGCAGAAATTGTGGAATCCCTCAAATTTTTAACGATAATTCTGCCAATACGTCATGCCATATGCGTTGATTACTAACAATTCATCAATGTTATAAACAAAACAGATACTGGATACATATTTGCTCATATTTCGCAAATTTCAATTATGTCCGTTACGTATATAAAAGATCAAACAAAATATCTGCTGTGGGGAAAGGCTGCTGGAAGATGTCAGTATGCCGGATGTAATCGAAGGATCGACCTAAATTCAGTAACCAAAGCTGAATTTAACACTGCCTACATAGCACATATTGTGGCAGTCAGTCCGAATGGCCCGAGAGGCGACGAAGTACTTTCAGACAAACTCAAAGATGATATTAGTAACCTTATGCTGTTATGCGATCAGTGCCATCGTTTAATTGATAAGGCGGAGGTTGAGCGACACACAGTAGAAGTTCTTCAAAGAATGAAAAAGGATCATGAGGATAGGGTTGAGCGAGTAACAGGAATAAACAGGGAGTATGAAGCACATGTGATACTCTATGGTGCGAACATCGGAAACCACGATTCACCACTACGGCCTAAAATAGCGCAAGAAGCCATGTTACCCGAGTTTTATCCATCGACTGTTGGCCCTTTGGAACTGGGCCTAGGAAATAGCTCATTCCACGATCATCAGGACGAGTATTGGGCCTTTGAAGATCGACAACTTATTGAGAAATTCCATCAAAAGATAACACCGCTGAAGGAATCCCACCCGTTACAGAACTTTTGTGTGTTTGGCCTAGCACCCCAACCCCTATTAATAAGATTTGGAACACTACTATATGACCTTGCCAAAGTAGAAGTTTTCAATAATCAAAAGGAGCCCAAAACATGGAAATGGCCAACCGGTGACGGACCAATGGACTTCTTCAAATTGGAAAAACCGAGTCAACTAAAGAGCAACATAGCTCTGGTATTCTCATTAAGCGCGACAATCAATGATGAACGTATCCACAAAGCCTTGGGCCATGAGTGCTCTATTTGGAAAGTCACTATTGACAATCCCAACAATGATTTTCTAAAATTCCGAAATCATCTCTCGCAGTTTCGCACAATATGCAGAAAGGTCCTTAACGAGATTAAATCTGCTCACGGT
The DNA here is from genome assembly GCA_905479745.1 of uncultured Flavobacteriaceae bacterium. Taxonomy (GTDB): domain Bacteria; phylum Bacteroidota; class Bacteroidia; order Flavobacteriales; family Flavobacteriaceae; genus Pukyongia. The sequence continues at coordinate 30,672 of CAJQNO010000039.1, read as the reverse complement.
GAAGAGGCTGTGATCAACGTATTCCCCACAATGCTGCCTAGCACGGCTATTGAATTTGGCCGGGTATGGTATCCGAAGTCTGATCTGCCACTGGTGATCTATGATCAAAATAGGACACGCGGTGGATTTATTAGAACAATTGAAATTGGAAATAAAAGATAAGAAGTATGAATATTCAAACCATTAACAAAACCAAGCTGAGTGAAATTCTAAAGAAAGTCGCCGAAGCACTTGATATCACGGACAAGCAATATGAAGAAGCGGAAAAACACTATAAGGCAGTTGCAAATTTCCTCGCCAATTGTCCGAGAATAGCACCCTTTTCTCCCGATATGTACCCTCAAGGTTCTTTTCGCTTAGGAACGGTTGTGCGACCCCTGTTAGAAGATGATGAATACGATATTGATCTGGTTTGTCAACTCTCCGCCTCACATAATGAGTTTACCCAATATGGTCTTAAAAATCTTATAGGAGAGCGGCTAAAAGAGCCTATGTATCGTGACAAATTACAACCTGAGAACCGCCGTAGTTGGACCTTGAAGTATGCTGAAGAAACCAAATTTCACCTGGATATCCTACCGGCTATCCCAGACACGGACTCCATATCATACCTGAGAGGGCTAGAGAGTTATCGAAGTTTCTCTGATACTGCTATCAGTATTACCGACAATAAAAGAAAAGACTACTACAACTATTCCAGAGACTGGCCTAAAAGCAACCCAATTGCGTATGCCGAGTGGTTTAAAGATCAAATGAAATTCGTCTTAACCGATAGTCTTCGAACCTACGCTGGGCTCAAAGGCGTGAGTATAGACGAGGTGCCACAACACAAAGTGAAGACCCCTCTTCAGCGGGCCATTCAAATCTTAAAACGGCATCGTGACCTACTTTTCGGGAAAGACGAAGACAAACCAATTTCGATTATCATTACTACTTTGAGCGCCAGGGCATATGGGAATCAGGGCAATGTGTACGATGCCTTGCTCAGTATCCTTCGAGATATGGACACGTATATTACACAGGACACCGAGGGTAATGATGAAGTTGTGAACCCCGTTGATCCAAGGGAGAACTTTGCCGATAAATGGATTCAGTATCCGAAGCGCCGAGCGAACTTCTACTCATGGCTCGAGCGTGCTCGCATGGATTTTGAAACCTTGCTAGATATTAGCAGCTATCAGGAACTCAAAGGAAACCTTCAGAAGTCACTGGGAGAATCCGTGGTTAACAAAGGATTCCAACAAGCAACGCTACTTCCCGTAGCGATATCGGGCATTCCGGTTGTCCGAAACCCACAGGCTATAGATTATAGCCCGCATGAAGAATTCATTGAGGAACGATTCCCAGTCAATATTCAATATAAACTAAAGATAAACTGTCGTGTTCAGCAGGACGGATTTCGAGAAAGGCTACTCAGAGATCTATTGAAGGAGGTATACATTTTAAGAAGAAACCACAGCCTTACCTTTTATATCGAAAGAAATGACGTACCCGGTCCTTACAAGGTTTTCTGGAAAGTTAGAAACAGGGGTGTAAAGGCCAAGCTTCATGGCGTTCGCGGACAAATTGTACCGGACGCAGGAAATGAAACTAAAGTTGAACGTTCTAGCTTCTACGGTCCTCACTTCGTGGAATGCTATATCGTTAAAAATGATGTCTGCGTCGCTCGTGCCAGGATGGACGTTCCAATTTCCGGAATTCTGAACTAAAACCTCTGGCTTTTAGTTTTACCCATAGCATGAAGTTCAAGATGCCGGTCCAGTACAGCTGGTTTCACGGAAGTTTCTTGGGATTCCATTGGGTGTTTGGATACCTGACTTCGCATGTGCAGGGCTGACATAGAAACATAGAGCATGGTGGTTTTTATGTCAGCGTGTCCCATCATATCCTTTAAACTAAATGGATCGCATCCCCCTTCTGCCATGAGCGTAGCAAAGGTGTGCCTAAGCCCATGAATGGTGAATTTGATCTGTGATGCCTGGGTAATCTTTCTCTTGAGGCGCTTGAGGCCTGAATCGGTATATCTCTGATTTAATTTGGAAGAGGTAAAAAACTCAGGACAGGTCTTCAACCATTTTTTTCGTTGTTCCAGATAGTACTTCAAAATAGTGGCAAGTGTGTGGGTCATCGGGACAACCCGATCCTTAGCCCCCTTTCCATATCGCACAAAGATGGTCATGTTCTTCACATCCACATCCTGCATTCGAAGTTTCAATAGCTCGCTCTTTCTCAGGCCTGCATACATAAACATGGCAAAGATCGCGTGGTTTCGAAAACGCAGAAAGTCATTTTCATACGGAAAGTTGTACACCACCTCCAGCAAACGATTTGCCTCTTCCTTGGAGAGCGATTTGGGTAGTGGCCTGTTCAGCCGTGGACGTTCAATCCCGTCAGTAAAGTTTTCCGTCATATGACCGTGCACCACACACCAGCGAAAGAAGACCTTGAGACTCATGTAGTAGCTGTGGAAGGTGGATGGCTTCCAGTGAAAGTCAGCCCGGCCGTGAATGAAGAATGATAAAACTCTATCGCGGTTAACTTCCGTTATCCGCTCCAATGTCATTCGCTTGGCAAAGGTCAATACTTGGGTTCGGTACCGCTTCACCGATGCCGGTGATAACCCTCGAATATGGGTGGAGTACCGGCAAAACTCGTCTAGTAAAAATGTGATTTGCATATTGCTGTTCCCATCATCGCACCACTCATTACCATCTTCGACGACCCCACACTTTTTAGATGCAGATCGGAAAACCTCAAATCTCAGATTTGTTTTCGCTATTCCTCTTTCGCAGTAAGCTTTTAACGCCTCGGGGTCATAACTGCCAGCGATTACTTACTTATCAGGTACGTGCCCTATGCTTTTTGGGCCTTCTTTTTGATTTGGGCCTTATATTTCTTGACGATTCTCGGAAAACTATAGTAATGTTGTACCCAATACTTAGGACCACATCTTTTTCAAGATTTTATGTAATATGACGAAGATTTTGAGTGATACTTCAATGATTAATATTCTCTGTTAAGTCTATCGACACACTTCATTGTAGCATCACAAGGTGCGCATGCCAAGACTTGAACTTGGGACCTCTGCATTATCAGTGCAGCGCTCTAACCACCTGAGCTACACGCGCAATCTGTCTACCCTGTATGCTTGGCAGACGATCTTGAGTTTAACACCTGTTACAAAAAACTCAACCTTTATTGGACCCACCAATCGATAGCACTGTGTTATAATGAAAACGACATTAGAAATCGGAGTTAGGGAATATCTGTTAACTCTCTTTGATTGTGTTATTTATCGTTTGACTTTTTATGCCATTGCATTCGAGCATATCGAAAATGCTCTGAAATGATTGTCTGCGAGGGTATAGCCGCATAATATGGTAGTTTCCCTTTGGTCATGAGTTGATCTGGATCGTAAAGTTCTTTTACAACCATTCCTACAACATGACCATGTAAGTTAAGGACCGGACTCCCACTATTACCAGATGAAGATTTTGCGGAGATTAAAAAGATTTGATTCCCCCTGTAGTCTTCAACGAACGAATTTATCTCTCCCCTGTGATATACCTGATATGCTTCCTTGGTCATCGGAATGGATGGGTATCCGATGGTAATTATTTCCGATAGCACCCTTTGTTCCTTTGTAAAGTGGAGTGGAACAATACCGTTTAAGTCTGACTTAATTTTCAAGTATGCGATGTCTTTCTCTTTGTCCATATGAACAACATCAAACTCAAACTCGTTTTCATCAACATCGAGAAGGCGTAACCTGACAGCTTGGTCTAAGACATGTTCATTTGTTATTACATAGCAACCGTCTAAAAGTTTAACTAAAAAGCCTGTGCCTATGTCCCTAACACCATTCGAGGCCATGTTTTCAATTTTAAATACAGATCTTCTATACTTATCAATGATGTACTCTATGCCAAAGAGTTGATTATATAGAACGTCTTGCTTGTATAGGTCGCGAACATGTTTTTGAGCAGTGTAAGACTTTGGTCCGCTCACCAACTGACCTAGGGAATAGATATAATTGACTTCTTCCATTTGGTCTACTACCAACTGGTCTATTGTCGGAAGATTTCGATTCGATCTCCCCGAAATCATCATGAAATTTCTAAAATCTTCTAGTGAAAACATCCCCGTCTTAATTCGTCCTAGCTTATCTTCCTTTGCATGAAGCTTAGACAACACTTTAACAATTTCGGTAAATAGTGCTGGATCGATTTCCTTCGATAAAAAAAATTGAACTACATCTCTGACATATTCCTCATGCTCGTACAGCTGTTGTGTTCTAGGTTTTAGCATATCATATGGATTTTGAACAAAGTTAAGCGTTAATACAATCAGAACGACATCTTGTCAATATATCCACGAGCATCCTCTTCTCTTATCGACCGAAGGTAGGTTTCGGTCATCTTAAGAGAGCTGTGGCCCAATAGTTTCATGATACTAAATCGGTCAACTTGAGTTTTTGCTAAGGTAACAGCGAATGTGTGGCGACAACGATGAAGGTGGAAGTTGACCCCTGAAAGTAGCTTGTAACGCTTTACCCAGTGTTTTAGACCATGCTGTGTGAATGCCCTGTCCTGTTTTGTGGATACAATAAGAGCACTGCACAGGGAATCTCGTTTTTTGCGCAGGGAGAGATAGTCCCTCAAATGATTATAGAGAACCGGGTGCATCGGAATGGTTCGATTCTTCTTCGACTTGGAAGTAGCACCATTGATAAAGAGGGTCCGACTCTCAAAATCGATGTCCTGAAGGCGTAAGCCTATGAGCTCTCCCCTTCGAATTCCCGTATGCAGTAAGATACTTAGTATTGCCAGATCTCTGCTTTTTACAAAGGCATCATCACTGCTGTGAAGTGTAATAGCAGCAAAGAGTTTGGATACTTCCTCCTTATTTAGAGCTCTGTCATCATCATAGGTCGGAGTAGGTGGTTTGGTCGCGCGAGTGGTCATACTACCAGCATCGATATACCCCTTTTTCTCCATCCAGGAGAAAAATGACATGAGCTTACTGAAATAGGTACGAATCGTTGAAGCCTTTACTCCAACTTTAGTCTGTTCTCCCACATGGCGAGTTCGGGTGCCTAGCCTTAAAAAGAATTCAGTCAAAAGATGTGGATGAATCTCAGAAACCTTTGTTGCCTCAGGCACGATCTTTTGAAATGTTTGAAATACATCGCAGTAGCTTTTTATGGTTTGAGGACGAAGCTGCCTTATGTACTTGCACTCGGTGATATAGAGGTTAAACACCTCTTGCAACTGATGATCTTCAGTCATACATGAATTTGTAAGTAGCTCCTGAGACATATCACCACCCTACAAGACCGAAGAATTGTCGTATATAGTCCTGGAGCTATATACCTGGTGGTCCCACTAGTGCATTCTTAAGGTCATGAACCTTAAACGAACCACCATGATTCCCAATAGTGTTATTCGTAGCCACATGCGAAACCTCTCCGATAAGGAGTTACGTGTTTTACTGGTGGTCCTCACCCAAACCATCGGTTGGATCGATGCTCACGGCAAGCGCAAACGGCGTGATTGGATCTCTCAAAGGTTCTTTAGCAACATGACGGGTCGGTCAGCCAGAGCCGTATCTGCAGGAATTGATCTTCTCATAGGAAAAGGACTGATCATAGCCACCACCCAAGATGGCACAACATTACCCACAAAAGAGTCCAGACAAGGAAGAAAACGTATTTACTATGGTCCGTCCACCCGACTTATCAATTTCGTTGATCCCAGTTGTGACCAAAGGTTACAAGGTACTGTTACCAAATGTCACAATACAAAACTAACCTCTACAAAACTAAATGGACATTTTAGAAATTCAAGACACATCGGCCACATCCTTCAAGAGCGATCTAGCAAATACGGAGTCAAACACTTTCCTTCAAAGAGGTGAACATGCACCTGACTATCACCGGGGAGAAAGGTGAATGCCAATGCATTCACCCTTAAAGGATGTGAACCGGTAACCAAGCTCAATAAGATCTCCACATCAAATCCACAATTAGCGTTACAATATAAAAACAAGGGACTTTAGACCCCTTGATTACAAACCCATACACTGCAAAAAGCGCCGGATGTAACCCCCCGCGCCTTTCACACGTTATATGATAAACAATACAAATACGATGGCCCACTATCGAGAGAGGGCCAACCTTCAGATTAAAGAACTGGCATACTTGCTGGAGGAAAAGCCTGAGAAACTACTTGCTATGGAGCGAGGTTCCAGGTTGCCCAGCCTCCGAGTTGCAATGCTGTATCACATCCTCTTTGATGCACCGTTACAATTCATGTATAGCGACCTGTATGCTGATCTCTATGCGCAAGTTGTAGAGCGAAGTTCAAGACTCATTGCCAAACAAAAACACAGACAACCATCAAAGAGTAGCCATAATTATTCATCTCTCCAGGCAATTGTCAAGCGGATAACTGACAACACCCATGAATAAGCAAGTCAGTGAGGTAGTGCCGACCCGAGTAATTGCCATCTACCCAAACAGGCTCGGATATGGCTACGTTGTTATGGAAAGTCCCGTGGAGCTGCTACATTGGAATATGGTTAAATCAGAGCCTGCCAATAACGACGAGATCATGTCACAAATTAATCAAATTCTAAAAACCTACGGCCCGGCCAAAGTTGTTCTAGAAAATCCTGACTCAAAAATTTCTCGAAAGACACCCAGAATAAAGGCACTGTTGAACCGAATCGATACCTGCGCTAAAGCTCAAAGTATGGCCACTCAGCATTATTCCCGAGAAGAAATACGAAAAGTGTTCACTCGTTTCGGAGGGGCTAAAACTAAGTATGAAATTGCAGAGGTAGTCGCCAAGAACATTCCGGCACTCGAGCCCATGCTCTACAACAAACCTAAATACCCCTACTATGAAAAATACGCCGTGGCACTGTTTGATAGTGCGTCACTGGCCATTACCCATTTCTTTAAGAATTAGTCAGGTCAAAAAAAAAGTTGTATATTTATACAAATATGTGCGACCCCTAATCGTAAATAGAGGGCTCTAGTATTATCAAGTAACTAGAGTTTGGTTTTTGCTATTTCGGTTTAAAGGACGCATATATTTTTGATAAGTATATTTAAATACTTTAAACCGTTACAGTATGAAACTTTAGAGGTTCTATAGTGTAACGGTTTTTTTATTTCAGAAACTCTAAGTTCTTTGTCATTGACATAACAATACTTATTTGATTGTTGCAATAGAATTTGATATTAGATTTTTTTGTATATTGTAGAATAGGTTTTCAAAACTTACTTTTGCTCTAATTAACACTTAAAATTAAACAATCGAATATGAAACATCTTAACACTTTAGTTGCTGCTGCTAATGCACGGCCGTAGGTGTGTTAAGTTGTTTGATATATTGTGATTAAAACTTGGACACGGAGTTAGTTCCAAGTTGCCAGAGACGGCGTTTAATTTTAAGTGATTCTTATTTGAATACGACACTTACTATATAGAAGCGTCATGGCACAAAAGGCTATGACGCTTTTTTTATGTTCTTAGTTTATCGAAAAAATGCCGGTGGATGGTGACCACCGGCGACACTTCGCGGAGTTTAAATGCCGTTCCAAAAGTTATCGCTTACCACACCATTAATCTTCCGGTAATCGTGGATAACTTGGCACTCCCATACAGCGATTGTAAGGGTGGGGATTTTTTCTCTCGCCCCACTCTTACAATCCTTCTAATTGTAGGTCTACTCTTATGCGAAGTTGTAAAAATATGAATATATAAAGATAACGAATTTATCTTTATTGCTAGTATACATCAACTTTCACCCGATGGTCAACTACTTCGATCGCTGGCACTCCTTTGTAAGTAACGATGAAGACTTCCATAGGCTTTTTAATTAAGTAACCAACTGATTTGCAACTGATTTTTTGTTCCGTTAAAGAAAAAACGTATATTTACACTAGTAATTCACCAAAAGGGAATCTCTACTTGTCTTACATTTTAGACAAATACACTATCAAAGAGAGAATAGATTTACTTACACTAACCTTCCAACCAAAAGAGATCCCTAATTACATACATTTTTAGCACACAGATCGATTGATCAGTTAACAATGGTAGTCAGCTCTCACTTAAAGATGTTGTATTTGAGTAAGGCATAATTAGTCTCCACCTTTATTTATTGACAACATCTTTGCTGAGAGAAGAGCCAAAATACTTTTTCTATTGGCTATGCTCTTATACATAAAAACCGCCAAGTAAGTCCCTAGCGGTTTGATGTTTGATCTCTTCCCTTGGATCCGTCTTTTCCAGATGACTCAGCTGTTTACTTCCTTAAAGTCGTCGGACAGATCCACAAAAAAGCTACCGCTACGGGGAGGTACAATTACCTCCCCAGGTGCTTTTCCAATAGGCACAAGGGATAAAAGAGCTTTAATATAGGTAAAAAATACTATCAACGGTAAACGAACACAGTTTGCCAGGGGTTGCACCAACCCCATCACAGGGTAATACATACTTCAACCAAGGTGCCATTATCGGGCCAGATAATTTAATAATCTTCACCAGGCCGGGCACTTGGAAATAATTTTCTAACAGGAACAACTTGATCCAATTAGAGGGTCGCAGGTTCCAACTTAATCTCATGAGTCATGGAAACTATGCAAGAATCAATCATTTTAAGCCAAAGGAAGATATTCACTCCATTGGACAATCCGCGCCGCAGGTTGGAAGTTTCTGCTTCCAGACAACTGTCATTAGGCCGTCTGCTTATTGAACATTTCAGTGGTAGCGGAAAGTGAAACACCCATTGTGAGGTTACTCACTTTTATAATTCGCAACAGCTGGTGGCCACAAAATTCTTCTTGATCCATTAGCTGCTTTGGCAAAGCAAAACCCGAATACCACTGTAGACCGATCCACCTTCGGTGGAATGAACCCATATAATCTAAAACTAAAAATTTAGTAATCATGGAAAACATCTTAAACATTTTTACCAAAGACACCGATGAAAAAATCTTCTATCGGGTCAAAAACTCAGAGCTGGAACAAGAGCTCTCCAAAAGACACACCGTTACTTTGAAGCAGGTATCTATTCCCCTGGGGAAAGACCTTGCACTACGAACCCCATGCCTCCCCGAACCAGATTGTGAAAGTGACAACTTCACGGGAGAAATTCAGGCACGGTATAGCAACGATCTTCGATATGCGAAAATGGAACTTCAGGCACGCATTCAACCGGAGTACATTGACTCTGAGAACATACTGGCAGACAAAAAGCTACAGGAACTCACAGATGAGAAGTCAAACCTTGAGAACGAGAGACGCATCAAGAACAGTGATGCCGAGTCATGCGATCTGGGCGTATTGAAGAAGGGTCTCAATTACAACTTTGGACTCCGTCCCCTCAATGCCCTGGTTGTTCTTTTAGATATGTTCCTCTCGAGCCAAGCTCTTCAGAATATCGGAATTTCAAGTGCCGCAGCTTACGGAATAGGTTTTGTAATTGGTGTTGGCATTTTCTTCATAGCAGAAAACCTCCCCGACATCATTCTAAAAGGGAGATCGTGGGTGGAGCGCTGGCTAATAGCCACAATTATTTTTGCCGTCTTATCCGCCATTTTCCTGTTTCTGGGCAAACAACGGGTCGTGGGATACGTAGGAACCACCCTTGAAGGAAGTGATGCTATACGGCCTATCTACTTCGCATCCATGAACATGTTCATGACACTGGTAGTGGTTATCACCGCCTACTTTGGACGACCTACAAAAGCCCAGCGGGATATAATCAACCGCTACAAGCAGGGGAAGGACGAGGTTAAAAGGCTAACGGTCAAGGTTAAGAAACTCAGTGAGGATATCACCAAGCTCAGAGCAAAGCAGAGTTCGCGTCAGCTATTTAGGAAGCAGATTACCGAGTACGAACGGTACATCTACGAACTCATTCAGGGCTACTTCGAGGAGTCAATACGTGCCTTTGAATCAACCAACCGAAGGTACCGCAGGGATGGAATAACACCGAAGTTCTTTGGTAACCCCATTAAACCTCTTGCCCACAATAATGTTGAATCTAAAAACACAAATTATGAAAATGAAAGTAGCACTTTTGCTCGTAATAACGGTCAGCGCCTGCACGAGCATTAATCACAAAGAGAACACCGTTTCGGTTCTTGAAGACGTAACCGAAAAACACTTCTTGGTACGTCCTGATTCGGCCTCCATCGCCTCTAGGTTCGGATTAGAGAACAATCCCTGGCAACCTGCGATCTTTCGATATGGCACCCTCAGCAGCCTTCGTCATACGGAGCGGCACCAGTACCGTATCAAGGGTGAATCGTCGCTGATGAGTAATTCTATTACACGGCGCGGCACGGTTGAGGAATTCCACAGAACTATTTCGAAAATCCTGACCAGTGGTAAAGACAGCACTGAGCACCTAAGGTCAAACCTCTGGCTCCCAATTCTGGAAGAGATCCAGCAACTCAAAGATCACCCACAGGCTGAGCTGTATATCTTTTCAGATGGTATTGAAAACAGTGAACTCTTCTCGCTTTCGAATTGGGAAGATGTAAAGCTCCTTGCCGAGGAACCAGTGGTTATTCACCAGCGATTCATAGAAGTGGCACGATCCTTTGATCTTAGTGAGAACAGTACACAGGTTTTCTTCGTGTACAGGCCTGAGAGTATTGAAGAAGACCGAACTTTTACTATGATAAAGCGCCTTTATGAAGGTCTCTTCCATGAACTTGAAATACAAGTAACTTTCGTGTCTAACCTCAATGTTTTCGGTCATGAGTAAAGAAGCAGGCCGCGCCTTTGGCTCCATAATTAAACTTGTGGTGAAGTTGATATGGAAGGTCTTCATATTCTCTCTCCACTTGGGCTCTCGTTTTCTAGAGCTCATTTTCGGTGTCATCGCGGGATACACAAAGAAACACTTAAACTAAATATTGTTACATGAAACCATTATTAGAATTTATAGATGCTAGCTTTGAGGGTGGAGGAGGTTTCCTCTCCGGTCTATTAGATGAGTTTACGGGTAAGAAACAGCCGCTGTTGGAAGCAAAGTTCGGAAAGGAAAGAGATCTCTTCTCACAGCGTTATCACGGATTTTCCCTGGGGACCAAGTCCATGTCGATTGCTCAGAGCCGAAATCACTGCATCCTTGTGGCTCCATCAGGAGTGGGTAAAACAACAGGGTGTTTAATCCCGACGGCGATCCGCGTTGGCTGCGGAAAAAATCCGGCCAGCCTTTTTATCAACGATCCCTCTAGAGAGATACGAAGGAAACTAAAGCGTTTTTTCCTCAACCGCGGCTATGATGTTCCAAAGTTCGATCCCAATGACCCTGAGAACAGCCTCCACTACAATCCGCTCCATTGGATAAGAACGGCTGCTGACGTCAATAAGGTGGCCAGCTTGATCGTTGAGAAAGCTAATAAGGAATCGAAAGATTTTTGGGCCATTAAGAGCAAGGAACTCATTGCTCTTATCATTGGTTTTCTTTTAAACCACGCACCTAAGGTCAACCAGAACCTGGCCAACGTATACTTTTTGCTTCAGAACTTAGCCGGTGATCAGAAGACAATAAATGGACTATTTGCGGACAAGAGTACCCATGGTGAATGGATTGCCTACAAAGGAGTTATTGCTAACAGCCCAAATACCAAGGCATCGATTATCAGCTCAGCCATTGCTAGCCTATCATTTATCGGCACCGATCCTGTGTTGTGTGATTTGACCAGTGTTGATACCATGCCAAGTATTTCTCTGATGCGACAGAAGCCAATTGCGGTCTTTTTGACCTGTCCATTATCAGATGCTGGGTATTATCAGGTATTGCTCGGTCTGATGTTCGAGCAGGTGTTCGCCCAGGTATTCAGTACGCTGCCCAGGGACGAAGAAAACGACATTTTTTTACTGATTGATGAGCTTTCGTCCATTCCTCTACCTGGATTGGCGAACGTCATCTCCAACGCACGTAAGTTTAAGCTCCCTATTCTAGGGGTGCTACAATCAGAGAGCCAACTTTACGAAAACTATGGCCAGTACAATGCCAAGAGTATATTAAACAATGCTACCCGTATTTACATGACCGGACTGCAGCAAGAGTGCCAAAGTCTCGAAACGGCTCTTGGCAACTACCAATACTATGAGGATAAGCAGGAAAAAGTGCTCCGGACCAGGCCACTTATGTCCGCTGACGAGATACGATGTATGCCGAAAAACCGAGCACTGGTGCTGCCCAATGGCGGCATGAGATCCCTATACGTGAAGTTCCGACCTTACTATAAGGTACCGAAATTTGTAGGCTTCACTCAGCTCAGCGAACCAACAGAGTACGAGCCACCAACACCGATTCGCTACAAGGTGCAGTACCTGCCGCTCGATAAGTACAAAAACCTACGAGGCGATGAGCAAGAGTAGAGCACTATTTGATCCGGGGAAAATACTGGAGGCAGCCGAAAACGGCCTGACCTATCTCTTTGTAAAGTTCGAAGGCTTCGTGGAGCGAAGGTTCGGTGGTAACCCTAAGTACGCGGCTTCCAGTCGCCGGATTGATCTGGCAGAAAAAAGGATGCGACAGGAGAACCGGGAACTTACCAAGTCCCAGGATACTTTCTTAGAAGTGGATTCAAAAGGTCAGCTGACCAATCTTGCCGAAAAACAAGAGCAGATCACTGAGCGGATGCAGCACCTCAATAAGTCCTTCTACAAGGAACTCAGCTACGTGAAAGAAAAAGAAGTAGAATAACGATCTCAAAAGTTTAAGGACCTGTCCAAAGGAAGGGACACAGAAGAGATGGAGCGATGATGGAAAACAAGAAATTCAAATTTCGTACGGTGCAAGAGTACCTCGACCACCTCGGAGTCCTCGAACGTGGTACGCCGGAAGAGATCCGGCATGCACGCCGAAACTTCAGGGCCATCTACCTGAAGAACTACCGAAAGCATTACAAGAGATTCCACCCTACCGTGAGCCTTTCATTCAAAGAACAGGACAAGCTCCTCTTGTCAGAACATGCCCAGCAGAACGGTATGAGGCTCGCGAGTTTCATCCAACAACTTGTCCTGGACTACTTAAATCGGGGTAGCATACCGTGTGTACCGGACCCCGGCATGGTTGAGGCCAAGAAGCTGTTCCTGTTGTGCTATGACCTGGTTGAAGAACTTCACTTTGAAAGCAATTCCCAGGATTTAAAAGTGAGCTACCGGCGGCTCCTCGAACTATTTGCTAAGATTGAAAACTTCTTGAAGCCATGGTCGTAAAGTCAATCAGTCATAATTTGCGAAAATCTCCGACGGATTTGATAAAGTACGTCTTTGACCGTAGGAAGGCACTACTCGATCCCGATGGGAAACCACTTTACTTTAAAAGGAACATTAGATCGTATGACAAGGCAAAGTGGTCCGCGCAATTCAATGATCTTGAACGGGGCCGACAATCGTCATACGCAAACAAGTCGGTGGTTTGTTACCACGAGATAATCTCCTTTCATCCAGAATCTACCAAGTATCTGAATCGCACTATCATTAAAGACCTTGTAAGTAGATACATAGAGCTTCGGTGTAACGACCAAATGGTTGTTGGTGCCACCCACTTCGAGGCTACAGGGAAGAATTGGCACGTCCACCTGATCTTCTCAGGAATTAGGCTATCGGACAAAATGAGTGCGCGCATTTCTCTCGCTAGGTTCGAGCTCATCAAGACCAAACTCCAAGACTACCAGATGGAGAAGTACCCACAGTTATCCGATAGCGTTGTGGAATTGGGTAAAAAAAAAGACTGAGCCGATCGTATTCAGAAAAAGAATCTCAGCTAAAAATTAGAACCAATAGGCCTTCTGAGAAAGACCTCCTAATCAGTACCGTTCAATTCATTTTTGAAAAAAGTAGGAATACAGGTGATTTTGCCCATCGCCTATCAAGTCATGACATAAAACCTTATTACCGTAACGGCAAGCTAACCGGAGTATGGTACGGTAAACGCAAATACCGTTTTAAGAGAACACTGGGTATTAACGTAGATGCCCTTCATCTGAAGGATAGGTTGAAGCAGCGTGAAAAAGAACTTCTTTACTTGAGAGACCATCGTCGAGAACGAGGTTTCGAGCGGTAGATGTCCTTTATCGAGGGAATCGGCAAATGTCCTTAGTCGCATTTTGGTGATGCTTTAAGGACATTTGGTCCCAGCTAACCTAAGTCGTAACTACATAACTTTTAGGACAGCAGAGAGCCAGATTGCAAGTTTCCATGAAACACTAGTTTGAAAACTTGCGACCTGGCCGAGGGCTTCCCTCGGGCTCCCTTCCTAAACCACTTATTATACCGTCCTAAAATGAGCATTTAATATAAGATGGTTCTGAATAGATTACTACTGAACAAACTATATGTTGTGCCAATCCAGGTTGTCGCTTAAGTCATACTCTTTGTCCAAATTTTTATCAATGCTTATGCTTTGATTCTTTCTACTGTCGCCATAGAAATCTACTTCATCTAAAAACATGCTCCTCTCACCACCATTGACTCTGTCTGCCAGAGGCGTGGCGAACCTAGCCGTCTGGCCTCTGCTCGCACAAGGCCAGGCCTTCGGTTTCGAACATTTTTTAATAAAAAATATCCGAAAGCCTTGTGCCTTCCTACCCTCCGGCTCTTGTTGCCGTGCTCTGGCATTCCATCGCCAACGGGGTGCAGGAGCAAGAATCAATGTTTAACGTAAATTTTTTAATTATGGCAACGAAAACTCAAACCAAACAAAATCGAACTGCTCAAAATGGAGCAACCAAGACCGAGGTAAAAAAAGCCCTTACCAAAGAGGCCACGGTTCAGCCCAAGACAAATGCAAAAGCTTCTGTTGAAGCTAGTGATGTAAAACCCATCGTAAACCTTGATGAGCGCATCAACCGCTTCGAAAAGCTACGCGGACTGGCCAGTAAACGAGAGCAACTGGTAAGTACCCTGGGGCAGCTTACCAAGTTCAACTACAACGCCGGAGATTCATCCTTCCATTTAAAGGATGCCAACGGTATGAGCTTTGCCACGGGTAACACCAATCTTATTAAGTTGGTCACCGAGCAGCTTCAATCAACCCTGGAAGCCAGGAAGAACGAGTTGGAAGCTGAAATCATCGCCTTCGAACTCTAGCTGGAATCTTCTGATGTTAACAGCCGCCTTAGGAAACTAAGGCGGTTTTCTTTTATCGACTGACTTGCTACTGAGCCAATAAATTCATTGGGCACCTTTTCAGGCACCATATCATCTGCAACGGTTACCAGTTATCTATTGCTTGATGATCTTAACTATGTGGGTTCTAGATCCTGACACAATTGTAACGAAATAGAGCCCGTTCTTGAGTCCTCCAACGTCTACTTTTTGGGCATAGCTTTCGAGAACTAGATGTCCGTTGACATTATGTATTTGAATCAGATCGACCTCGGAATTAACTACTTCGAACTCATTGATGACGGGATTCGGATAAATATATACTTTGCTCATGGCAAATTCAGAGATATCCAAGGTGCAATCTTCACTAGGATCATAGGGGTCTCGTCCGCAGTCAAACTCTTCTCCATTGGTTGACGCATCTGCGTCACAGTTATCTGCTCTCCATATAGGGTTGGTTCCATCGAAATCCAAATACCCCGGAGACTGGAGCGGATCACAAGGATCTGACGGGTCAGAACCGTTCGCATACTCATTTAGGTCGACATCACCGTCTCCGTCATAGTCGCCATCATCACAAGCGTCTCCAATTCCGTCACCATCAACATCACTTTGTTCAGGATTGGGATCATACGGGCAATTGTCGGTACTGTTGGGGACACCATCATTGTCATAGTCGTCCACGAGGTTCTCGTGCCAGACCAGGGTTGTATTCTGACTCGCGAGAGAAATCAAGTCCAGGTTTCCATCATCATCCAAGTCGCCCGTTTGAATAAAAGAAGGAATCGGACCAGCTTCTAGGGAAACTTCATTAAATATTCCCGACCCGTCGTTAAGTCCAACGACCAACCCTTGTGCGGAATTGGTCGTGTAGGCTAGATCAATATTCCCGTTATTGTCAAAGTCTCCAGCCTTGAGATCAATGGGAAAGTTTAAGGTTGACACATTGCCTCCAAAGGTAAAATTCGCGTTACCGTCATTCTCATACCAGTCAATAGTATCAACATTAGGCCTTACTAGGACAAAGTCATTCAAACCGTTATCATTGATGTCACTTAGCAAAATATCTGTAACTACTTCCGTGGTTACTAATAGCGACTGTGCCCAGGTCATGTTACTCCCACCTGATCCATCGCCTGCGATATAGGAGACTTCGCGTGTAGGGCCAACGGTTGTAATGATAATATCTATGTTTCCGTCCCCATCGATATGACCTATGTCCATCCCTCGGGCATCTCCTGTTACCCAGGCTAAAAAAACATCGTCTGCAAAATTACCTCCCCCAAGATTTCGATACCACCTGACTTGAGCAGCAAATCCTGGCTCAGCATACAGTATATCTTCCAATCCGTCTTCATTCCAATCGTAGACAAGGATAACATCAGGTAGATACCCTAAGTGTTCGATGACTGTGGATGTACTATAGGTTCCGGTTGAGTCTCCAAGGTAGAGTATAAGGTCACTTGGAAATTCTTCCATAACAAGAATATCCTTGAAAGCATCACCATTTGCATCAATGATGCGGGCTCCGCCGATTGTCCCGCCACCGAAGGTGTGGAAATGGACTGGAGAGGCAAATGTGTTGTCTCCTTGATTCTCATGCCACGCCGCGGCTCTATTTGTTCCAAGTTGAATCGATGTGACTATGTCCGTATCTCCATCAGAGTCAAGATCTCGAATATCGATAGAGTATGCCACATCTGGATTGACCGAGGCATTGTATAAGAGGTTGTTTTCGAAATTGATAGGTTGAGCTTGAGTTGCCGAAATGTAAAGAGCAAACAACGAAATCAATATTAGCGTTAAATTTTTCATTACTAAGTATTACTAAAGCGGTTTATAGGGTAAAGATAATCAACTAAATTAAAATACTACTTATTAATTACTATTTATTAATAGTAACGAAAGAGTATGAACTCTCGGTTATTTGATATATGGCAAAGCATGACAAATACACCGATAAACAGCTCAAAAGATTAGGGGAGAAATTTACAGAGTATAGAAAAGCAAAGGGTTATACCAATTATGAAACTTTTGCATACGATCATAATATCCCACGTGCCCAATATGGTCGATATGAGAACGGACAGGATCTACGATTTAGTAGCTTATGTAAGATTTTGAAAGCTCTTGATGTTTCGCTTGAAGAGTTTTTTAAGGATTTTGATTGATTAAAACTTCACAACATCCTAGAGTCCAATACATAGCCGAGTGCCGTTAAGTTTTCTCAACCTAGCGTTACCAACAGGACGATATGGAGAACCTGCATGAGAAGATTGAGAATTTGCATCCGATCAACTAATTATCCTATCTTTACTTTTACTGTCCCTAGGAAAAAACTCCCCAGTTTATTTTTATTGTTTACGGATTTCCGTAGCGCTTAAAGTTATTCTATAATTACTTTAAGGGTTTTTTCAATTCAAGTTAACTAGTTGAAGATTTAATTAACGATAAATACATATGAAAATATCTTTTGTTGAATTACAAAACTTTAGAAAGCTGAAGTGTTGTCGAATCGATTTCTCTGATAAAGAAACGATTTTTGTCGGTGCTAATAATAGTGGAAAAACATCCGCTATGGATGCTCTTATACTTTTCCTGAAGGAGAAATCTAATTTTAGAACACAAGATTTCACACTTTCGAACTGGAAGAAAATAGATGATATTGGAATATCTTGGTTAGAACAGGGAACAGACACGGAGGTTGATTACAAAGAAAAGGAATGGGACAAGTTGTTACCTCAATTAGATATCTGGCTGAATGTTGAAGAGGATGAGATTCACTATGTGAGTCACTTAATTCCAACTCTAGACTGGGATGGTGGTAAATTAGGCGTTCGTCTTAAATTGACGCCAGAAAATATTGAAACCCTATATAGTGATTTTTGCGAAGCATGTAATCGATCAAAGGAGATAAAAGGAGAATCCAAATTAAGTTTATGGCCGTCTCATATGTGGGAATTTTTAGAAAAACGGCTTCATAAACATTTCACAATTAAGGCTTACATTCTTGACCCCTTAAAAATAAGTGAAGCTGACAGTAATATTCCTCAAGAGTTACCAGATAACAGTTTGCCATTAGAAATGGCAAACCCTTTTATGGGACTTGTAAGGGTAGATATTATTAATGCTCAAAGGGGGTTTACAGATTCAAATGACAGCAATACTCATTCGGTAACTCTGTCTTCTCAATTAAGAGAATATTATTCAAAGCATTTGGATCCATCAAAAGAGCCGACTAAAAAAGACATCAATGCATTACAAGCTATTGAAGATGCAAAAAACGCTTTTGACAAAAAATTAAATGAAAGTTTTGCCCCTTCAATAAAAGAATTGGAGACAATAAATTATCCAGGGTTCGGTAACCCAAGTATATCGCTTTCTACTAAGGTCTCGACGATTGACGGTCTCAATCATGACTCCGCCGTTCGCTTTAAACCTGATGGCAGGTCTGATTTAACCCTTCCGGAAAGGTATAATGGATTAGGATACCAAAATCTAATTTCAATGGTTTTTAAGCTAATTCGATTTAGGGATAGTTGGATGCAAATTGGGAAAAGCCTTTCAGAATTATCTGCCGGTGAGAAAGAAGATATTTATGAACCCCTACATTTAGTTTTGATCGAAGAGCCGGAAGCTCACCTGCATGCTCAAGCCCAGCAGGTGTTTATTAAAAAAGCATATGATATTTTAAGAGAGCACAAAAGCTTGAAGGATGGCGAGCAGTTTATGACTCAATTAATTGTTAGTACACATTCTAATCATATTGCTCATGAAGTTGCGTTCAAATCACTAAGGTACTTTAAGCGAAAACCCGGCTCGGATAAAAAAGAGATCTCTACTTCTATTGTTGTTAATTTATCCGAAACTTTCGGGAAAAATGATGCCACATCAAAATTTGCGGCCAGATACTTAAAAACTACACATTGCGACTTATTTTTTGCCGACGCAGTTATACTTGTCGAAGGTTCTTCGGAAAGAATGCTAGTCCCTCATTTCATTAGGCAGCACTTTCCTCTTCTTTCAACATCGTACATTTCAATTCTAGAGATAGGCGGCAGTCATGCACATACATTAGAGCCATTAATAAGTGATTTAGGATTAATCACTTTAATAATTACTGATCTCGATTCGGTTGAATCCAAAAAAGCCGTTCTGCCGGAGCTAGGGAAAGGATACATAACGGGAAATTCTACTCTTAAAAAATGGCATCCTCAAAAGGAAGATTTGGAACAACTTATTAATATGAAAGAAGAAGAAAAGGTGTCCAAAAATTCTCAGATAAGAGTTGCATATCAAACGAAGATAGAGCTCAATCTTAATAGTGATGAATTGAGAAGTGTCTATCCCTATACATTTGAAGATTCACTAGGGTTTACAAATTGGAACTATTTTAAGAAAAACAACGGAAACGGGTTCATAAATAAATTAAACAGTGAGTTTAATTCAGGAGAAGACATAAGTACCATTGCTGGCAACCTATTTGATTATCTAAAGGATAACAGTCGAATAAAAGCTCCTTTTGCACTTGATTTATTATTCATGGAAGATCCAAAGAAAATAAAGGCCCCAGAGTACATACAAAATGGTCTAATATGGCTCGAAACTGAATTAAAATCTAAGGAAT
This sequence comes from uncultured Flavobacteriaceae bacterium, assembly GCA_905479745.1. Lineage (GTDB taxonomy): Bacteria > Bacteroidota > Bacteroidia > Flavobacteriales > Flavobacteriaceae > Pukyongia. The sequence goes on along the minus strand of CAJQNO010000039.1, from coordinate 10,894 downwards.
AGCCAAATTATGATAGTAGATGATAATATCGATAAGCATGTAGATGATGAAATCTATGATTGTTTAAATTTAAAAAACCCTAGGAGCTTTTTTCTTTATGCCGGAGCTGGAGCTGGAAAGACAAGAACTTTGGTCAATGTTCTCAATAAGGTTAAAGAAAACCATGGTAAGAAACTGCAAAAAAGAAGTAAAAAAGTTGCTGTCATAACTTATACCAATAATGCATGTGATGAAATTAGAAGTCGACTAGGAGATGATATGAATTTATTTAAAGTATCTACTATTCATAGTTACGTGTGGGATTTGATAAAGTACTATAATTCCGATATTAAAGAATGGCTTCGTGTTAAGATTGCAGAAGATTTAATTGAACTTAGAGAAAAGCAAGCTAAAGGAAGAGCTAGTAAAGCAAGTGAAGAGAGAGCTCGACAAATTGAAAAAAAGACGGAAAAATTAGAAAGCCTGGATGGCATTAAAAAGTTCACCTACAATCCGAACGGAGACAACTATAGTAGACAATCTTTGAGTCATAGTCAAGTGATTGGGATTGGAGCTGATTTTCTAAGGACAAAACCATTGATGCAGAAAATTATGGTCGGCAAGTACCCTATACTCTTGATTGATGAGAGTCAGGATACTATAAAAGATTTGATAGAATCATTTTTTGAAGTACAAGAGAAAAACAAAGATGTTTTTTCTCTCGGTTTAATTGGCGACACCATGCAACGCATTTATAGTACCGGTAAGGAAGGGCTAGAAAAAGATTTGCCAAAAGATTGGATTACTCCTTCCAAGAAGATAAATCATCGCTCTTCTAAGAGGATTATCCGATTGATAAACGAAATAAGAAAAGAAGTGGACACCCATCAACAGGTGCCAAGAACGGATAAGGATGAAGGATTTGTTAACCTTTTCTTAGTTTCGGATAATTCAACTGACAAATTAGAAATAGAGTCTCAAGTTGCTAAAAGAATGTCTGAAATTTCAGGTGATGATTTATGGTTTGGAGACATTGCCGATGTTGAAACTTTAGCGATAGAACATCATATGATAGCAAGAAGGAATAACTTTCTTGAGTTGTTTGAGCCGCTTTACAAGGTAGAAAGATTGAAAACTGGGTTGTTGGATGGCAACTTACCGCAATTGAGATTATTTACAGAATTTGTCCTTCCACTAATTGAAGCCAAGAAGAATAAAGATGAATTCAAGGTGTGTCAGATTATAAGAAAAAATTCTCCTCTATTGAAAGCAGAAACTCTAAAAAAGACAAAAAACCAAAGAGACGCGTTGAGGAAAGTAAGTCACGTGGTAAAAGATCTATTTGTATTATGGGATAAAGGAAAAGATCCTTCAATATTGGAGGTTTTGCAGAGAATTAATGATTTGAGCCTATTCATGATTCCGGAATCCTTGGAACAAATTCTTAAAAAAGAAGTAGCAACTTCAGAGGAATCCATAGATGAATATGAAAAAGACAAAATTTCAAATGCACTATTGTTGTCTTTCGCCAGTCCTTTTAGTCAAATAAAAGCTTACAAAAGTTATATTTCTGGGGAGTCAAAATTTGAAACTCATCAGGGAGTCAAGGGCTTAGAATACCCAAGGGTAATGGTCATAATTGATGATTCTGAATCTAAAGGGTTTATGTTTAGCTATGACAAATTGTTTGGAGCTAAAGAATTAACGCCAACCGATACTAAGAATATTGATTCTGGGAAAGAAACCAGTATAGATAGAACACGCAGACTTTTCTATGTGGCTTGTAGTAGAGCTAAAGAAAGTTTGGCTGTAATTGTTTATACGGATTTTCCTGAAATTATTAAGAAGGGTGTATTAGAGAAAGAATGGTTTGATGAATCTGAAATAGAAATAATTGGGTAGCTGAACAGAAAATATTTGAAACATAAATGGAAAAACCTAGATACTATACTGAAAATGAAGGTCCTATAGCGGAAATTGAAACAATCGCTTTAAAAAAAGCTATAGAACTAAGCAAAGAACTGATAAATATACAGCAGATTACAATTTTGGTTCACACAAAAAGGAATACCGGATATATAGAAAGAACCATCGGGAGCAAATTCCTAAAAGAGCTATTCAATGGAGCCTTAGCGGCATACCCAAATGGCCCCAAAATGAAAATAGAAACACTGAGAACTTTTGAAAAAGTCTATGGCTGGCAAAAAACAGATAGTGTTTTATTAGCATTTGGATTGGATTCCAAAGAATTGTTGAGGTATGATGATGACCCAAGTATTAAAGCAATTGTTGCACATCAATGGATGAAAAATGATGTAACTGATTGGGCGAAAGCCTGGAATGCAATAGAATTGACTACAAATACAAAGGCCGAGTCGACAGATTTACCTGGTGGTATAGTTCAAGAAGCATTCCGCGAATTATCCAAGGTGATAAATCCTAGCACTGGAATTACTCATCCAATGGATAATGAAAGATGCAAAACATATTTGAGAGCCTTGAATAAGTATAAATTTGAATTAAACTCCGAAAGTGTAAGGTCATTTTTAATTACAAAGCTTAACTGGGACAACAGACACGTCGACGATGTGATAAAACTAATTGATAAGTTGAATTCGGGGAGTTATTTCAAAGGTGGGGAAAAAACAGGTCTTCAGAACCATATAAAGCGTTGGAAATCGAGATTATGATTTGTTGTGTATTCTAATTAATGTGTACGTTTTGAATAATAAAGGCATTTTATTTTCCGTCCAAGAAATTTTAGCTGAAATCTATAGTGATAATTTGGAAGAGGCAATAATTAAATTAAACCTGTATGATCTAAAAAATGTAGTTGATAATAAACTTCAATATTTAAAAAGCAGAATAGAGAAAAACGAGATGATAGATTTGAATATTTTCTCAGTTTCTCTGTTAAAATCTATAAACGATATAGTTCTCAATATAGAAGACGATAATGATCGAAAACTACTGAAATATATTTTATCAGACATTGGAACTTACCTGATAGACTCTTTTATTAAACATGAGGAACTAAATCGGATGCAGCTAACTGCACTATTTAATTCCCTTAGAGGAGTATCTGAAATTGAAGGATATGATTTTAAGGATCTTGAAATGCGGCTCCAGTTGCAAAGGAGTATAAGAAACCAGTTAAGGGAAACTAACGAGCCGAAAGAGTCCAACCTAGTAGTTTTTTATGAGTGGCTGGGGGAAGATCATAAATTAATCGAGTTAGCAGAAAATTTAAAGAGTGAAAAATCCATTTCATCTGTAAAAGATTTTAAAAAGCTATTTACTGCTGAACCAAGGAAAGTCACCTTTAGCGAAAATTCCAAGAAATTCATAGTGGTCTTATTTGATTTACTTTATGAAAAAAAACTAATTAAGCCCAGAAAGAACAAAGGGCATTTACTTCCTTTAAAACGCTATGCGGTTAACCTTGAGAACAATTTTTTATTTAAAAATGAGATGAAAGTTGAAAAGCAAATGGCTAAAAAGAATCCTTCGAAATACCATATGTTAAGGACTAAAGCGAAAAAATGGATTTCTTAAAAAACATATAGTTCTTTTCCCCTTGGGTTTACCTTGGTCAAAGTGACCCCTAAAAGAAGACATTCTTTAAGTAAGTTTGATTTCAAATAGAATTTGACTGTTATGAGTACGAAACAATTTGTATATGAAAATGGATTACTTCCTGCTGATGTTATCGTCCTTAGGAAGAAAGTTTTTGGAATGGTGGACCACTTTGCTATTTATTTAGGAATCAATGTTTTTGGAAAACCCCAGTTTGTAGCCAATTTCACTAATGGAGTTCAAATTATTCCAGATGAGAAAATTGATGAGCAATTGGAGACATATATCCCAGAGCGAATAGAAAAATTCGAGGGCAATCACTACCAAAGAGAGCTTGTCATTAGACGTGCAAGATCTAAGATTGGAGAAAGGGCGTATAATTATATTACCAACAACTGTGAACATTATAAAAACCTCGTTCTCTATGGAAGAGCCTACAGCACTCAGGTAAATACCACCGGAAATGTGCTTATGGCCGGAGGTGGATTTCTATTAGCAAAGGGTTTAGTTAATTCCAACAACAAATCACGTAATTGGGGTGTTGGTCTTTTACTTCTTGGAATAATTTTGAAATACTATGCAGACAGGGAGGAAGAGTAAGGTAATTTTTATTGAAAAAAGCAACTTCATGAACAGAATTAGTTCGTTAAGCCACATCCTATATAGATAGTCTGAGGCCATGAAAACGCATAAAGAAGCCCTTAAAAATTGGGGAAGTTTTTTTCATTTTATGCTGAGTCAAATTAACTACATGGGGCCATGTATGTTTTACCTATGTTTTACCCAGAATAAAAAAGCCGAGTTATAAAACTCGGCAATCTCGTACAGAAGGCGGGACTTGAACCCGCACGGGCATTACTGCCCATTGGATTTTAAGTCCAACGTGTCTACCAATTCCACCACTTCTGCATCAGACTTAAAAAGCCGAAAATATTCGGCTCCTTGAGCGAAAAACGGGATTCGAACCCGCGACCTCCACCTTGGCAAGGTGGCGCTCTACCAACTGAGCTATTTTCGCGAATTATAAGAACGTACTTAACGAGTTAAGCGGAGGCAAATTTAAAACTTTTGACACAAAACAAAAGCCTTTTCAAAAAATTTATTTCTTAGACCGCATCGATGCATTCCGTTGTAACATCCGCTTGATCTCATTGAGTTTCATTAAGGCTTCCACCGGAGTGAGTGTGTCTATATCAATATCCAGGATCTCTTCACGCAATTCTTCCAGTAGCGGATCATCCAGCTTAAAGAAACTTAACTGCATTTCCTCTTTGGAAACTTTACGGATCTCATCCGTTAGTTCTTCCGAAGCATGCGATTTCTCCAATCTTTTCAACATTCGGTTGGCCCGATGTAGCACCTGTTGAGGCATACCGGCCATTTTGGCCACATGAATTCCGAAGCTATGATGCGAACCCCCAGGTACCAACTTCCGAAGAAATAATACATTATCCTTCATCTCTTTCACCGAAACATTATAATTCTTTATACGCTCGAAGGTTTCGGTCATTTCATTTAATTCGTGATAATGGGTGGCGAATAGCGTTTTTGCCCTGGATGGGTGTTCATGTAAATATTCACTTATCGCCCAGGCTATCGATATCCCGTCGTACGTACTCGTCCCCCGCCCAATCTCATCCAGAAGCACCAGGCTTCTTTCAGAAATATTATTAAGGATACTGGCGGTTTCATTCATTTCAACCATAAAAGTAGACTCCCCCATCGAAATATTATCGCTGGCACCTACCCTGGTAAATATCTTATCCACACAACCCATCCGAACAGCAGCGGCCGGAACAAAACTTCCCATCTGTGCCAGCAACACGATAAGAGCGGTTTGGCGTAGTATAGCCGATTTACCACTCATATTGGGCCCGGTAATCATGATGATCTGCTGGTTGTCACGGTCTAAGAAAACATCGTTAGCAATAAACGGCGAATCCGGAGGGAGTTGCTGCTCGATCACAGGATGCCGACCATCTTTTATGTCGAGATCGTAACTTTCGTCCAGCAGCGGCCGGGTATAGTTGTGCAATTTCGCCTGGGTGGCAAAAGAAGACAGACAATCCAGCCTGGCGATAAGGCCGGCAGTATGCTGCACCGTCCCTATGAATTGTTGCATCCAATCCAGTAAATTCTGAAATAACTGCTGCTCCAGTAAAAGGATCTTTTCTTCAGCCCCAAGGATCTTGGCCTCGTACTCCTTAAGCTCTTCTGTAATGTAGCGCTCTGCACTTACCAGGGTTTGCTTCCTAATCCAATCTTCAGGCACCTTGTCCTTATGGGTATTCCTTACCTCAATATAATAACCAAACACATTGTTGGACGCGATCTTAAGGCTACCGATCCCCGTTCTGGCAGCTTCCCTCTCTAACATTGCATCCAGGTAATCTTTTCCTCCAGTGGCTATAGACCGCAATTCGTCAAGCTCGGTTGAAACTCCCGCCGCAATAACATTTCCCTTTAAAATATTTACGGGCGCCTCTTCGATCAAGGTCTCCTTAATTTTTTCACGTAGTGCCGGACAATCATTCAGCTGTTCCCCTATAAGTTTTAAAGCATTGTTTTCTGAATGAAATGCCAAGGCCTTGACCGCGACAACAGCCTCCAGAGAGTTCTTGAGTTGTATCACTTCCCTCGGATTAATCTTCGCGGTTGCGGTTTTAGAAACCAGCCGTTCCAGATCCCCAATGCGCTTGGTATGCATCTGAAATTTATCCAGAATTTCGGGATGATCTATTAAAAAGCTTACCACTTCATGCCGCTCCATGATCTTCTCCTGATCCTTCAACGGCAAGGCGAGCCAACGCTTTATCATCCTGCCTCCCATTGGAGAAATAGTCTTATCGATTACATCCAGCAGAGTTACTGCATTCTCCTGATGCGAATGATATAGCTCCAGGTTACGGATGGTAAACTTATCCATCCAAACATAGGCATCTTCGGCAATTCGGTTAATCTTGGAAATATGCCCCAGTTTATCATGACGGGTTTCACCCAGGTAATGCAAAGCGGCTCCGGCTGCGATAATTCCACTTTCAAGGTCCTCCACTCCAAACCCTTTCAGGCTGGCAGTTCCAAATTGTTTCTGAAGTGTCTCCCGGGCATAGTCTTGCTGAAAAACCCAGTCTTCCAGATAAAAAGTGTGAAAGTTATCTCCGAAAGTTTCACTGAACTGACGTCGTTTTTGTTTGCTGAAAAGTATTTCGGAAGGTTTGAAATTCTGAAGTAGCTTATCTACATACTCCGAATTCCCTTCAGAAGTTAAAAATTCACCAGTGGAAACGTCCAGAAAAGAAACTCCGATCGATGTATTTCCGAAGTACACTGCAGCCAGGAAATTATTAGATTTACTTTGGAGGATATCATCATTAAATGCCACCCCCGGAGTAACCAGCTCGGTAACCCCGCGTTTCACGATCTTCTTGGTTTGTTTTGGATCTTCCAACTGATCGCAAATGGCAACCCTGCAACCGGCCATAACTAACTTTGGCAGATAGGTGTGTAACGAATGATGCGGAAATCCGGCCAGTTCGGTCATATCACCACCATTGTTCCTGGCAGTGAGCGTGATATTCAATATCCCGGCAGCCTTTACAGCATCTTCTCCAAAGGTCTCATAAAAGTCGCCCACACGAAACAATAGCAAGGCATCGGGATATTTCGCCTTGATGCCGTTGTATTGACCCATTAATGGTGTGACTTTCTTCGCCATATTCACATCTGCTGCTGAACTTATAAAAATATATAAATCGCTTTGGCCTGAAAAATTTATCCCTCCCCTTTTATTCCGTTTTATTAACAAAAAAGTTTAAAAAAAGTACCTTTGACCTCAGCTTATGAAACACCGTAAATTAAAGAATAGCGAACTCAACAGATTATCACCCCACCAGTATAAGCGAGCGGAGAAGTCGCCCATTGTTATCATTCTGGATAATATTAGGAGCCTAAACAATATTGGATCGGTATTTCGAACTTCCGATGCATTTTTGATAAGGAAGATCTACCTCTGCGGAATAACCGCCACCCCTCCGCATAAGGATATTCAAAAAACCGCATTGGGAGCAACAGAGAGTGTAAACTGGGAATACCGGAAAAACACTCTGGACCTGGTGAAGGAACTTCAGCAGGAAGGAGTAAAAGTTATCGCGATCGAACAGGCAGAGGATGCGGTACTGCTTAACGAACTTGAAGTAAAAGCCGGAGAGACCTATGCGGTGATCTTTGGTAATGAAGTAAAGGGCGTACAACAGGACGTGGTATCGGCCTGTGATACAGTGGTAGAGATCCCGCAGTATGGAACCAAACATTCACTCAATATCGCTGTTAGTGCGGGGGTGGTTATCTGGGATCTTTTCTCGAAAATCCACAGCTAAAATTTAACCGAGCATTTCTTTAATGATACCCAGGTAATCCTTTCGGTTCCGCACAAAATCTTTTTCGGATATATCTATAATGCGGATATTACTGTCGTGCTGTGTTTTTATGAATTCGAAATAACCATCGTGAATCTTTTTCAAATACTCTTCTTTGATGCTCTTTTCATAGCTACGACCACGTTTCTTTATATTATCGAGTAGACGATCTGTTTTCTGATACAGATATACATAAACATCGGGCTTGGGCAATTCTTTGTGCATGATGTGGAACAGCTTTTTGTACAAACTGAATTCTTCTTCTGCCAGGGTGACCTTGGCAAAAATAAGGGATTTAAAGACATCGTAATCTGCCACAACACAATCCTTGAACAGATCGAATTGCGTAATATCCTCCAATAGCTGCTGGTAGCGGTCTGCCAGGAACGACATCTCCAAAGGAAATGCATAGCGAGACGGATCTTCATAGAATTTTGGCAGGAATGGGTTCTCCTGAAATCGTTCGAGGATGAGTTTTGCGTTGAAATCTTCAGCCAGTTTTGATGCCAGGCTTGTCTTCCCAACTCCGATATTTCCTTCTATGGCAATATAATTGTACTTGGCGAGGTCGTAATCTTGTTTAGGGTTTCGAAGCCATTTCGATTGTTTCTCGATCACACTCTTATCATCGGTTTCTGCCAAAAGCCTGATCATATTCTTTTTTAGTGACGGATGCTCGAAAGTGGGGTTCAATTCGGCCATGGGCTGCAAAACAAAACGTCTATTGTGTAATTGGGGATGGGGTATGACGAGTTTCTTGGTTTTTTTCTGAAGGTCTTCCACAAACAGAATGTCGATATCGATAGGTCGGGATGAATAATGGGAAGAGGAGATTCGTACCCGACCCAAAGATTTTTCTATCCTAAGTACGGCTTGAAGGAGCTTGTTAGGCGACAGATTTGTTTTTACACGGAGAGCACAATTTAAAAAATCGTCACCTTCAAATCCCATCGCAGGAGTTTTATATACCGATGAGATCTTTTCTATCGCTCCTATTTCCTCAAAAATAGAATTCACCGCTTGCTGCAAATATTCAAACTTATTGCCCATATTACTGCCTAAAGACAGGTATACATGTTGAAGCGATTTGCTCAAGGGTTCAATTTTAACATTTAAGACGAATTTAAGGAAAAGAAAACGTACAACAAGTAACTTTGAGTTTATAACTTTATGCTTGTGGCGAAACTCACTCTTAAAGACAGACTACTGGCACAACGTATATACCTCATTTTGGGGGCTTTGTTTATAGCGTCCCTAGTAGTATCAAACCTTATCTTTCAGAAGTTCTTTTCGTTCGATTTCTTCGGAATTTATACTTTCGAACTTTCTGTTGGCATACTGCCATATCCTATAACCTTTCTTATCACCGATATAATAAGCGAGGTTTACGGAAAACGGAAGGCCAACCAGGTTGTAACCGCCGGGATCTTCGCCTCCGTGTTTTCAATGGGTATTATATACGTCTCGAGTGCGGTACCGGCCACCGAATGGAGTCCGGTTAGCGATGCCCTGTTCGATAAGGTATTTGGAGCCACCGTCGTTGCAGTTTTTGCCTCAATGATGGCGTATTTACTGGCTCAATACATAGACATTTCGATCTTCCATTTTTGGAAGCGACTCACCAGGGGGAAGCATCTTTGGTTGCGAAATAACTTCTCAACCTTTTTGTCTCAGTTTGTAGACACTTTTACTGTTCTGGTACTATTGTGCAGTTTTGGAAAGATAGAATGGCATCTCTTCGCAGGTTTACTGTTAAGTGGATTTCTCTTTAAGGTAATGGTCGCTGCCACAGATACGCCATTTCTTTATGCGGCGGTCTATGTTTTACGCAGACGCTTTGGATTGAAAATTGGTGAAGAAATTGACCTTGAAAAAGAAGAAACAAAATGAAAAAAATTTTAAAATTAACAGGAGTATTACTAGGGCTCATCGTCCTTGTATTATTGCTTGCTCCATTCCTATTTAAAGGGACCCTGGAAAACCTACTGAAAAAGAATCTCAACAATAACCTGAACGCAGTGGTGGAATGGGAATCTATGGATCTTAGCTTGTTTAGCAGTTTTCCCGATGCCGCGGTACAGATCAAGAATTTCAGTGTGGTTAATTATGCTCCCTTTGAAGGAGATACTCTGGCCAACGGCAAACAGATCACTCTGGATATGGGCATTACACAACTGTTTAAATCGGGTAACGACCCCATAATGATCAATGCACTCGGGCTGGATGACGCCCGAGTGAATATTGTAGTGGATTCTCTGGGGCGGGCCAATTACGACATCACCAAGACTAAGGACCCTTCCGAAGAAAACACAGAAACAACAGAGGGGTTTACCTTTAACCTTCAGGGTTATCAAATAAACAATACCGAAATTAACTACATGGATGAGCTTAGTAAGACCTTTTTAAGTCTTACCGAAGTAAATCACAGCGGGAACGGTGATTTCTCACTGGCTCAGTCTAAGCTGGATACTGATACCGATGCCGTTGTTTCCCTTAAAATTGGAGAAGTGGCCTATTTAACCAACAACATCATTTCCCTGGATGCACTTATTCAGATGGATTTGGAAAACCAAAAATATACCTTCCTCGAAAATGAGGCAAGGGTGAACGAACTACCTCTCACCTTCGATGGATTTGTGCAGGTAAATGAGGATAATACCGAAATGGACCTGAGCTTTAAAACGCCATCATCCGATTTTAGAAATTTCCTGGCGGTGATGCCAAGAGAATATGTTAAGGATCTCGAGGGGGTTGCAACCACAGGAGATTTTAGTGTAAAGGGCATGCTTAAGGGTAAAGTGGACGACGATCACATCCCTATGATGGATATTGCCGTAAGGAGTAGCAATGCTTCCTTTAAATATCCAGATCTGCCCAAGGCCGTACGAAATATTAGTATTGATGCGCAACTTATAAACGAAACC
>CAJQNO010000038.1 GCA_905479745.1 uncultured Flavobacteriaceae bacterium | reverse complement strand
TCTCAATGCCCTGGCCGGGAACGGAGTACATCTTGTAACTGTGAACGATTACCTGGCCAAACGTGACTCGGCCTGGATGGCACCCATCTTCGAGTTTCACGGTTTAAGCATAGACTGTATAGATTACCATCAACCCAATTCGGAAGCCAGAAGAAAAGCTTATAATGCCGATATCACCTACGGAACCAATAACGAATTTGGTTTCGACTATCTGCGGGATAATATGGCACATGCCCCCGGAGATCTTGTTCAGCGGCCGCACCACTATGCAATTGTGGATGAGGTGGATTCTGTTTTGATCGATGACGCGAGAACTCCCTTGATCATTTCCGGTCCTGTACCAAAAGGCGATATTCACGAATTCAACGAACTGAAACCCAAGATCGCACAACTGGTGGAGATCCAGAGAAAATATCTTACCGGAGTACTGGCCGAAGCCAAGAAACTAATTAAGGAAGGGGACACCAAGGAAGGCGGATTTCAACTATTAAGAGTACATCGAGGCCTGCCAAAAAATAAAGCCCTTATTAAATTCCTTTCGGAAGAAGGCGTGAAACAGATCCTTCAGAAAACAGAAAATTACTACATGCAGGACAACAACCGGGAGATGCCTAAAGTAGATGCCGAGTTGTATTTTGTGATCGAAGAAAAAACCAATCAGATCGATCTTACCGATAAAGGAGTGGACTTCCTTTCCGGTGAGGACGATCCGGATTTCTTTGTAATGCCTGAAATTGGTACCGAGATCGCCAAGATCGAAGAACAAGGGTTGAGTCCGGAAGAAGAAGCAGAGCTGAAGGAAGATCTGTTCCGCGATTTTGCCGTGAAAAGTGAGCGCATTCACACCATGAACCAATTGCTGAAAGCCTATACCATTTTCGAAAAGGATACCCAATATGTGGTGATAGACAATAAAGTAATGATCGTAGACGAATCTACGGGTAGGATCATGGAAGGCCGTAGATACAGTGACGGGCTCCACCAGGCGATCGAGGCTAAGGAAAATGTAACGGTTGAAGCAGCCACTCAGACCTTTGCAACCATTACGCTACAGAATTATTTCAGGATGTACCGAAAACTCTCCGGTATGACGGGTACAGCGGTAACCGAAGCCGGAGAATTATGGGAGATCTATAAGCTCGATGTGGTGGAAATCCCTACCAACAGACCCATAGCCCGTAAGGATATGGAGGATAAGATCTATAAAACAAAACGCGAAAAATACAATGCCGTTATTGAAGAGGTTACCGAACTAAGTCAGGCAGGAAGACCTGTACTTATTGGTACCACTTCGGTTGAGATCTCCGAATTATTAAGCCGAATGCTCAGCATTAGGAATATCCCTCATAATGTACTGAACGCGAAATTGCATAAGAAGGAGGCAGATATTGTAGCTGAAGCCGGTAAAGCCGGAATGGTTACAATAGCGACCAATATGGCGGGACGTGGTACGGATATAAAACTGAGTGATGAGGTGAAGGCAGCCGGTGGTTTGGCGATTGTAGGTACCGAAAGGCACGATTCGCGACGTGTGGACAGACAGTTACGTGGTCGTTCCGGCCGACAAGGAGACCCAGGAAGCTCGCAATTCTATGTATCCCTGGAAGATAATCTAATGCGACTTTTTGGTAGTGAGCGAATTGCCAAGATGATGGACCGTATGGGACTGAAAGAAGGGGAAGTGATCCAGCACAGTATGATCTCCAAATCTATCGAGCGTGCCCAGAAAAAAGTAGAGGAAAATAACTTCGGAATAAGAAAACGCCTGCTCGAATATGATGATGTGATGAACGCTCAGCGAGAGGTTGTTTACAAACGACGTTATCACGCCTTATTTGGCGAACGACTTCGGGTGGATATCGCTAATATGATCTACGATACGTCCGAGATCATAGCCGAAACCAACAAAGCGGCCCAGGATTACAAGAATTTCGAGTTTGAATTGATTCGTTATTTCTCGATGAGCTCGCCTGTTTCAGCAAAAGAATTTGAGAATAAAAGTGCGCAGGAGATTGCCGGTATTATCTATAAGGCTGCCTACTCGCACTACCAGGATAAGATGACCAGAAACGCCGATATGGCCTTCCCGGTGATCAAGAATGTGTACGAAAACCATAAAGACCAGTATAAGCGTATCCTTGTGCCGTTTACCGATGGGGTTAAAACCCTTAATGTGGCGACCGACCTTGAGAAGGCTTACGAATCGGGCGGGAAGCAACTGGTTCAGGATTTCGAGAAAAATATCACTTTGGCCATTATCGATGATGCCTGGAAAACACATCTTCGTAAAATGGATGAGTTAAAACAATCGGTGCAGCTGGCAGTTCACGAACAAAAAGATCCGTTGCTCATATACAAGTTTGAGGCATTCGAGCTCTTTAAGGCTATGATAGAGAAAGTGAACAAGGATGTGATATCCTTCCTCTTCAAAGGCGAATTACCACAGGAGAACCAGCAACAGATCCAGGAAGCCCGGGAGGTAAAGCGTAAAGAAAAGCTAAGCGAGCAGAAAGACGAGATCCCTAATATGGACGAACGGGCAGCACAATCCAGAGCTGCAGGAAATACACAGCCTAAACCACAAATTACCGAAACCATTGTTCGCGAACGACCAAAAATTGGCCGTAACGAGCGGGTTACCATTAAAAATGTGATGAGTGGTGAGAACAAGACCGTTAAATACAAACAGGCTATCCCGTTAATCGATAAAGGCGAATGGGTGTTGGTTGACGAAGATTGAAAAGAGATTTAGATAGTTCGCGCCCTATTCTTATTTAATTTCATCCAGGCGGTAGCATTGCTGGCTCACTTGCTAATTTTATGTATCTTGAATTTTATTAATTCAATCTGTACTCAAAATCGAAATTGGATGCAATTTATGATACGCCTTTGGCTTTTCATAGCTGCCGTACTACCGTTAAATGCACAGTTAAGTAATGACTTCGGGGAAATGTATGTTTCTGCTTCGAACGAAGTCTATTACGCTCCTCAACAAACCATTAGAATATGTACGCACATTCTGCAGAACTCTAAAGATGATCAGGAGAAAATTCAGGCACTTCTTTTAAATGCGCGAGCACATTACGTTAAAGGAGATCTATTAAATTCTGTACAAAACCTTATCGATGCCAAGGTGTTGGCCGAATCCAATGAAGATAAAAGATCTCAGCTTGACGTTGCATTATTTTCCATCCACTTGCTCAATCTTTTAGAACTTGATGTTGTAGCAGAGCGATATTTAAAAAATATAGAGATCGCGGTGAATGAAGAAGACGACCAACAAATGATCACGTTATTAGCCGGTGGTTCATCTCTGGTGGATGCCGTAAAGGCTGTTCAGTCTCCCGACTATAATGCGGGATTGAATCATATAAAAACAGCCAGGTCTTTCTTTGAAAAAATACCGGATCGGTTCCTGGTTAATGAAACCGAAATATCCGAATATGATATAATTTATAAAAGCGTTCCAACGGATGAAGCGATGAGGTACTTTCGATCTAGGTTAGAGGACGATAAAAACAAAGAGAATGTTTTTATGCAGATGATATTGCTTTACAGGCTGGGTCAATCCAATTTCGATAAGAACAGCTATCCCAAAGCCCTGGAATTTCTCCACAAGGCCGATTCGATTTCCGTGAGTCTCGAAAATAATCAATACAGAGGGAAAATACTGGAGTTAACTTCTCTGTCTTATATGGCCCTAGAAGAAACTGATAAGTTTTATTCGGTAGGAGAAGAAGCCTCCCGTATTATACAATTATCTGAATCTAACGAAGACAATGCCGTAAACACGATCTTTAATTACATAAACGAAAACCATGCCCGAAAACGTGACCTGGCCTATGGAATGTGCCAAAATATACTATGGACCTTGCTTGGGATAGTGGCGTTATTTATAATCGTTTGGCTTGTTTTGCGTTATCGATACCGAAGGAGATTCCTCCAATATGAAGAATTTATCCAGTACTTTAAAAAACGCGAATATGATGATCTAAGGCTGAAGCCTAAAAAGGAAGTTGGTAAATCTTCTACCATTCCGAAATCCACCGAGATGCACCTAATTAAAAAGCTCGAACAGTTTGAGCGCTCTACTCAGTTTACAAAACAGGACATGTCTCTCGCTTATCTTGCTTCACAGTTCGATACCAATACCCGGTATTTATCCGGAATTATCAATATGCATAAGGATAAGAATTTCAACTCTTATATAAACGAACTACGTATCAACTACATCATTGATAAGTTACAGCACGAACCCAAGTATTTACAGTATAAGATTAGTTATCTGGCCGAAGAATGCGGATTCACATCACACAGCAGCTTCGCTACCGTATTTAAGTCGGTAACCGGGATTTCCCCTACTGCATTTATAGATATTATGCGTTCCCAAAGAAGAACGAAGAAAAATTTAGCCATGGCTTATGAAGATGATTAAACACGCCATATTATTATACTTTTTGCTGTGTATGTCGTCTTTATTCGCACAGCATCATCCCGACAGTCTTCTGGAAACAGCAGCTCGCCTTATTTATGAACGACCACAGGAGGCGATCGACCTGGCTGGAAAAGTATTCGACGATAGCTCAACGAATGAAGAGGAGAAGGTTAAGGCCTTGCTGATAATATCTTCCGGATATGCATCCATGCGTGACTATGATCATTCTCTGGAAACCATGCTAAAAGCCACTTCATATTTCGACAAGCTTAAAGATGAGGCACAAAAGATCAATATACTAAATAGGATTGGCGGGCAGTACGAACAGATGAAGATCTACGATAAGGCCATCGAATATCTGGATCTGGCCCTTGAAAGGATCGATAATTACCCTGTTCAGGATTCTATCAGGCCGTTTTTAGGCTATAATAATGTGATGCGAGGTTTTATCTACCGGGAGCAAATGAATTGTGAGATAGCTTTAAACTATTTCGACAGAGGTATAAATGCCTATTTAAATTCGACAGAGAATAATACAAAGAATGGTAACGTAAGTATTATTTATTACAACAAAGGAAATTGCCTTATCTCCCTGGGCAAACTTGATGAAGCTTCCGAAAGCTTCTCACTTTCCAAAGTGTATGCAGAAAAGATCGCTGCCAGTAGTTTGATCGGGTTTGCATATAAAGGCCTGGCCGAAGTGAATTCGAGAAAAGGAAATTACAAAGAGGCAATAGATATCCTGCAAACCGCAGTGACTCAAGCCGAATCTGTTGGTGACCTGGTACTTAATCGCGGTTTATATTTTGGTCTTTCTAACAACTACCTCGCCATAAAAGACTGGGAAAACTACACCAAATACCGGGATCTTTACCTGGAATTAAAGCAATCTACACGTTCGGCAGAACGAAGTTCAATTAATCAATCACTGGTCTCAATCACAGAGGAACGCGAAATGGAGATCGCAAATTTACGTAAGACCTACACACCCATATTTATAGGCGTGTCTATCCTAATTCTTGTGATACTTTTCTACTTGATCCGTGAAGTAATACGTTCAGAAAAAAAGTTAAAAAAATTAAAATATACCCTTAAAAACATATAGTTAGCCGTTTTAAAGCCGCTGCACTTAGTTTTTTAATTTACACCGTATATAATTGATTTTCTGATAGTTATATGAATTTTTGTCTTTTAAAATTCATGAAATCCAAAAGATACTTTCTTTTATTGTTAACTATCCCACCCTACTTTGCACCAAATTTAATTACAAATCCCGGGCTGGACTCTAAACCTAAAAGTCACCCGCATAAACTGAAACATGATGAAAAAAACTATGTTACTCACTGCATTGAGCTGCGTGTTCTTCACGGTAAATTCGCTAGCTCAATTTGTAGTAAAGCCTACTTTCTTCGAAACACACAGCGTATCCAATGAAGGAGTTATATCCGGCTATGAAGCACAGGGTGGTCCTTATTCAATTTGGAAACCAGACACGAACGAATTCTACCAGATCGGTGGGGCCGCACCAGGACTAGGAATAGGTGGCGCAGCCAGATTCTCTGGAGATGGAATGTTTCTTTCGGGAACCGACCTGGTTGATATAGGTGGTACTACCTACTCTATTATGTCTTTATACGATGTGGCCAACGACCAGTGGACAGAGCTTGGAAGTTTTAACTACTCCATAGACGATAACCTTAGTTCAGGTTATAATATTTCGGGTGACGGAACCACAGTTGTAGGAAGTGCTTATGTTGAACCAACTCCGGGACAGTCGGGTGTTGCCGTACACGCAACAGCCTGGACAGCTGCTACCGGACTTATAGACCTGGGAAGCTTATATACCAATATCAATAGAAGTACTCGCGCTAACGATGTGAGCGAGGATGGAAGTGTGATTGTAGGATGGCAAGATTTTAACGGTCCGTGGAAATCGGCTGTATGGCGCAAGGATGCTAATGGCGACTATCTTCCAAACGAATACCTTTTAGTGGATCCCACTGGTGATCCGATGGACGAATACAACCAACTTGGGGAAGCAACAGCTGTATCTGCAGACGGGAACTGGATAGGTGGAAAAGGTGATTATGCCAATAATAATGAACCCTGGATCTGGAATGAAAACTCCGGATATATGTCTCTGGGTACTTTAGCCCCGGGAAGTACAGGTTATGTAACAGATATTAACCACGATGGTACAAGAGTTATCGGATACTTCGTGATTGGCCCCTGGGATCCTAATGTGCCTTTTATCTGGACTTCTACAGGAGGATTACAGGACTTTAACGACTTTATCACAAATACACTTGGTTACTCTATGGGGGCTAGCCCGGTTTACTCACCCAGTGCAATGTCTTCCAATGGTGAATATGTGACCGGCTGGGGATACGATCCAACCATAGGAACCTGGGGAGATCTTTTTACATTCCGTTTACAAATGCCCGGAATTCCTAACAATGATGGATGTGCCGATGCCATTCCGCTCTCCTGTGGAGATCTGGTGACCAATTCAACTACTTTTGCGACAGATTCCGGTGGTAATGGATCTGCCGATGTGTACTATTCTTATACCGGAAGCGGCAACCCAGAAACTATCACCCTTAATGCTTGTGGTAATGGGACCAACTTCCCTACTACAGTACGTGTCTTTTCAGATTGTACACTTACCAATCAGATCGCATTTAACGATAGCTCCTGTGTTAACCAACCAGAGCTAAGTTTCGAATCGGATGGGGTTAGCACTTATATTATTATGGTAGAAGGATACGACGTAAACAATAACGGGAATTTCCAATTACAGATAGAATGTGAGGTAATTTTAGGATCTAATGATTTTACAGACAACAGCCTGGCACTTTATCCAAATCCCGTAGACAACCTACTTTCTATTTCAGGGAAAACCGAAATTTCCTCAATTCAGGTTTATTCGGTTACCGGACAACAATTGATGGTTCGCGAGCTCAATGCTACTTATGGTGAACTTGATTTCTCGTCACTTGATAGCGGAATTTATTTCGTTCAAGTGAATTCAGATAACAAATCTGAAACCTTTAGAATTGTGAAGAAGTAATTTTTTCATTATTTATGATTGATGTGAGAACCGGTGCATACGCATCGGTTCTTTTTTTTCTGAATCTATTTAATTCATCCGCTCGTTAATTTTTGAATGATTCGGTATATTTTTTGCGGCATTTCTGAATAAAATACTCTTATGAAAAATGCTACCCTACTCCTGGTTTCTACGCTTATTTTTGCATGCAGCGCTACTGATGAAAATATTACCTCCGAAGAGGTTGATCTTGCCGTAGACCATTATAAAACTATCTCAGCCTACAACGGAACCGCATTTGTGATCTATGAAAATGGTAGTCTGGGTGATGAAAATGCCAGGGTATACGGGCAGATAGATCATTTTAATTTTGAACCAGGGTATACCTATTCTCTAAGTGCAACCAAAACGACCATAGAAAATGCCGGTACCAACGCCAAAACGATACGTTTTACAGTAAACTCTGTAGATTCGCGGCAGGCAGTGCGTCCGGACGCCGAGTTCAGGATCCCGATGATCAAATTCATCAATGGTCGTGGAATGGCAACTTTTATCAGGCGGCAGGCAGACTCTACGTTTATTTTAGGAAATGAGATTCCTTTTAACTGTAATTATTTCTGCCCGGATCTGGACAGGGCAATCGAACAGAGAAATGAAATTACAGGAATTTTTAAGCATGGACCCGAAGGTAGTTATCAACTTATGTCTGTTATCAACTAGAAGTTCTTAAAATTTTGTTTCTACAAATTTCTTCAGCAATGGAATTTGAAGGAAAAACAAGGTTAAAAATATCGTTCCATACATAAAGACCTTCGAAAACCTGAATTCGGGCACTAATTGGCTGAGATCTTTCCAGGGAAGGCCGAATTCGCGGTGGCCTAATTCTAAAGGTAATACAAAATATAACAGTGCCGGAATCACGAACATTAGACCTAATAGAACCCATCCTTTTTTCGAGATCAATGGTTGGTACTGAATTCGTTCGGAAGCACGTTGCTCAATTTGCTCCATTAACTTCGAATTGAAATTGGGACCGGGCTTTTCGGTACCTACTTCAGAAATAAGTTTCTTTAAGATTCGATCTTCCTTTTTAAATTGCTCTTCCATTGCTATTTGTCATTTCGGGCAGTACGAATTGTTTCAGTAAAGTAAACAATTTTTTTCTGCTTCTGTGTAATTTCACTTTAATATTATCCTCTGTTAGCCCTGTGATAGTAGCTATCTCGCGTACCGATAGTTCCTCAAAATAGTAAAATGTAACTATCGCAGCATCCTGGTCTGCCAATGCAGCTATGCATTTATTTATAACTTCCCGGCGCTGTTGCTGTTCGATGAGGTCCAGGGCATTCTCAATTTTCTGTACTTGTTTTTCGGTTATGTCTTCAACCAGCTCCACAGATTTTATCCTGTTGTTCTTTCGTACCTGATCGAGTGCTTTCCTATAGGCGATACTATACAGCCAGGTTGAGAATTTCGCCTCGCCTCTAAAACCACTCAGGGATTCGAAAGCCTTTAGGAATGTATCCTGGGCGACTTCTTCTGCTTCCTCCCTGCTCTTCACCACACGGAAGATCACAGTAAACACCAGGTCTCTGTATCTGGTGATCAATTCGGAAAAAGCATTAGTGTCACCTTTTAGCGTCTTTCGAATGTAATAGTGGTCAGCGCGTTGCATCATTAGAGGTAAGACGAAGCGAACCTTAGTTAGGTTACATCGAATTCAGAATAATAAATTACAAAATATATGTAACCGGCTTGTCAACAACATCGTCTTAGATGGAAACGAACAAATTTAAAATCTTAAACACTCAATATTATGGGATCAGAAGTAATTATAGTGCCTATCATGTTCGGAGTTCTCTTCGGAATCTTTTATTTATACATTTCCGCCAGAAACAAGGAACGCCTGGCGCTCATAGAAAAAGGTGCGGAAGCGTCGATTTTTTACAGTAGTAACCGCAGAGCAACGCCTATGTGGAAAGTTATAATAATCAATCTGGCTTTTCTGCTTATGGGTATTGGTCTGGGGACTTTAATTGCGGAAGGATTTGTACAGGGATTTGGAATGGACGGGGATGTGGCCTTTCCGGGAGTTATTTTCTTTATGGCCGGTCTTGGTTTGTTCACAGGATACTATGTCACTAAAAAACTAAACAAAGACGCTTAACTAAAGTTGGTTATTAGTTAGCCAAACCGTTCTATAGCAATTGTTATGGAACGGTTTTTTTATTGCAATTTTATATTGCTGTAGGTCGCACTAATGGTAAAGGACCTATTCGAATTCGAGTTCTGGTTATATCCGCTAATAAGAACTAAACCATTTTGCTTTCTGCTATCCAGCGCCATGGATTTTGGGTACAGCAAGGTGGATCGTTTCCCATTAAAATCGAACGAAAAAGAGGTATTAGGGATAGATATAAAGGCATCTGTATTATCGAGGTCGAGGCGTATTGTCTTAAATCCATCGTCAACTGCATTTATCCTGATATCCCCAAAAGATCCGCTTAAAATGGCCACATCCGAAACATAATTAATATCCACATTGCTCGAATTAGATTCCAGGTCGATATGTTTTACTTTGTTGATCCGGCATTCGTCTATGTATTTTACAAAAAGGGTTCCGTTATTCCAGAAATTAACCGTTACAGGAGCATAAGCAGCATTGATGAGGGTGTTCCCCCCATCAATACTGTTGGCTGTAAATGGCGAATAGTTTAAAGTCGCTCTTACGTTGTAGGCATCTGCCATTTTAATTTCTCCGTGTCTTACGTTTATTTCGGTTTTAGCACCTTTTGGCATTTTAATACGGATCGTCTTGGTGGCTTTCACCTTTTTATATTCTCCCTTCTTATCACCCTGGATAATTATGGTTTTATTTCCATAGGGATCGGTCATGATCTGTTGACTATAATTTCCGCCTTGTTCTTCAAAATGTTTGGCCCATTCTTCCATTTCTTTTCCGAAGTCTTCTCCCCATTTCTCCATGTCCTTACCAAACTTTTCGCCAAACTCCTCACCCCATTTCTCCATGTCTTTACCAAATTTTTCACCGAATTCCTCGCCCCATTTCTCCATCTTCTCCTCAAAATCGGCCCCAAACTTCTCTCCAAATTGTTTCCCGAAATTCTCTCCCCATTCTTCCATCACCTTCTCCACATTGGCAGACCATTCGTCCACTTCCACCAACCAATCGTCTACCTGCCGCACGGTGACATTTGAATTGTGCTTCTTATTCAACTTATCTACGTAGGCCTGTTTGTTCTTCTTGTATTCGCCTCTGTCGAAGGTGGTGCCTTTCCCATGTTGCACGTTGTAGTGATTGTATTCGCTTCCGTCTTTGAAATTAGGGCGCTCTCCACTAAAAGGCCATTTTGGAAATTCATCCAACTTGGGTGTTTCTACATCGAAATTGAAATTATCGTTGAAATTGAAATCAAAATCGGGCATGACAAACTTTGGCATATCCTTTAGCATGTCCATATTCTCCAACGCTTTAAGAGCCTCCAGGCCGTGTAGTCCTTTCAAACCACTAAGATGATCCATTCCCATCCATCCGCCTCCGGTATTAGAGGTGATACGCACCTGTTTACTACTTCCCAACACTTCATAATCCCAATTATCAAGGATCTCTTGTTTTTCCTTCTGGGTAAGATCGTCACCGTCCACCGAGGCTGTTACTTCCACCTCGTTCTTATTCCATGTTTCGAATATAACATTTGTATAAGACGTATTTACAGATACTACCACGTCGTCATTCACGTTAAAACGCTCTGTTTCTTTCACTTGTGCTACAAGAGTTGTACTGCCTAATAACAGAGCGACTGCGACTAAAACCTTATATTGTATAGTTCTCATTGTTTTGTTTTTTTAGTTCTTCTAATTTGTTTTTTAGTTTGAACAGCAGTTCCAAACGCAATTGCAAATTATCAACCAAAGCAGTGATGGTTGCCTCATTGGGCCCTACTTCGTTTAATTCTTTATTCAGT
The DNA here is from genome assembly GCA_905479745.1 of uncultured Flavobacteriaceae bacterium. GTDB lineage: Bacteria > Bacteroidota > Bacteroidia > Flavobacteriales > Flavobacteriaceae > Pukyongia. Next base: position 8,751 of record CAJQNO010000038.1, on the reverse strand, counting down.
ACTTTATATTCGGTGTGGAGTTCGTTTAACCGTTTCATGTAACTATCCACCAGTTCCTTGTTATCGTCATTTACCTTCAGCGAAGCCAGTTGCACATTAATCCCGGTTGTGTAATAAGATTCCACCTTTTTCAAATCCGGGGATAGGTCTCCTAAAGTGATCACAGATTCCGGAATAGTTTCCGTATTTGTGTTTTCTACAGTGGAGAGACCATCCTCTGCACCTTTATCATTTATGGAGAAGTAGGCAAAAGAGCCTACGGCGATAAAGGCCACGATCACGGCTGCAATTTTCAACCAATAGATCATAGGTCGTTCCGGCTTCGACAACTGAGCGTCTAATCGGGCTGCAAAACGCTTTTCGTGTCCTTCCGATAACTTTGGCGTCCCGGGTTTGTAATCCCGCATCATCTTTCTAATATCCTGTCCCATATTCCAAGTGTTTAAGTGTTTTTTTCAATTTTAATTTCCCGCGATGCAGGTTTGTTCGGGAGGCACTCTCTGTAATTCCCAGGATCTCCGAGATCTCCTGATGATCGTAGCCTTCCATAAGAAAGAGTTTTACTACTACCCGGTAATTCTCCGGTAGCCTGTCGATGGCTTGGTAAACTTCGTCCATAGTGACCTGTTCACCTATATCCCAATCGCCTTCTCCTTCAGCAATATGCAATACCCCGTCGTCCAGGGACTGGACCTCCATTTTTCTCGCCTTGATAATATCCAGGCATTTATTGATGACGATCCTTTTCAACCAGGCTCCAAAGGTGACGTCCCCTTTGAACTGATCGAGTTTCTGAAACGCTTTAATAAACGCTTCCTGCAGTGCGTCTTCAGCAGCAGCTCCGTCCTTTAAATATCTGCTCGCTACGATGAACATGCCATCGCAATACTTTCGATACAGCTCTAACTGAGCTTTCCGATCGTTTTGTTTGCATTTCTCTATAAGGAACGAGTCTGCCACGAATGATGGTTTTTTGGTTGCTGTTCGGTTAAAAGACGACACATTAGTATCTGTGTTGCAAGGAATCTTAAATTTATAAAAATGTTATAACTTCACTTCGTGAGCAAGTCTGGTAAAAATACAGGTGCATTGCACGAAATGGAAGGAATTACACCTCCTTCCTCACTTAACGATAAGGTGGCCAATAAGGTAAAGGAACGCCGAAAAAAATTAATTTCGAACGAAGAACTTCTCAAAGGCCTCCTATCCGGTGATAAAAGTGCACTTAGCCGGGCCATTACGCTGGTAGAAAGTACCAAAACCTCTCACAGAAAACAGGCGGCTCAATTGCTGGAATCCTGCCTTCCACACGCCAACAATTCCCTACGGATTGGGATCACGGGTGTACCGGGCGTAGGTAAAAGTACCTTCATAGAAAGTTTCGGAAAGTTATACACTGCACGGGGACACAATGTTGCTGTACTCGCCGTCGACCCTAGCAGCCGGCTAAGCAGAGGTAGTATCCTGGGCGATAAAACACGAATGGAAGAACTGGTGAAAGATAAAAATGCATTTATCCGGCCATCAGCGAGTGGAACCTCCCTGGGTGGTGTGGCACGTAAAACCCGTGAAGCTATTATCCTGTGCGAAGCCGCCGGCTATAACATTATCATCATTGAAACAGTAGGTGTTGGTCAGAGCGAAACTGTGGTACATTCGATGACCGACTTTTTCTTACTGTTGAAACTCGCCGGTGCCGGCGATGAACTACAAGGGATAAAACGCGGTATCATGGAAATGGCCGATGCCATAGTGATCAATAAGGCAGATGGTGAGAACGTTAAAGCTGCTAAGCTTGCCAAAACCGAGTTTAACCGGGCTCTACATCTGTTTCCGGAAAAGGAAAGTGGCTGGACGCCTAAAACCCTTACCTGCTCTGCTTTGCAAAATGAAGGTATAAAGGAGATTGGGGAGCTTATTGAGAGCTATGTTGAAAAAACCAAGGCAAACGGATTTTTCCAAAGGCGAAGAAACGAACAAAACGAGTTTTGGCTATTGCAAACCATAGAAAATGCGCTGAAAAACGAATTCTATGAAGATCCCAGGATAAAAGCTGAGCTAAAGAAACAATTAGAAGCACTCGGGGATAATAAAACAACCCCTTTCGAGGCAGCGAACTACCTGTTGGGATTATATAAAAAGCACCAATAATTTTCTTCACCTACCTTTCTGCTCCAATAACCTCTTTTTTTTCAGAATCTTCAATATTAGATAGATCACAGAGCTTATTATAGCCGCATAGAACCAGAAGTCGTAGGTGATTATAAAGTGTTTGCTAACCTTGATGTCGCTAATCACACTGAATAGCCAGAATAGTAGAAAGACCGCAGCCAGGCCGTTCTTCTCCTGCTTCAGCACCTTTTTTAAACAAAACCCATATTTCGCTTTTGTATATTTTCTGAATTTAGGGATAAATGCCGGTACCTTACTGGCCCACTGCAGATAGCGTTCCCCAAACTCATTCCGAAGAAAATTCTCTTCAGCAAACATAATGCGTTCATAATACACATAGTAAAAGAAAATAAAGGCGATTATAAACCAAAAGTTTTCGGTTAGCATGGCCACGCCCAGCCACATAAAGAAGTTACCAAGGTAAAGCGGGTGCCGCACCAGAGAATATATTCCGGTGGTATTTAATTCATCGGCAATTTGTCCTTCGGTGGTATTCCGTCCCGAAGTACTACCAGGCGTATGCCCAACAGTGGTCACTCTAATTGTGAGTCCGAACAAACATACTCCCAGGCACAAGAATTTATAAGGCTCGAACACACAGGCTTTTAAGACTTCCTTCGAAAAATCCTTAGTGGTAATAAATACCAACAGACCCACCACCAAAAATAAAAGTGGCAGATAACTGCGATTCCTGAACAGGAAATCCCCCTGCTTCTTGAACTCTTCCCTTAAGGCCATTGATATTGTGAATTTTATATTTTATTTATTTCTACTAATCATCCTCATTGTCGTCATCTTCGGTTTCGTTCGAACTGAGCGAATTTCCATCTTCACTAATGGCCACCTCCGTAGTTTCATCTCCGTACGCGAGGTCTATCTCGTAATAACTATTGGTTTCGTTCTCAACAAAGGCTATTTCCTCGATCTTATGATCTGGATAGTTGGCCTTCAGGTTTTCTAAAACTATCTGAGGTAGGTCTGCCTCCTTTACGTATCGCTCTGTTTCCAGCCAAGAGCCTTTACTGTCGAAGGAAGCGGTGTATTCGGTGCCGAGCAGCTCGAACTCGGCTTCCCATTCGTTATCGTCTTCTTTCTCCCATTCTATTTCCTGAGCATCCGGAAATTTCGAAGTAAACGACTTCATAACCACTTCGGGTACATCGGTATCCTTTTCAGCACAGCTGTTAAAACCAAAGATCAAAACCGTTAATGCGATAAGAGCAGTAGTTTTCATAAATAGTGATTTATTTCAGTAAATAATATAATTGAAAGGCATCCAGATAATCCCGTAAAGAACAATACGAAAGTGAATAGACACAATAATTAATTATACGCCTAAGCCCTTCATTACAACATAAATATATATCTATAAAGGAGTTTTACATCACTTAAATAACATCAATAAGTCCAGTATGAAGATTCTGAACTCATTGCGCTCTTTCGAACATGGTTTTTTTGTATTCTGAAGGCGTTAATCCCTGATGTTTCTTGAAGATGGAATAGAAGCTCGATTTGGAGTTAAACCCAACTTCCGAAGCTATTCCCATAAGTGTAAAATGCTCATATTGTTCTTCGCCCAGACATGCGATAAAGGCATTAACACGATACCCGTTCACAAAATCCTGAAAGCTCGTACGAAGGTGAACATTTAGAATTTCCGAAATGTATTGTTTAGGGATCTCGAGCTCTTGTGATAATGACGTTAACGATAGCCTGGGATTACAAAAGATCTTCTGCGTATCCATGCTCTCCAGGATCTTTTGCTTATACTCTTCAATAAGGTTGCGGTTAAGTCCGGAGCTTTGATATCGGCTCGTTTCGTGAGGTAAAAGCACATCTCCAGGAGCTATCACCAATTTCATACTAACCACATAAAATAGAGCTGCCACCGTGATCATGACAAACGAATTAAAATTGGCATCGTTGAACATTGCTACCTCTTGTAAAGAAAACCAATTTAAAATATCGTTTAAGATAGAGGTGCTGGTCAACAAAACGAGAGGAAAGATAAACATGAGTAACCACCTCTGCTTTCCGGAGAATAGAAGTATCCTTAGTGTAAATACCAAATACACAAGAAAAGTGAGTTCAATGCCTAGTTCTAATAGTTCCACCACCCTGTTTTCGGCTGGAATTAGGAATATTTCGGAGATCTCGAAGCCGAGATAAAGTAGATTGGGAATAAAATATAGCAAGTCCCATCTACTAAAATTATCCCGCTTAGAAACATAATATTTTACAAACAGAAGGAGAAAGGTTATAAATAACGAGGTATCGAAAAAGAACCAGTCCACATCTTTCGAGATAAGGTTATTCTGGTCATCTCCTATTAAAAACAATAAAATTGAAAAGATACTACACAACAATAAAATGTGAGTGGGTTTTTTATAAGACTTACGCTTTGAAATCAATACAAGGATCAGGAAAATTCCCTGTATCAAGGCAACGATCTGTAAGATAGCTATCATATGAGGATGGCTTTATAACGAAAAAACTCTCCGGCTTATTATTTAAAGTTTTCCTTAAACCAGGCCAGTTGTTCTTTAAGGCCATCCTCAAGACTAGTCTGAGGATCGTAATTTAAAAATTTACGAGCCTTGTAAATATTGGCTTTGGTACGAGATTGGTCGCCTGGTCTGGCAGGTTTGTGGTCTATCTTTATTTTTTTCTGAAGGATCTTCTCTACTGTTGCGATCCCGGTGGCGGTGCTATTCTCCTCCTCGGTTCCTAGATTGAAAATCTCCCCGTTGGTAACCTCCTCGCGGCCTATCACACTTACAATTCCGTCGACAATATCCTGAACATAGGTAAAACTTCGTAAATGGCGCTCACTTCCATCATACAACGGAAATGCCTTGTCGTTCAATCCGCAGTCTATAAGTCGGGTGTAAAGCTTATCCGGTCGTTCTCTGGGACCATAAACCGAATACAAACGCAAGCTGGTACTCTGCAAGAGACCGCGCCTGCTATAGGCTAGTACAAGTTGTTCGGCAGCTAGTTTTGTTACCCCGTACCAGGAGGCAGGCATTGGCGCTTCCACTTCGGTCATGGTAGCCTGTAATCCGTAAATGGAAGAGGTGGCAATATTTACAAAAAAGGGCTTTTTATCTAAGGGTTCGATCGCATCGAGCAAGCGTTGGGTAGCGATAAAATTATTGGTAATATAATCGTTAAAGGTAGAAGTTACAGCTATTCCCGGCTGGGCTGCAAAATGAAATATATAGTCTACTTGGTCTTCAAACAGGGAGCCTAGCTCATCTATGCTCAGATCGATCTTTTTTATTTCTATTCCTTTTTCTGAAAGAGCCTGGGCATTTAACTCTTTCAGTTTTACATCGTAATAATCGGAGAAATTATCAACCCCCAGAACCTCATGGCCCATATCGGATAGCCTTTCCGAAGTATGAGATCCAATAAATCCAGCTGCTCCCGTAACTAATATTCGCATAGAAGTGAATTGGTATACAAAGAAACATCTTTTCCTGCATTCTGCCCTATTCTTCAAAAAAGAAATACTTTTGCACAAATCTTTCGAGCAAACTTTTATGTACGAGTTTACTATTATTGTGCCGGTTTACAATGAAGAGGACAACCTGCAACGCGTGGAACAGGAACTACTGGCCTATACAAAAATCGCAACAAAAAAGACAGCCATACTTTTTGTTAACGATGGCTCCGTGGATAAGAGCGAACAGTTTATAAAAGAAATTTGTGAGAGAAACGAGGTCTTCGATTATATTTCGTTTAAAGAAAATCGCGGACTAAGCGCCGCTATAAAGGCCGGTTTCGACCATGTGTCCACCCAATTGTTAGGCTATATAGATTCCGACCTGCAAACTTCGCCTGAAGATTTTAATGTATTACTGGAGCATATAGGAGAATACGACCTGGTGACCGGTGTTCGGGCAGACAGGAAGGATTCGTTTGTTAAGAATATGTCCTCCAGGATCGCTAATGGGATACGTCGTGCGTTCACTCACGATGGGATGGACGACACAGGTTGTCCGCTTAAAGTGATCAAAACAGATTATGCAAAACGTATCCCTATGTTTAAAGGATTGCATCGCTTTCTTCCTGCAATGATCCTGCTTCAGAATGGGAAAATTCTACAAGTACCTGTACGTCACTTCCCCAGAATAGCCGGGAAGGCCAAGTTTGGTCTATGGAACAGACTGCTTGGACCCCTTATGGATTGCTTTGCCTACCTTTGGATGAAGAAAAAGTATATAAACTACGAGGTGAAGCAAAAAGAATGAGCGATCTGCTTATTTACAGCATTGGTTTTACGGCTCAGATCTTATTTTCGGGAAGATTACTGGCACAGTGGATCGTTTCAGAAAAAAGAAAAAGGGTGGTTACCCCTTCCCTCTTTTGGAAATTAAGCCTGCTTGCTTCTTTTCTTCTTTTTGTCTACGGCTATCTGAGAGATGATTTTGCGATCATGCTGGGGCAATCGTTAACTTACTTTATCTATATTAGGAATTTACAGCTTCAAGGCGAATGGCAAAAAGCCCCTAAATGGTTTCAGTGGTTTCTTATTGTCTGTCCGGTGATCATCGTGATCTATTCGTACAATAACGGCGAGTATGATCTCGAACAATTCTTCAGTAAGGAAAATATCTCCCTCTGGCTTCTTATCCTGGGAATTGTCTCCCAATTGATCTTTACCCTGAGGTTCGTGTATCAGTGGATCTATTCTGAAAGAACCAAAACTTCACAGCTGCCGGTTGGTTTCTGGCGAATGAGTGTTTTAGGAGCTTCGTTAATTCTCACTTATGCCATTTTCCGAAAGGACCCGGTACTATTTGTAGGCCATATTGCAGGCCTAATAATATATATTCGTAATATCTTTATCTGGAAAAAGCAATACCGTGAAAGCGATTAAAAACAAACACATCCTGTGGCTATTACTGGCCTGTATCGCTATTTTCTTCGTGAATCTGGACGCTCTCTATGTAAATATCATGGAGGCAAGAAATTTTACCACAGCACGCGAAATGCTGGACGACGGAAATTGGCTACTTACCACGCTTAATGGCGAACCACGATATCAGAAACCTCCACTGCCTACCTGGATCACGGCAGTTTCGGGAGCTATTTTCGGGCTAAAGAATATTGCTGCCCTACGTATGCCGGCAGCACTTATGGGACTCCTTCTGGTAATGACTTCTTATCTTTTTGCGGTAAAATTAACCAAAGACAAAACCTATGCATTTCTGGCTTGTTTGGTTATGGCTACGTCCTTTTATGTGGTTTCTGCCAGCAGGGACGGTAACTGGGATATTTTTACCCATGCCTTTATGATGGTTTGTATATGGCAGCTATACCTGTTTTTTACTTCTAAAGATAAAAAATATCAACGTGCACTCCTGGCAGCTGTCTTTTTCGGATTTTCATTTATGAGTAAAGGGCCGGTTTCCCTATATGCCCTAATGCTTCCTTTTCTTATTTCCTTCGGAATCGTATACCGTTATAAAAACATCAAAAAACGCATACTGCCCTTAATTCTATTTGTTCTGGTTGCTCTTGTAATTTCCGGTTGGTGGCATTGGTATACCTATACCTACGATCCGGAAACCGTAGCTGCGATCACCCAAAAAGAAACTTCCAACTGGACAGGTTATAATGTGCGACCCTTCTACTATTACTGGAGTTTCTTCACACAAAGTGGGGTTTGGACCCTGATCGCATTCATTGGGCTGCTGTATCCTTACTTGAAAGATCGCGTGTTCAATAAGCGGGCATATCGTTTTACCTTGCTTTGGACCCTGTTGTCCCTGGTATTACTTTCGGTGATACCCGAGAAGAAATCGCGCTATTTGTTACCGGTACTTATCCCTCTGGCGTTGAACACGGGTTTTTATATCGAGTACCTCTTCAGAAGGTTTTCAGAAATAAAAGACAAGAGAGAAACCTGGCCTGTTTACTTTAATTTTGGGCTCATTGCCTTTATAGGAGTGGTATTTCCAATAGCCGGTTATCTATTCCTGAAAGATCAGTTGGCCGGAAAATGGATATGGTTCGTCATATTATCTATTGTCTTATTCGGAATAGGAATATATATCATCAGAAATCTTTTCAGGAAGCAGATCAAGGGTGTCTTTTACGCTACCATATTATTTATAGCAGCGATCATTTGCTTCGGAATGCCCCTGGCAAAGACCCTTACCGTAAATCCCGGCTTTAAAAGCATGGCCGAATTACCTCAATGGCAAACCGAAACAGGCCTGGAAGTTTATGAAATGACCTACTTTACCCCCGAACTGATCTGGGCTTATGGAAAGCCTATTGAAGTTCTTCGGAAAGAAGGGACTGTTAGTATACCAGAAGAAGATTCTTTTGCAGTCCTAGTATCCAGGGATGATGTAGAATTATTTAAACGGACATTTAAAGATTACGATACTCGTTTTATTACACGCTACGATATGAATCCGAAAGGGGAAGAAGATCGTTCACACAAGCCGCGCTTATATAGAGATCTTTATATGGTAAGCGCTAACCGTTGAATTTTTTTTGTCCCCAAAGCTGAAGCCTGTAAAAGCCCCAGCCCAATAAACCTCCTGCAATAAATCCACTAAT
>CAJQNO010000037.1 GCA_905479745.1 uncultured Flavobacteriaceae bacterium | reverse complement strand
GGCTCGCATTTGTTGGCTTCCTTGCAGGTGCCGGAGTATTTCTGCTATTTGAAAGAGTACTCTTTCATCATGTTTAAACAATTATTGCGAAGTACATTCGTTATTCAATTAAATCAAATCTAATCACATGCTTAACTTCTTTATTCAGGAAGGTGGTCAGGATCTGGCACAAGACCTGGAGCCTATTGTTTCTGAAGAAAAAACACTTTCAGTCCTCGAACTCATTATGAATGGGGGAATGGGGGCCCAAATTATCATTGGGGTACTATTTGTACTACTCTTCGTCGCTGTCTATATTTATTTTGAACGATTGTTCGCCATTAAAGCTGCCTCTCACCTGGATAGTAATTTTATGAACCAGATACGGGATAACGTTGCTGGGGGTAATATCCAGGCGGCTAAGATCCTGTGCACCCAGCATAATACTCCTGTATCCCGACTTACAGAAAAAGGAATTTCTCGAATTGGAAGTCCGCTGGATGATATTAATACGGCCATAGAAAACGCAGGCAGGTTGGAAGTATATAAGCTGGAAAAGAATGTGAGTATTTTGGCAACCATTGCAGGGGCAGCACCTATGATCGGATTTCTTGGAACTGTAATTGGGATGGTATTAGCATTTCACCAATTGGCAACTAGCAGTGGACAGGCAGAGATGGGAGCCCTGGCGGAAGGTATCTATACCGCCATGACTACCACGGTTGCCGGCCTAATAGTGGGTATCATTGCATATATAGGCTATAATCACCTGGTGGTACGAACCGATAAGGTGGTACATCAAATGGAGGCTACAGCGGTAGACTTCCTGGATCTCTTAAACGAACCCGCATAGTATGAATTTAAGAGGAAGAAATAAAATAAGCCCCGAATTCAGCATGAGTTCTATGACAGATATTGTATTTCTGTTATTGGTTTTCTTTCTGCTCACTTCACCCGCAATCACTCCGGATGCCCTGGATCTTATCTTGCCTAAAGCTAAAGGTAAATCGACGAACCAACAGAAGGCTTCTGTTAGTATAACGAAAGAAGGAGCGTATTATGTGAATAAAGAACGCGTGAGTGAGTATGGTTTAGAGAAGCAATTGCAGGAAATTCTTGCCGGGCAGGACAATCCAACTCTCATCCTTAGAGCTGAAGAGGGTGTGCCCATCGAAGATGCTGTATTTGTAATGGATGTAGCCAATAAAAATGACTATAAAGTGGTTTTGGCCGTACGGCCGAATTAAATGCTAAGATGAGTTTTCTGGATACCGAACATAAGCGAAAAAGTATGAGGATCACTATCGTGATACACGTCATCATTTTGTTTTTGCTGTTTTTTGTTCTTGGTCTTAAATATATGGATCCACCATTGGAAGGTGGTATTGCCGTAAACTTCGGGACCATGGACCAGGGGAGTGGGGATATTCAACCGAAGACTCCTGTAAAATCTGCTCCTGTGGAAACCACACCTCCCCCGGAAGAGGTACCCGAATCTGAGATTAATGAGGAAGTTGTTACCCAGGATAATGATGAGGCCCCGGTAATTAAGAAGGAAAAACCTAAAAAGGAAACCCGAGAGGTTCCGGTAAAAGAAAAACCGAAAGAAGTAACAAAACCCAGTCCGAAACCGGACAAGTCAACAACAGACGCCCTTGATAATCTAATCAATGCACCAAAAAGTGACGGGCAATCCAAGGGAGGAGAAGGTCCGGACAATAAACCGGGAGATAAGGGAGATCCAAATGGCGATCCAAATGCGAAAGGCTATTATGGTACCGGAAAAGGACTTGACGGCGACGGTAATTACAGACTAGGAGGGAGAAAAGCGATCAATAAGGCAAAAGAAATTCAGGATTGCAATGAAGCCGGAAAAGTTGTGGTAGATATTGTGGTGAATCAGCAGGGAGATGTTGTTAGTGCCAGGCCAGGCGTAAGAGGTACCAAGAATAATTCGAGATGTCTTTTAGAGCCCGCAAAACGCGCTGCATTGGCAACCAAATTCAATCCGGACCCCAAGGCTCCTGCCAAGCAATACGGTCAAATCATCTATAATTTCAAACTTTCCCAATAGACCTTTTAATAATTAAGCATCTTAAAATTAAGTATCTTTAGCTTTCAGAACAGATCGCTATGAGAAACTATTTTTATCTACTTCCTGTACTCATACTTACCGCTTCATCCTGTATAGAGAAATCAACTATTTTGGTGGAGAATAGTGTTGAACAACTTCCTGCCGATTTCATGTTCGAACAGCGAGCTTACCCCACAGGGGAAATAAAAAGCAGCGCATACCGGGAAGCTATCCAATGGAAAAAGGCCTTGCTACAGCAGCGCTCGGTGGTGGGGAATTCCTGGGAATTTGTTGGGCCATTAAATATTGGAGGCCGAATTACAGATATAGAGATCCCTTCCAATGAAGCTGATACATATTACGTAGGTGCAGCCTCAGGTGGGATCTTTAAAACTACCGATGCTGGATCCAGTTGGACACCTATCTTCGATGAGCAGGAAATGTTATCCATTGGAGACATAGAAATATCGAAAGTTGATAATGATGTGGTCTGGGTTGGAACGGGTGAAGTAAATGCCGGAGGAGGATCGCTAGCCTACGACGGGGATGGTATCTATAAAAGTGAAGATGGTGGTTTGAGTTGGCAGGCAAAAGGACTGCCCGATATTGGTAGTGTGGGAAAGATATTGATCGATCCGGGTGATGAGAACACTATCTTCGTAGGAGCCATGGGTCCGCTATTTAGAAATGATTCCAACCGGGGTGTGTACAGGAGTACGGATGGAGGTTCGAGTTGGGAACAAAAACTTTTTGTTAGCGACAGTACGGGAATTATAGACATGGCTATTCACCCTTCCAATGGAAATATAGTATATGCAGTCGCGTGGGAACGTATAAGACGGCCGGATAACAGGCAATACGGAGGAGAGACTTCCGGAATATACAGATCTGTGGATGGAGGGGAAACCTGGAGCGAACTTACAAATGGCCTGCCTTCCGCGGCATCGCAAAAAGGTAGGATAAGTATTGATGTCTCGCAGTCCAATCCTGATGTATTATATGCGAGATATACTACAGATACGGGTAGTATTCAAGGAGTTTACAAAACTACCGATGGTGGGGATAACTGGATTGCAGTTAATTCCAGCCAGCTTACCAATATTGGATTTCATTGGTGGTTTCGGGGGATATATGTGGATCCTACAGACGAGAATACCCTGTATAATGTGGATTTTGTAGTAGAAAAGTCTACCGATGGTGGCCAAAATTGGTTTTCCGCCTTTCCCAATGTACATGTAGATCAACACGCACTGGCCTTTAATAATTCGGTGGCCGGGCAGGTATTGCTAGGCAACGATGGGGGATTCTATAAAAGCGACAACGATGGCGCAAGCTGGGTGAAGGACGAGACTCTTCCTATAACGCAGATCTACCGTATGCATGTAGATTTTCAGAATGAAAACAAAGTATACGCTGGTACCCAGGACAACAGCACGATGAGGACCGTTACAGGTAGTACAAATAACTGGGATATCATAAACGGAGGTGACGGATTCCAGCCTCTGGTAGACCCAACAAATACGAACATTATTTACGCCCTGTCACAAAGAGGTAATTTAGTGAAATCGACGAATAATGGTGCCAGTTTCTTTAATGCTATGAGCGGGATCTCTTCGGCCGATCGTAAAAATTGGGATACGCCCATTACCTTCGATCCTGCCAATTCCCAGATTTTGTATTATGGAGCGAACCGACTTTACAAAACAATGAATGCCGCAGGGAACTGGACGGCTATAAGTCCCGACCTTAGCAATGGTCCTTATGCCGGAAATCTTACATTTGGAACCATTATTTCCATCGATGTTTCGCCTTTAGATAGTAATATCATCTATGTAGGAACCGATGACGGAAATGTTTGGGTGACGCAGGATGGCGGAATAAATTGGACCTTGGTGTCGGCCAATTTGCCAAACAGATGGGTTACAAAAGTGCTTGCATCGAGAACCGAATTAAATACGGTATATGTAACCTTTTCCGGCTATCGTTATGGTGCTGATGAGGGACATATTTATAAGAGTACCACAAGTGGTGCCGGTTGGGTAAGCATTTCTAGTAACCTCCCCGATATTCCCATAAATGATGTTGTAGAGGACCTTAACGGAAATTTATACGTAGGGACGGATGTTGGGGTTTTCGCTTCGGGTACAAATGGGGCCTTTTGGGAGGTTGTAGGTGATAATTTACCTTCTGTACCAGTAACCGATATGCATATTTACGATTCTTCTGAATATCTCTACGTAGGCACCTATGGAAGATCGGCCTATAAGATGGATATTTCCAATATAGTGTTAAATGTGGAAGCAATTATTTCTGAAAGTGATATCGCTGTTTACCCTAATCCCGCAGCGAATGATGTTTATATTGAGAACCTAAGTGCACAAGGTGAATTAAAAGTAAAGCTAATTGATATTCACGGCCGTATAATTAGACGGGCATCTTTATTGGACAAACTTCGTTTAGATGTGTCTACTCTTCAAGCTGGAATGTATTTTGTTAATATCGGGTCGAATGAAGGTGTGGTCACCAAGAAACTTATTATAAACTAACTAAATTTAAAGAAGATCAATTATTCTGAAACTATATCCTGGTTGTTCGATCAATTGCCCATGTATCAGCGAGTAGGTAAGGCGGCTTATAAGGCTGACCTGGCGAACACAATATTGCTTATGGATCATCTGGAGGACCCGCACAAGTCTTTTAAGAGTGTTCACGTAGCCGGTACTAATGGAAAGGGGTCTACCAGCCATATGTTAGCATCGGTAATGCAGCATGCGGGATATAAGGTAGGCTTGTATACTTCGCCCCACTTGAAAGATTTCCGGGAACGAATACGTATAAATGGCGTGATGATCCCAAAGGACTATGTCACAGATTTCGTTGGAAAACACAAACCGTTCTTTGAGGAAAATTCCTTGTCGTTTTTCGAAATGACTGTAGGTCTGGCGTTTGATTATTTCAGGGCCGAAAAGATCGATATAGCAATTGTAGAAGTAGGATTGGGAGGGCGTCTGGACAGTACAAACATTATTACACCCGAAATTTCAGTTATTACCAACATAGGGCTTGATCATACAAACTTTTTAGGGACGACCCTGGAAGAGATCGCTGTGGAAAAAGCGGGGATCATTAAAGCAAGTGTACCGGTGATAATTGGTGAAATTCAGGAAGAAACAAGATTTGTTTTCGAACAAGTAGCCGAACAATTATTAGCTCCAATTACATTCGCAGAGGAAAGAAAATTACCGGAATATAGTACCGATCTGTTAGGTGGTTATCAGCAAAAAAATATTAAAACTGCCGTAGCGGGTATTGAAGTTTTAAGAGAGCAAGGATGGTCGATTTCTCCGCAATCTGTTGAAAACGGATTGTTAAATGTTATGCCATCTACAGGATTGATGGGACGTTGGCAGGTATTGAGTAAAGAACCCAAAGTGATCTGTGACACGGCTCACAATACCGAAGGGTTAAAGGAAGTACTCACACAAGTGGCAGGGGAGGAATTTGATCGTTTGTTTGTTGTGTTAGGAGTAGTGAACGACAAGGATCTAAATAAGTTACTGCCATTATTCCCAAGGGATGCACAATATTTTTTCTGCAAACCTGATGTTCCGCGAGGACTGGACGCGGCCGAGTTACAAAAAGCTGCGGTAAAACATTCATTAGAAGGGGAGGTGTACAGCTCGGTAAGGGAGGCCTATAGTACTGCGTTAATAAAAGCAAATAAAAGCGACCTGATCTATATTGGAGGAAGTACATTTACTGTAGCTGAAGTTCTCTGATATTTTTAACCGATTTGTTTGTTGAATTTAAAAACTACCTTATATTTGCATCCGCTAACTGCAAGGGCGCGTAGCTCAGTTGGTTCAGAGCACTTGGTTTACACCCAAGGGGTCAGGGGTTCGAATCCCTTCG
>CAJQNO010000036.1 GCA_905479745.1 uncultured Flavobacteriaceae bacterium | reverse complement strand
ATATAAATTTGATCCCAAAAGCAAAGATGGCTATGGTATATAAAGTTCCATAAACAAACCATTGGCTTGCCGGATTTCCACTAAGGATCCTGCTCAATGGATCGAATAGTGCAATTATCCCGGTATTTTCACCTTCGGCATTTAGCCCTAAATAAACCGGGTAGAAATATAAGATCACATAAAAACCGGTTAGGGATATCCCGGAGATCCAGGCGAGGAAACCCCGGCTACTTATCGATTTAAACCATACTCCGTGATTCTTTATTCCCTCCAATTCGTTACTATAAGCACCTTTAGCGAAAAGGATGATACCCGATGTGATCGAGAGAAGGGCGATACTAAGCCATAAACCTTTATTGGGGAAGTTAACATTGAATGTTGCCAGCAGGAGGACCGCCAGGCCGAACATCCCGATAAAAGTTGCGATCTTCTGCGTACGGTTAATCGTTTTGGGAGGTTCGCCGGTAAGGCTCATATTTCGTTGAATGGTATCCATAGCTTAGATGTTCACAGTTAGTTTATTATATGCTGAAAGGATTTTAGGTTCGAAAGTCTTGTAGAACTCCGGGTCGAAATTTGCGTAACGCAGGTTTCTTATTACATGATCGGTACTTACACCTTCCGTTAACCATTTGTCGAATACTTCGTGGCGCATTCTAATTCCGAAGGTATTTATCCCTAAAAATTTACCACTGTCCTTATGGGTAGCGATGGTAATACATTTTGTGTCGTCCTCATGGATCCAATGGAAATGTTCTTCGTATTCTGGCTTCCGAATATCACTATTAACCCAGCCGTAGGTTTGATATTCTATATCGAAAAATTTGGCACTATTAAACCAATGTCCGGGGTTATAAGCAGTCCTTTGTTTACAAATGGTTTGTGCCACAGTTTCACCCATCATTCTCCCGGTATACCATACAGCTTCTACGTTTCGGCGATTGCCAATAGGTTCGTGTTGTTCGGCACAATCCCCTATAGCATAGATCCCTTCTATATTGGTTTCCAGAAAGCGATTCACCTTTATTCCTCTGCCCAGTTCGATACCGCTGTCTTTTAAAAAATCTACATTAGGACTCACCCCGGCAGTTAAGCCTACCAGATCGCAGGCGATCTCCTCGTTAGTTTCAGGGATAACCACGGCACGTGCCCTACCCGCATCATCGGCCAGGATCTCCTTCAGGTTCACTCCAAGCCGGAGGTCTATATGGTGATTTCTTATATGGCGGTTGATCATCTCACTTTCCCCACTAGGGAGCACGCCATTCCAGAAACTAGTTTCACGTACCAGGAAAGTTACAGGGATATCACGGGTGTGGAGCATCTCGGCTAATTCTATACCAATGAGTCCTCCACCCACTATAACAGCACGTTTACAAAGTTTGTTATTTGGAGCGTTTTTTTCTAGATTTTGCAGATCCTGAAAGGAATACAAACCTTGTACCCCATCCAGATCCTGTCCCGGCCAGCCAAATTTATTCGATTTGGAACCCACGGCGAGAATTAACTTATCATAGCTTAGTGTTTCATCATTATCCAGAATTAGACTTTTCTGCTTATGGTCCACCTGCTTAACAAAGGCACGTTTGAGATCGATACGATTCTTACTCCAAAACCAGTCTTCATACGGTTTGGTATGCTCGTATTTCATATGGCCCATATAAATGTACATCAGGGCTGTTCGTGAGAAAAAATGATCTGTTTCGGCTGAAATGATCGTTATGCGTTTGTCGCTTAATTTGCGAATGTGCCGGGCGGCGGTAACTCCCGAAATTCCATTGCCAATAATAACGATGTGTTCCATAAATTGAGATTGCTTAGTACTGTGTCGTATTTAAAGTTACAAACATTACAAACATATTCACTAACAGGTTCCATAAAACAATTTTCCAGTGGTGGTAAAAGTTTAAGGGTTTGCGTGTAAGCACTACCTGGGGGTAACCGACTTATGCCTTATTAATTTCTTTAGATGTACAGATTTTCTCTTTTTTTAATCCTGATGATCAGCCTGGGATCTACACAGTTGCCTGGGCAGGAAACCAAAGCATTCTTCCAACAAGCCAACGAGTTTTTAACACAGAATGTGAAAGGAGGTAAGGTTGATTACAATGGCATTCACAGCGATCCTACACACTTGAACCAGCTTATGTCTCTTATGTCCACAATAAATGTTTCGTCTGTCAATAAGAAACAATACCAGGCATTTTGGATCAACGCATATAATATAAGTGTGATAAAAGGCATTATAGATAATTATCCCTTAAACTCCCCTCTTGATGTGAATGGCTTTTTCGACAAGACGAGCTATTCGATTGCCGGGATGAACATAACCCTGAATGAGATCGAAAATGAATTGTTGCGTAAAAAATTCAAAGATGCAAGATTTCACTTTGTACTGGTTTGTGGAGCAAAGGGTTGCCCACCTATTATTCCTCAGGCATACACCGGGGAAAATCTGGAGCAATTACTGGAACAACAAACAATAAAAGCAATAAACAATAGTTCTTTCATTAAAGTGTCTGGAAACAATGTGGCACTGTCTGAGATCTTCAAATGGTATAAGGACGATTTCGTCGATAATGAGGACGGTGAGATCGATTTCATTAATAAATACCGCAAGGAAAAAATAGCGCTAGGAACCAAAATATCGTATTATCCATACGATTGGCGCCTGAATTCTCAATAAGTTAAATAGTCTTCCCGCTTGTCAAAACATTCTCCGAGTTTTGGCAAGCAGCGGAAGCACCAACTTTCTAAGATCAAAATATTTTAAGAATTTAGCTCGAATTTAATTAGTATTTTGAGCTGTGTATGAACACATCATGTCTGAAACTATTTACGTTTCTGTTTTTTTGTTTTCTGGTACAGTCATGTACCTCTCAAAGCTCCAGGATCAACGGAGTTAGTTTTGTTGCGTCGCGCAATCCTGTGGACCAGCAACATATAGATCCTGTGATAAAACACCAGGCAAATCATGCTGCCGTTATGCCATTTGGTTTTATAAGAAGCCTTAATAATCCCGAGATCATCTACAATACAGAACGGCAGTGGTTTGGTGAGACACGGGACGGGGCTCTTCAGTATATCGAAATCCTTCACAAAAACAAAATCAGGGTAATGCTAAAACCTCAGATCTGGATTTGGCGAGGTGAGTTTACAGGTTACTTAAAGATGGAATCTGAGGAAAAATGGAAGGAACTGGAAGAATCCTATTCGAAATTTATTTTAGAATATGCCTCCCTCGCGCAAAGTGCTAATGTGGAAATTTTCTGTATCGGCACCGAACTGGAGCAGTTTATTGTCCATAGGCCCAAATACTGGAGTGAACTTATTAGTAAAATTAAAAAGGTGTACAAAGGTAAATTAACCTATGCGGCAAATTGGGACGAATACAAACGTGTCCCATTTTGGGAACAACTAGATTATATCGGTGTAGATGCTTACTTCCCCATTTCAGAAAGTGCAACCCCTGCCATTAGTGAAGCCCGGAATGGTTGGCAACGCTGGAAACAGGAATTGAAAGCAGTTTCCGAGATCAATAACAGGAAGATTCTATTTACCGAATACGGCTACCGTAGTGTAGATCATTCTGGGAAAGAACCCTGGCAAACGAGTAGAGAAGAGCAAAAAGTTAATCTAGATGCTCAGGCAAATTTACTCACGGCTCTTTACGAAGAAATATGGAGTGAAAGTTGGTTTGCCGGAGGTTATATCTGGAAGTGGTTTATCGAGCATGACAGGGCAGGAGGGGAGGACAATGATCGGTTTACTCCACAGAACAAACCGGCCGGATTGGTAGTTCAATATTATTATTCAACAGATTGATAAAATATAAAAAGCTGTTTCACGCCTGGCGAAACAACTTTTTCCCAAAAAACAACAACACTAATGATTCCCTGACATTACCTAAAACAGGGTCGTGTTCTGCTCTTTTAATGGGTTTATATCATATTATTTAAATCTTATGCGATGTTTCGTATTAACTGAATTGTATTTTATACGAAAAATCCTACAAGACAAACATAAGGCAAACCTCTGCTGCCTTACAAATAATTCGTACGTAAAACGATGAAACACAACATATAATAGATAAAGTGTAATTATTTTAAGATAAAATGTGTATTCTGAAGCAGTTTTAAATAGAGAATTGTAGGATAATTTGGTGTAAGATCGATTAAAACGAACGTTTTGTAGTATTAGTTTAGAAAGCTAGTTCCGGATTCTGAAAGTTAGAAACCTTAGGATATAATATTTTTCTTATAATATCTAGATAGAGCACCGGCATCGGCTCCTAACCATTTCTTGATATGGATTACCGCGAAATGGTATTGCAGTTTTAAAGTGCCATTCTTAGCATATTTTCTAGCCGATGTAACAACATAATCATTGATCACTGTAAATTTATACCGATCGTAGATTCTCCCAATAAAATCACAGTCTTCATATATTTCGAACTCTACATCGAAACCATTTAATGCATCGAAGATGCTACGTTCAACAAAAAGGGATTGATCTCCACCTCGACATGCCTTGAAGTTAAATCTGGTGAAGTATTGGGAAAAGATAAGTACAGGATGATTTGAATCGAATTTCATACGGAAACATCCGGCGTTATTTCCTTTTTGAACCTGTTTTATTATGGCATCGTCAAATCCTGCCGGAGGGAAGGTGTCGGCATGTAGGAAGTATAAGATGTTACCCCTGGCTATATTGGCACCGGTGTTCATTTGCCGTGCCCTGCCTTTATCAGATTTACAAATCACAAGTGGAAGACTGCTGCCATTTTCACTAAAAGACCGCGCTAATGGGACGGTCTCATCTGTACTTCCGCCGTCTACGAGAATTACTTCAATTATCTTTCCCGACTTACTGTGTGTGTCCAGATGATTCAACAGGCCTCCAATAGAAGCTGCTTCATTGTAAACCGGGATGATAACACTAATCATGTGCTAAAGATAGTAAAAGAGCCTACTGTTCGTTTAAATTCCAATTGTAGTTTTTGTAGGCGATAGACGCTGTTTTATCAATTTTTTTGGTTGTATACTTATTAATGTAAGCAATAACATCTACTTCTCCGTCCACGGTAAAATCCTTTCGGTACCAGTCGAAGATGGATGACAATTTTGGATTCGATTTATTTAGATCATTTTTATCACTGTTGATAAATTCCCGGGTAGCTTTGTCCAGTTGTGTTTCAATCTTTGAGGCAGTAAAGGCTTCATTAAGTAGTTTTGGACAAGATATTGAAGCGCAATTAATAGCGAAATGTATTCTGGGCTCGTTCATTTTCCGAAGTATTCCATTTTCAATTCCACCCAAAGAAAGGGTCTTATCGCCAATGGGTACAATAGCACTTGTCCAGGGACCACTAATGTCCTTAATACTTTTCACCGGGTAATTATCCAGGATCAGCTTAACTGTATAAGCATTATAAGTATTAATATAATAGGCAAGTAACTCCTCTACACTCCAACTATCCAGGGGCTGGGTTTTAGATAACATTTCGAGATACTCTTTGAGAGTTTTTTCGTCTTTTTCGAATCCTTTATAATTCACCATCCCGTTGGCGTCAACATGCTTTTTCAATAACTTAT
>CAJQNO010000035.1 GCA_905479745.1 uncultured Flavobacteriaceae bacterium | reverse complement strand
TAACAGCAGACACGGGAATTTCTTTGATCTGTCCGGTAGCCTGATCTCTGAAGATGATATTCTGGTTGAATAACGCGCTTTTGTTGTATTTAATATCTTCATTAAACCGAACATAGATGTCGTAGTCTTCTCCATCTTTCTTATATACTCCCGCCTTTTCTCCAAACAGGGATCGTCTTAGTTGAGTAGCTACCTGTCCGGCCGCAACGCCCAATTCCCCGGCTTTTTCACGGTCTACATATACCTGCATGGCAGGCTTACCTTTGTTAACATCTATCTTTAATTCATCGATCCCGGCTATGTTCTTGGCATTAATGAAATTTCTCATTTCTTCGGCGGTTTGGATCAATTAGTCATAATCCTCACCTTCGATCTCAATATTGATGGGGTAACCTACGGGTGGTCCCACCATATCCTTTTCAACAGAGATCGCAACTCCGGGATAAATACCCTTGAGGGATTCCTGAACTTTTTTCCGAAGCAATTCAGAATCTTCACCGCGCCTAAATTTATATTCACGCAAAGTGGCAGTTATTTTACCCCTGTGGGGCATTTCTGCAGCAGAACCTCCATCTGTTTGTGGATTTCCCGCACCTTCACCTACTTGGGAAACAGCAGATTCCACCATAAAATTGTATCCGTTGTCCACGTATGTATTTTCATTGAGAACTTTATAGACACGCTCTTCAATTTCCATGGTGATAGCATTTGTTTTGTCGATATCTGTACCCTGTGGATACTCGATATACACAACGATCTGGTTTGGTTTATTGTCCGGGAAGAACTCTACACTGGTTCGCTGGCTTCCTATAGATGCACCAAACAGCCCAAAAACGATAAACAACAGCAGAAATGTTCCAACTACAAATCCACCGGCCCGCCAGCCTGTTAAAGCACGTGAAAGAAAGCTTGTATATTGCCGCTCCATCCAGCTTAATATATTTCGTTGGAAGTACAATGCTGCCCGTTTTAGGAAATAGCGATAGATCCAGAACATGATCGCCACTAAGATCATTAGGGACCCCAAGCCACGCATTGGACCTCCAAATATGAAGATCAGGGTTCCAAAGCCGCCTAGAATAATGGAGATCCTAATAAGCTGTTTTCGTGTTAAGTTCTTGTCATCGGTTTCCATGAATTGGGAAACAAGCATGGAATTAAAGAAAATAGCTACAAAAAGAGAGGATCCGAGAACAACCGATAAGGTAATTGGGAAATAGATCATAAATTCGCCCATCACACCAGGCCACAAACCCAATGGAACAAAGGCAGCCACCGTAGTAGCCGTAGAAATTATAATAGGGAAGGCAATTTCACCTATTCCTTTTTTAGCCGCCTGGATACGGGACATGCCTTCTTCATCCATTAGCCGGTATACATTCTCTACCACCACAATACCATTATCTACCAGCATCCCCAGCCCCATGATCAATGCAAAAAGAATCATAGTGTTCATGGTATAACCCAGACCCGAAAGTATCATGAAGGACATGAACATGGACATGGGAATGGCGAAACCTACAAAGAGGGCATTTCGGAAACCGAGGAAGAACATCAGTACCGTTACCACCAGGATGATCCCAAAGATTATATTGTTCACCAGGTCGTCCACCTGATTAATAGTTTTTGCAGACTGATCGTTGGCGATAGTTACTTCGACATCTTGAGGGAAGACGTTTTCACGAGCTTCTTGAACAATAGTTTCGATCTTTCTTGCTGCCTCCACCATATTTTTACCGGCTCGTTTTTTAACATCCAGCATCACCACTCCTGTTCCAAATTCGCGAGCATAGGTGGTTTTCTCTTCTTCCTTAAACCTAACCGTTGCTATATCCTTTAAATAGACGGCGCCATTTTCCGATTTTACAACAAAATTGTCAAGTTCGTTCGGGGTTTCTATTTCACCAAGTAAGCGAATAGTGCGTCTTTGTCCGCTGGTTACCAGATTGCCGGCAGACATAGTTACATTGCCGTTTCGAATGGTGTTAATAACATCGTCGAAACTAACCTTTGCCGCCATCATCTTATATACATCAACGGCTACTTCCACTTCTTTTTCCTGGGCGCCGCGTATATCTGCCTGCTTGATCTCGGAAAGATCTTCAATCCTATCTTCCAGGTATTCGGCATATTCTTTTAACTTGGTGGTTGGATAATTACCTCTAATGTTAATATTACTAATGGGTGCTTCTTCCGAGAAATTTAGGTCGAATACATTAGGCTCTACTTTTGCATTATTAAAGGTAGGCCAATCTTCACCTGCCTTTTCACTATCAACTTCATCCTTTACCTTCGACTTTGCCTCTTCAACGGTAATATCCTCGTCAAATTCAACCGTAATAATTCCATAATCCTCCTGGGAAGTTGATACGATCTCTACTACGTTACTGATGTTTTTCAGCCGGTCCTCAAGGGGATCAATGATAAGTCGTTCTATATCCTCGGCGGTATTGCCTGGATAAGGGGTGCTGATATAAATTTTGGTCTCCTTTATCTCAGGGAAGCTTTCCCGTGGCATATCGAAATAGGCAGAACTTCCAAGGAAAAGTATAATAGCGATCATCACATAGATGGTCGTTTTATTCTCGATTGCCCATGAAGACAAACGGAATTCCTTGTTTACTTGTAATTTCTTCTTACTCATCGATTTCTACCTTTAATATTTTTATGGATTGCCCGTCTTTTACACTACGTGCGCCTTCCTGTACCAGTGTATCTCCGTTTGAGATCCCTTCTAATATTTCAACAAAATCTCCCTGAGTCTTTCCGGTAGTGACAAAAGTACGTTTAGCCACCGCTTCATTATTTCCATTCATATTACTTGCAACATAGACGTATTGATCTCCGTTGGCATTTTCAGAGAGCACACTTTGAGGTATAAGGATTGCTTCCGGATTGCTGTAATCGTTGATTTTTAACTTTGCCGTTAGATTTGGCTTTATCTTCTTATTCTTGTTGGGGACATTCACTTCAATCTTAAAGGTTCGGTTGGTTGGGTTTATATAATTTCCTACCTGCCTTACGCGGGCACTCAAAGTATCACCAAGTACCGGGAAAAATATCTCAACATTTTTACCTTCCGAAACGCTGCCAATATATACTTCCGGAATTTCTGCACTTATGTACATGTCGTTTAAGTTTACCAGTCGAATCACAGGTGTCTGGCCCGCACTTACCACCGTTCCCTGTTCGGTTATGATATCATCTACTATTCCCGAAAATGGTGCTCTAATAGTAGTTTTCCCCAGCTGTGCCTTCATTTGGTTAACAGCGTTTTGCTGGGCTTCGTAGTTAGTTTTAGCTTGTAAATACTGGATCTCACTACCAATCTTTTGGGTCCATAGGCGTTCCTGACGTTCGAAGGTAGTTTTGGCCAGATTAGCCTGCACTTCCATTTGTGCAAGTTGCTGAGACAATCCTCCATCGTCTATAGAAGCTAACAATTGCCCTTTTACTACTTGTTGCCCTTCCTTTACATAAATCCTGGATAAGACTCCATTATATTCCGGATAGAGGACAATATTTAGTTTGGTATCTACATCGCCCTGGATTTCCAGAAAATGGTCGAAAACCCTGGATTGAGCCTTAAATGTGGTAACCAGTGGTAATTTCTTTACGGTATCCAACTTGGCGATAGCCGCGTCGATCTGTTCCAATTGGGAATTGATCTCTTGCTGTTGGGTAACAAATTCTGCACGTTTTGCTCGTATAGCTTCCAACGAACCAGATTCGATAATGGCTTCCACAGATTTACCATCACCTCCACAAGAGGCAATAACGATGAGAAGTAACAGAGAAATAGTTAGTTTTTTCATTTGGAATGTGTGTGGTGTTATTAGTTTTTTAGTTGAGGTATGTTAAGAACTGTTTCCAATTCTGTCTTTGCATTAATAATGTCCAACATTGATTGGATATACTGTTGTTGCGCTGTGTATAATTGAGTTTGAGCCTGCCGCAGTTCGAAACTCGAAGCAAGACCTTCCGTGAATTTAATTTGGTTCTTCTGCTCTATGCGTTCGGCCAGTTGTAAGTTTTTCTTCGAATTCTGATAATTTTCCAACTGGAATTGATAGGTGTTTAAGGCCGAGGCATATTCAAGCTGAATATTCTGTTTGGTCTCTTCCAACTGGGTTTCGGCCTGGTCTAAAGCGATACGAGCCTGCTGTGTTCTTGCACCACGCATACCGCTGCTCATAATAGGGATATTCATAGATACGCCAAGCACGGAGGATTGATACCATTGCTGATTGGTGTCTAAGAAACTAAAATCATTGCTATACGCCTGGGTGCCATAATTTACGTAGGCATTCAAGCTGGGAAGAGCCCTGCTTTTTTCTAACTTTAACTCGAGGGATCTTTGTTCGGTTAGGTTAAAAGCGATCTTATAATCAATATTTTCTTCCACACTCAAACTCGAATTCATTATATCAAGACTAATATTCTGTTGAGTAAGTTGGTCCAGGTTCTCTGTGAGTACAACATCTTCGTTTATATCGATCCCCAGGGCAACATTAAACATCTGCCGGGATATAATATTGGTCCTGGTGGCGTTACTGAGTTGTGTTTCCACATCCAGCAGGGTGATTTCCAGTTGTTCTACATCTTCTTCTTCGGCCAAACCGTTTTCAAAGGTTTGCCGGATCTCGAACAGATTTCGTTCCAAGGTGTTTTTGTTCTTCTGAAAAATTGTTATCAACTCTTCAGAAAGTAGTACACTGGCATATGCGTTTATCACTCCTTTTCTAATTTCAAGACGTATTTTTTCATCGGCATTTTCGGAATAATCCAAGAACGCTTTAGCCGCCTGAAGTCCTACCAAGTAACTGCCATCGAAAATTAGTTGCTCCAATGTGGCGGTAGCAGTGGCAAGTTGTTTGGTGCCAAATATTACAGGTACGAAAGATCCGGGATCTCCACCAACAAATTCAGCAGGAATTAAAGATACAGGCTGTTTAAGGTTGTTTTGATAATTAAGCCCGGCACTAAGCTGAGGCAATCCGCTAGCTGTAGTTTCCCACTTTTGTTTAATCGCTTTGGCGATATCTCTCCTCGAATTGATCGCAGTATAATTGCTGTCAAGGGCAAAGGAAATGGCTTCCTCGAGTGAAAATTTATAATCCCTGTTTGTTTGTGCGTTGGATGTCAATACACCCATACACAGAATAAGAATAGCAAAAAAGTTACGCATTATGCACTGTTGAATTAATAAATTGGTTGAGAGTTTTCAATCCTTCTTTGGTTACAATACCTCGTAAATGATATTCCAGGTAATCGTCGAATATCTTGTCTTTCTGAAATTTGGACGGGGGAAATAATACTTCGTCTTTTATTCCATTTACTCCAATGAAGTAGATACGAGAGACAAAATCTATATCCAGATTTTCACGGTAAAGGCCCATTTCCACACCTCGTTTCAGATTTCGCAAAGTACATTCACTCATTTTCTGATAATGGTTTGCCTTTAAAGTTTCGTGAATATCGGGATAGTATTTCTGAAGTTGATATTGAGGAGAGGAACGCTCATTTTTGAGGTGCACCATTACCAACCGCTTAATCTCATACAGTTCTTCGATAGGATTCTTATGAAATTCACAAATACAATCAATCCCGTGAGAAATAGTCTCGAAAACACTCATCGTCACCTCTTGAACCAATTGAGATTTATTCTTAAAGTGAGTGTAGATCGTTTTTTTTGAGATTCCCAGTTCATTTGCGATATCATCCATGGTCACACTCTTAAAGCCAAGTGTAATGAACATTTCTGCTGCCTTTTGTATAATTTTATTTTTCATAGAAGGCGCAAATCTACATCTAGGAAACTTATAAAACAAAAAAAGTTTCCTAAGTTTTAGATTTATTTAACATACCCAACCCGGAAGTCTTTTCCTTTTTATGTTCACTTTCACACCTAATATCTCAACAAGCCGTATTTTAGCAGGAAATTTTTCGTGAATGGATCTATTGAAGAAATACAGTAATTCTCTGGAAGAACATCTAGATAAGGCGGTTGCTATTCAGGAACCAACCCAATTATATGAACCCATTAAATATATCGTTAGCCTGGGAGGAAAACGACTAAGGCCCGTACTAACTTTAATGTGTTGCGATTTTTTTGAAGTTGATTATCACAAGGCAATGAATGCTGCTCTAGCAGTAGAGCTTTTCCATAATTTTTCGCTGATTCACGATGACATAATGGACAATGCGCCTTTAAGGCGTAAAAAGGAGACCGTTCACGAAAAATGGGATCTCAACACGGGCATTCTCTCGGGAGATGCGATGTTAATTTTAGCATATCGGCTGTTCGAGGATTACGAGCCTATTTTGTTCAGGGAATTAGCCAGACTGTTCAGTAAGACAGCGATCCAGGTTTGTGAAGGACAGCAATACGACGTGGATTTTGAACGTCGTGACGATGTGCGCCTGGAGGAATATATAAAAATGATTGAGTGTAAGACAGCTGTCCTAATTGGTGCGGCGATGAAGATGGGAGCCATCGTGGCAGGTGCATCCGAAGCGTGTAAGACCAGTTTATTCGAATTTGGAAGGAATCTGGGAATAGCCTTCCAGTTACAGGATGATTACCTCGATGCCTTCGGAAATCCGGACACTTTCGGAAAACAGATAGGCGGTGATATCATTGCCAACAAAAAAACATTCCTCTACCTAACTGCATTGAAAAGATCATCACCTTCCGAAGCTGCCGAACTAAGGCATCTGTTTAGTATTAGTCCGAAGGACCCTTCGGATAAAATTAGTATTGTAAAACGAATCTTTGAGAATTCGGGGGCTGTTTCAGCAACAGAAAAAGAGATAGCACACTATACTCAAACGGCCAATGAGGTATTAAATAATATCCAGATATCTGAAGAAAGAAAGGGGCATTTACGCAATTTCGGAGCCTGGCTCATGCTTAGAAAAGTTTAAAAATACACCCTGAAGAACGGCATCCAAGCATTTGCGTAAATACTATCTGTTTCGTCGTAAAGTACATCGTAACGTATCCCCACAGTTATATTGTTGGTTCTAAATCCAGCTCCCAGAAATAAAGCCGGATACCAGTAATTATCATCTTCCAGGCCTAGGCGGGAATCGTAGGATCGGTTCACATTCAACTCTTCGAATTCGGCAGATAACTGGATTTCGGGGATGACATTATACAGTGTAATTACACTTCCACCCAGAATAGTTGAAGAATAGGTATCCTTCTGTTTATTGTAGGTTCCGTTCAATCCCAGCCCCATGGCTAACCGCTCATCGAATTGATAGATCGCACTGGGCGCGAGTGTTCCACTAAAGAAGCCATTTCCAAAACTAAGACCAATCCCGCCTCCAAAGCGAACATGCTGCCAAAATGGAGAAGGAGCTTTTTGTTTCTGGGCGAAGGATTGGAAAGAACAACCTAAAAGTAAGCTAAGGAGCAGATAAATAGATATGTTACGACAAAATTTCATTGGGAAAACTTTAATGGTTTCTACCGATAAATATATAATTTTAAAAGAGCAAGTTATTGGATTTGTTGTATTTTTGTAACGTTTATCAAACTAATAGCCTCGATTATCTCTACAATGGATCGATATTCTTTTCTCAACGCGGTACATCCTGCTTATATCGCCGAACTTTACGATAAATATTTACAATTCCCCGATACGGTAGAACCTAGTTGGAGAGCATTTTTTCAAGGATTTGACTTCGGAATTGAAAATGGTTCTCTGGAAGCCCTTGGAATTGAAGGCAACATCCCGGAGATTCCTGAAGCGGTGCAAAAGGAATTTCAGGTAATACGCCTAATCGATGGATATCGCAGCAGGGGACATCTGTTCACCAGAACCAACCCTGTTAGAGAGAGACGAAAATATAGTCCAACCCTGGACATCGAAAACTTCGGGCTATCACAAGACGATCTTCATACAAAATTTCAGGCCGGAGAGGTTATTGGTATAGGAGAAGCTACCCTGGAAGAGATCATTCGCCATCTTGAAAGTATTTACTGCAGCAGTATCGGTATCGAGTATATGTATATTCGAAAACCGGAAGAGATCGAATGGATCCAGAATAAGCTGAATGTTAATGACAATCAACCTAAATACGGCCCGGAACAGAAGAAACATATCCTAAAAAAATTAAATGAAGCCGTTGCCTTCGAAAATTTTCTTCATACAAAATATGTGGGTCAGAAACGATTTTCCCTAGAAGGAGGAGA
Organism: uncultured Flavobacteriaceae bacterium; assembly: GCA_905479745.1. Classification (GTDB taxonomy): domain Bacteria; phylum Bacteroidota; class Bacteroidia; order Flavobacteriales; family Flavobacteriaceae; genus Pukyongia. The sequence continues at coordinate 8,924 of CAJQNO010000035.1, read as the reverse complement.
AAGCCTGATCCCGGCATTGGATACCCTTATAGAAAATGCTGCTGAAAAGGGTGTGGAAGAATTTGTAATGGGGATGGCACATCGTGGACGCCTTAGTACCCTTACCAATATATTTGGGAAGAGCGCGAAGGATATTTTTAGTGAGTTCGACGGGAAGGATTACGAGCAGGACATCTTCGACGGAGACGTAAAATATCATCTGGGCTGGACGTCCAACAGACAGACGGATAGCGGTAAAAAAATCAACTTAAATATCGCACCAAACCCTTCTCACCTTGAAACCGTGGGGGCTGTGGTACAGGGAATAGCCAGAGCTAAGCAAGACAGACGTTATAAAGACAATATAAGTAAGGTACTGCCCATTGTGGTTCATGGCGATGCAGCCATTGCCGGCCAGGGATTGGTTTATGAGGTAGTTCAAATGGCCCAGCTAGATGCCTACAAAACAGGGGGTACTATACATATTGTGGTGAATAACCAGGTTGGGTTTACCACAAATTATCTGGACGGACGCTCCTCCACCTATTGTACAGACGTAGGCAAAGTAACACTGTCGCCAATTCTTCATGTGAATGCCGATGATGTTGAGGCAGTTGTTCATGCCATGTTATTTGCACTGGATTTCCGAATGGAATTTGGACGGGATGTTTTTATAGACCTTTTGGGTTACAGGAAGTACGGGCATAACGAAGGGGACGAACCACGTTTCACACAGCCAAAATTATACAAGGCTATTTCCAAACATAAGAACCCCAGAGATATCTACGCCGAGAAACTGATACAGGAAGGAGTGATCGATAAAGGATTTACGGCACATCTGGAACAGGAGTACAAGGATAAATTGGAAGAGAAACTGGAGGATTCTCGTAAGGAAGAGAAGACAGAGATCACAGCCATTATGAAAGACGAATGGGATGGTTTCCACTATGCCGAAGGGGACAGTATGGTAAAAACATTCGATACCACTGTCGATATTAAAAAACTGAATGAGGTTGCCGAAGTGATTACCAGGTTACCGCAGGACAAAAAGTTTCTAAGGAAGATCTCCAGGCTGATCGAAGCTCGGCACAAGATGTACTTTGAAGACAATAAACTGGACTGGGCTATGGGCGAATTACTTGCTTATGGCACCTTACTCACACAGGGCTACGATGTTAGAATGTCTGGTCAGGATGTGGAGCGAGGTACCTTCTCCCATAGACACGCAGTAGTTAAAGTGGAGGATAGTGAGGAAGAAATTGTATTATTAAACAATTTAAAAGGAGAACAGGGCGATTTTTATATTTATAATTCTTTGTTATCTGAATACGGAGTGGTTGGTTTTGATTATGGATATGCCATGGCGAGTCCGAGAACTCTTACCATCTGGGAAGCCCAATTTGGAGATTTCAGTAATGGGGCGCAGATCATGATAGATCAGTATATATCTGCTTCCGAAGATAAATGGAAGTTGCAAAATGGACTCGTGATGTTGCTGCCGCATGGATACGAAGGTCAGGGTGCCGAGCACTCTTCAGCTCGTATGGAACGATATTTACAGTTGTGTGCTATGGATAATATGTTTGTGGCAGATTGTACCACGCCGGCAAATTTCTATCATCTGTTGCGAAGACAAATGATAGTGGATTTCAGAAAGCCATTGATTGTTTTCACGCCTAAGAGTTTGCTTCGTCATCCGAAAGTAGTTTCTACCAGGGAAGAATTGGCGAATGGTAGTTTTAAAATGCTTATCGACGACCCGGATGCTAAGATATCGAAAATTAAAACCCTGGTTTTCCTCACAGGAAAATTCTATTACGATCTGCTGGAAAAAAAGGAGGAACTGAAAAGAGATGATGTTGCCTTAGTAAGAATAGAGCAATTATTTCCCTTGCCTAAGGATGAAATAACTGCGACCTTAAAGAAATATAAAAACGCGACCGACATTGTATGGGCGCAGGAAGAACCTAAAAATATGGGGGCTTATTCACACATGTTGATGCACTACGAACAATCCAGGAATTGGCGAGTTTGTAGTCGTAAAATGTATGCTGCTCCGGCCTCGGGAAGCTCGGTTCGTAGCTTACAGAGACACCAACGCGTGATCGAAAGTGTGTTTAACCCAACTGAAGAAAACAACTAATAATTCTGTAAAGGAAAATAATAATAGTATGCCATTAGAAATGAAAGTCCCCTCTCCGGGAGAGTCCATAACCGAAGTAGAAATAGCACAGTGGTTGGTAGAAGACGGAGACTATGTGGAAAAAGACCAGGCAATTGCCGAAGTGGATAGCGATAAAGCAACATTAGAACTTCCTGCTGAAGCGAGTGGTATTATTACGCTCAAGGCTGAAGAAGGTGATGCTGTAGCCGTTGGTGACGTAGTGTGTTTAATAGACACGGATGCTCCAAAACCTGAAGGTGAATCAAAGCCTCAGACTTACGAGAAGCCAGGTGATGAAAAGGGTGAAGGCAACGCCGGCCCCGATCTTGATAAAGAGCGGGCTACGAGCAAAAAAACAAACGAGAAGGCAGCTCCGGCTACAAAGAAAACTTATGCTTCGGGAACAGCTTCACCCGCCGCAAAGAAGATACTGGATGAGAAAGGGATAGATTCCGGATCGGTAACGGGAAGTGGCCGTGATGGAAGGATCACCAAAGAAGACGCCATGAACGCAGTTCCGTCCATGGGAACACCAGGACACGGAAAGCGTGGATCTGAGCGCAAGAAATTATCGATGCTAAGGCGTAAGGTTGCCGAACGCCTGGTTGCTGCCAAAAACGAAACAGCTATGCTCACCACTTTCAACGAAGTGGATATGGGCCCAATTTTCGAATTGCGCAAACAGTATAAGGAAACCTTTAAAGAAAAACACGGGGTAAGCCTCGGGTTTATGTCATTCTTTACCCTTGCTGTGGTTAGGGCGCTGGATCTATATCCGGATGTGAATTCCATGATCGATGGCGATTATAAGATCACTTACGATTATAAGGATATTTCCATAGCTGTGTCTGGCCCTAAAGGTCTGATGGTTCCAGTGATACGGAATGCAGAGAACCTCACCTTCCGCGGGGTGGAAGCCGAAGTGAAAAGACTGGCTCTAAGAGCCAGGGATGGTGAAATTACCGTTGATGAAATGACCGGAGGTACATTTACCATTTCAAATGGAGGGGTGTTTGGAAGTATGCTCTCCACTCCGATAATCAATCCGCCGCAATCCGGTATTCTAGGAATGCACAATATTGTAGAGCGGCCCGTGGTAAAGGATGGAGAGATCGTAATAGCACCTGTAATGTTCGTAGCGCTTAGCTACGACCACCGCATCATAGACGGGCGGGAATCTGTAGGATTCCTGGTTGCTGTTAAGGAAGCTTTGGAAAACCCTGAAGAATTGTTGATGAACAACGATGTGAAAAAGGCATTGGAACTTTAATAATTCATTGCCATATAAAACCAATAAAGCCCGGAATTTCCGGGCTTTATTGGTTAGTTAGTTAAATCTTAACGGACTTATTTATACGAAACAAAATAGTTTAATAAATTAAGTAGAACGATTGAAATAATGAATATCGCTAATACAATGAACACTATTTTTCGTGTTCGAGCTTTACTCTGATTATTCTCCTTAGAAACCATAAGATCTTTCACACTGTAAATGTGAGAAAGTTTTGCTGAAACTGAAATACGTGTTAACACGTAATTAATTAGGCATCACCTATTTATTGAAGCTTATTGTGATGTTCTTTAGCCCAGCTAAGAAGGCTGTTCGTCTTAGGTTCCAGCTTTAGTTTATTTATAATGTTGGACCGATGTTTCTCTACAGTTCGGTAGGAAATAAAGAGTAAGGAAGCGATCTCTTTATTGGTCTTATCGCGAGCGATCAATTTGAGGATCTTTTTTTCGGAAGGGGTTAAAACATTGAGAGCTTCATCTTCTGCACTGTTCGAATTGAGCATGTCTTTGATCTTCTGACTGAAATACGGCTCACCTTCAGACACCATCCCGATACAATTCTCTATTTCCTCTATAGCGAATTCCTTCAGAATATACCCGAAAATATTCAATTCCTGAGCCTTGTTGTACAGCTCCTTCTCCTTGTGAATGGTGATAAGTACAATTTTGGTATCAATGCCATTGGTTTTACACTTCTTGGCAATCTCCAGCCCGGACATAAAAGGCATCTGAATATCCAGAATAGCAATATCCGGTTTCAATTTGGTTATGAGATTATAGGCCTCTCTGCCGTTTTCGCCACAACCCACAATATTATAGCCTTTCTCCAAAAGGAAATCGTTAAGTCCTTTTAGTAGCAGAGGATGGTCGTCTGCAGTAATGATGGATTTGTTTTTGTTCACGCGATCGGGAATTGAAATTGAAGGGTGGTGCCATTATTGGCCTTAGACTCTACCTTCATCTGTCCATTTAAGAAACGGGTGCGTTCCATTAGCGTTTTCAGTCCTAAAGACTTTACATTCTGAAGCTTTTCAGAAAAATCAAAACCCACTCCATTATCCTTTATAGAAATTACCACAAAGTTAGCCATTTTTTTAACCGAAATCTTACTTGCTTCCGCTTTTGCGTGTTTTAACACATTACTCAGACTTTCCTGTACAATTCTGTAAATATTGACCTCTCCTTCCTGATTAAAGATATTATCAATATTATCGATCTCGGACGAAATGAAAAGAGTAGTATTTTCGTCGATCTGAGTCACCGTATGCTCCAGAGCCTTGGTGATTCCCATTTCCTGCAACTGAAATGGGTGAAGGTCTCTTGAAATGGATCTAACCTCCTCGATGGTTTCGTCAATCATATTTTTGGTTTCCGCATCTCCGGTAGCGATCATTTTGTTTTTTATTACCAGTAATCGCTGCCCAAGGCCGTCATGAAGGTCTTTAGAAATACGCATTCGCTCTTCCTCCTGGGAAACGATTAATTCCTGGCTAAACTTCTCCTGCAATATTTTCTTATTCTTAAAATAGAGCTGATTCCGGTACAACAAGATCACTCCAAATAGTAACAACAATGCCACCCCACCAAAGATCATCAATTTCTTGAATGTCTGGTTGTCCTTCTCCAGCAATTGAATATTCGAACTTTTTTCTACCAGTTCCTTTTCGTTCTTTTCGGTTTCGTATAAGGTCTGGTAATAGGCAAGCGAGTTTGCAACGCCTTTGTTGTATATATAATCTTTCAATTCTGAATATGCCTTTTCATGTTCCAGTGCACTCTCAAAGGCTCCCTGTGCATAATAGATATCTGAAAGCAACTTGTGTGAAGACAATATGTTTTCTTCGTATTTAAGAGTTTCGGCCTTTATTAATTTCTGTTTGGCGTAATCGAGGGCTATATCATATTCACCCCGGGTAAAATGATATTTTGCGTTTGCGCCCAGATATTGGGAAGATGTGATAAGATTGTCCTGGGAGTTTTTATGAAATTGATTGATAAGTGCGAGGTAATCTTCAGCGGCCGAAAGCTGACCACTTTCACAATAATAATCAACCAGTTCGGCGTAGACATACATTTCGTTGGAGATCTCCAGATTGTTTTTACGGGAATTATCTATTGCGTCCTTTGCTTTAAACAGGTATTCGAGATATTTTATCTTATTCCCTATTTTTTCGTAGTCCAGAGCCTGGTTGTAATATTCGGTAGGGAGGTGATGTGTGAGCTCCAGAGATTCTATCTTTTTTAAGTTCTTTTCGCGTTCCTTCATTGCCTTTTCATGAAATCCGTTCATGCTAAACATAGTAGTGATACCCTGTTGTGCATAGAACATATACTCATAATCCTTCAAGGCCTCGAAATAGTTGTATGCTTTCCGATAACTTTCACCTGCCGGAACAAATTTACCCATATTGGAATACGCTTGTCCGCTGAATAAATACGCATCTGCGATAAAAACAGAGTCTTTTTCAGAAAAACTGGCGATAGCCATTTTGTAATCCTCTACTGCATCGTTAAGATTGAGTTTGTGGTTAGAATCACCGCGTTTCAGATATAAACCACCCAGCAGATAACTGTCTGTTATCTTATATTTTCTGGCGAGGATCCCGTCAATAATTGTAAGGGCTTGTCGTGGTTCATTTTTTACTGAAGAGAGACTGTAATGGACATTGATCATCTTTCGGGCAGCAGCCTCAACACTGTCCATCTCCTTGGCGAGTTCTATATACTTCAGGCTGTATTCAATAAAGGCATCCAAATCAGACACTCTGGCCTTACTTATTACCGAATCAAGAGCAACAAGTTTCTCCTGGCGGTCGGAGGTGGTTTCAGAAAGATTTATAAAATACGCTATATCCTGCGACCACGAACTTGAAGTGATCAACAGTAAAAGTATGAATAAGAAATTCGGCAACGCCTTCATATATAAGTATATTGGGGGACTTCTATACCAACAAATATAGAGTATTATATTCTATTTCAGGTAAAGAACATTCCTACCGTAGTCAATGACCGCGGCGTTCGCCTTGAGGTAATCTGCACCCAGTATTCCGTGTACGGCCTCTTCATCTACTTGTAAAAGCGCTTCATTTACATGACTCAGGTCGAAAATCACGAAAGACATCTTACGTGAACTCTTATTCCCAATGGTAAAATAATTGTCATTGGCCACGTGTGTTCGCATGTTAATCGCACCAGCGCCGGCCGCTTTTATCTGGCTTTCTTCGGTAAGCATGATGAAACGTTCCACACTGGAAAATCCTATACAACTATTGGAAGCACCCGTATCCAGGATGAAATCACCTTTTTTGCCATTAACCCTGGCACTTAGTTTATAATGACCAGTTTTAAGTTTCTTTAGCGGGATTCGATAAAAACCTTTTGCCTCCAGGAGTTGTCGTAATGTCGTCACTTTTTTTTTGATAAAGATAGGCAACAAATTAGTTAGCTTTGTAGCCATGTTAACCGATACTCATACACATCTTTACAGTGAAGCTTTTAAAGAGGACAGGGACGCCATGATGGAGAGGGCGACGAAAGCGGGGATCGATCGTTTCTTTATTCCTGCTATTGATTCCAGCTATGCAGAATCGATGTATAAGCTCGAGAGGAATTACCCGGGCAAAGTATTCCTGATGATGGGCCTGCACCCAACCTCTGTGAAAGAAGAGTCTTATAAACAGGAATTAGATTTTGTAACAAAAGCATTTGAGCAACGAAAATTTATTGCGGTAGGAGAGATTGGGATCGATCTGTACTGGGATACCTCTACTTTGAAAATTCAGAAAAAAGCTTTTCGTGAACAAATACAACTAGCAAAAAAATATAAATTGCCCATAGTGATTCATTGCAGAGATGCCTTTGATGAGATCTTTGAGGTATTGGAAACGGAGCGGGATGATGATCTCTTCGGAATTTTCCATTGTTTTACAGGAACAAAATCACAGGCAGAGCGAGCTATTGGGTTTAATATGAAATTAGGCATTGGCGGGGTAGTAACTTTTAAAAATGGGAAGATCGACACCTTTCTCCATGAGATCGATATCAAGCATATTGTTTTGGAAACAGATTCCCCTTACCTTGCACCGGTACCTTATCGTGGAAAACGGAATGAGAGTTCATATTTGAAATTAGTTTGTGAAAAAGTGGCTATGATTTATGGGATTTCGGAAGAGAAAGTCGCACAAATAACAACCGAAAATTCGAAGCACATATTTGGCGTATAAAATGAAGACAAAACCTCACATTTTACTTATTTATACGGGTGGTACCATTGGTATGATCATGGATTTTGAAACAGCAGCCCTTCGAAATTTTAATTTCAAAGACCTGCTAAAATATATTCCCGAACTAAATCTGCTTGATTGTTCCATCTCCACTAAAAGTTTCAGAAAGCCTATTGACAGTTCGAACATGAACCCCGGTTACTGGGTAAAGCTGGCTACAATTATAGAGGACAATTACGAAAAGTATGATGGTTTTGTAGTATTGCACGGAAGCGACACCATGTCTTATACGGCATCGGCTATCAGTTTCATGACGGAGAACCTGGCCAAACCAATTATCTTTACCGGGTCCCAATTACCTATTGGTGACCTTAGAACCGATGCAAAAGAAAACCTGATCACCTCCATTCAATTGGCAGCTTTACAGGAAAAAGGAAATCCGAGAATCGCCGAGGTTTGCCTTTATTTCGAGTATAAATTATACCGTGCCAACCGAACCACCAAGATCAATGCCCAGCATTTTCAGGCGTTCGCATCATTGAACTATCCGGCCCTTGCGGAAAGTGGAGTAGATCTATCCATCAATTATAAGGCGCTGCTGGTTCCTAACCGTCGGAAGAAATTCAGGGTTTTCAAAGATCTTGCAACAGGCGTAGTGCTACTCAAGATGTTCCCCGGAATGGACAAGGAAACGTTTAGGCATATGATCTCTTTTTCGCAGCTGCGGGGACTTATCCTCGAGACTTACGGTAGTGGTAATGTAACTACTCAATCATGGTTTATCTCAGGATTGAAGAAAGTGGTTGCGAGGGGAATTCCGGTTATTAATGTTACCCAATGTTCGGGCGGTAGTGTTAATATGGGCTTGTATGAAACTAGTATGGAACTAAAGAAACTAGGTGTAATTTCTGGTAAGGATATAACAACAGAGGCCGCATTGGCAAAGTTGATGTATCTGTTGGGCCAGGGTATTTCGGCCGAGAGCTTCCGAACCATTTTCGAGACATCGCTTCGCGGGGAAATGAGCTAAAATTTCCACCCAAAATATTTTAATAGCAGTTATTTTTTTTGTTATTTGGCAGCCCTTTAATGCGTTATTACTGCTTAAGGAAAAAGAGAGGTGGCCGAGTGGTCGAAGGCGCACGCCTGGAAAGTGTGTATACGCCAAAAGCGTATCGAGGGTTCGAATCCCTTCCTCTCTGCGAATGGAAGTTACGAGCGAAAGAATTTGTCCAAGCTTGCTTGAGCAAATTTTGAGCGAGTAACTT
>CAJQNO010000034.1 GCA_905479745.1 uncultured Flavobacteriaceae bacterium | reverse complement strand
ATGGTTGTTCTCTTGCTGTAATAATTTAAACGCGGCAATTAATTCATCCAGGCCTTTGTCTTTTACTAGTCGACCTACGAAAATGTATATAAGTTCGGTAGGATGTATCCCAAGCTCCTTCCGTTTTTTCTTTACTGTTTCTTCGGAAAAATGAGTTGGCGAAAAATAACTAGTGTCTATCCCGTTGCTACTTCCTTCTCCTAATACTTTCAGTTTTTTGGCAGCACAGAACTTTTCCTTCAGAATTATTTCTTTTAAACCCCTTGAATTTGGATATACCATGGTTGCATAACGATAGGTAAGTTTCTCAACATGGTTTAAGATCTTTCGTTTTACTCCCGTGGCCTCCGTTAGCGGCAAACCCGCAACCGTATGTAATCGAATAGGTACCCCGGCCAAAGCTGCGGCCATCATTCCCACTATACCTGCTTTTGGAGTATGAGTATGCACAATGAGCGGTTTTTCTTTTTTTAGATATCGATATAGTTTAATCACCGCGCGGATATCGGTATAAGGAGTGATCTTTCTGGTTAAAGGAATATGATAGGTACTTACCCCTTCTTTCAACCCAAGTTTCTTTAAATTATCTGCTTCAGAGGAAACTGCCGTAACATCGTAATATTGTGACATATACACCAGTTGTCCCTCCAGGAGTTTTTCCAGGGAGATCGGTATGGTGGTTATTCGTATTAATTTTTTTTTCAACATAGATTTAAATCGTTTCAGAATAAAAACCCCTGAAAAACATATTTTTTTATACTTAAGAAAGTAAGCTACACTTCTGCTTCTTTTTCAATATTTATAATATAATAATACAACAACAATAAAAGTAACCAGATGGGTAATCTTCTCATGATATCTCCTCCAAGTGCGTAGATCAAAATTGGAATCGAAGCGGCTACTAGTGATGTGATCTTTATAAAAGCTTTCGATATTTTGTATAAAAAGACAAGGAAAAATGTAAGTCCGATGGCACCTCCTTGCAAAAACACAGTGATAAAAGTTTCGTGCGAATCCCAAAACTGTCCAGCCTGGTATATATGCGCCCCGGGCCCTAATCCAACCAGAGGAGATGTAAGTGCAACATCAATGGCATTCGAATATAACGACGACCTTCCACTGGCAAGATCTTCGGCGTTGAAGATAGCAAAGAAAATCTCATATAGAACTGGGGAGTTAATTACCCCAAAAAAGATTCCTGCTGAGATCAATGTTACGATCACTGCATTTTTCATCCTTCCTTTAAAGAGTTGAACGAATTCCAGTGCAAAATAAATAGCCCATCCTAATATGAGGCCTACGAGCGCTTTAAACGAGCCAGTCTGTATGACCAAATATGAGAAACTGAGTATTAGGGCAAAGCTTATAAACCTGGCAAAAGGGCGTTTTTCATTTCTAAATACCATCAAGCCAATAAATGGCATGGGGGCCATGAACATGGCTGTTTGATGCAGATTGGTCACAAACGGAGCGAAATAATCGTAATATTTTAAAGGAAGTCCGAATACAGAATCGGTAAACAAACTAACTACGTATAACGAGGTAAATAATACTCCCGAAATTAAAAATAGCCTCTTGATTACCTCATAAATATCAATACGACCCTTGTGATAAAAATTTTCGATTATTAAGCAAGTTATTAGAATAACCACATAGGCCAAAAAATCGAAAACAGTGCTTTCAACAGTTCCGGTACTTTGATTGAGAATAACAATATTATATGCAAAACCGAAAAAAGTAACGATGAGAAACTGGACCCAGAACCTCGAGAATACCAAATCTCGGGAGATCGTATTTATATAACCTTTTCTTAGTCCGTATAGAAATAAAATTAATAAGGTTAATTCGCCAAGCCCTACATAACCCACCCGCAATACCGTAAATGGTATAAGAATGCCGGTAAATATCAATCCTTTTTCTAGTTTGTTCAATGCGAGTTATTTTAAATAGCTGGAGATATTTTTTCTGTATTCTTTAGCATTTCTACGCGCAAATAATATAAGCCCCGCAGACCTGTGATTCAATCTTTGAAGATACCAATTTAAGTTGCGAAGTTTCTTCCTTGAAGCGAGATATCTACCTAGTAAACTATTTCTATTATCGATATATAATTCTTTTTCGGTCTTCAACATCGCTGAATATCGATCTATTTTATCTAAAATCTTTGTATCTCCAATTTGCAGTGAATTTGTGCCGATAGTAATAGGAACGATGTCGGTCTTAACCAATTTGTTCTTTTGAATGGTAAGTTCGAGAATCGCAGATTCTTTATTGTTTTGAGACTGTTTTATCAAGGGTTCTTTAGATTTCGATGTGTACACATCGTCAAAACAAAAATTACCTAAGCTATAAGCTATCAAACTCTCGTTAATTTTTTCGATCCCTTGCAATACATGCGGGTGATGGCCATAAAAAACATATGGACCTATCTGGGCGAGATTTCGAGCGAGCTCGATATGGTCGTAGTTCGGGTAGTTAACATGCTCCTGTCCGCAATGAACACTAAAGATATTGAAGTACCCTTTGGCAGAATTATGTGTTAATCTCTCGGTGATAGCGGGAACACTAAGCACATTTATTCCTTTTTTATCTTCCGAATCGATCCCTAATGGATTGGTAGAATAACAACAATATCCATTTAGCGAAATGGTATTATCTCCGGTCTCTATTAACAATTCTTGTTTCTCTATACCAAAATACCTGATCCCGTTTTCCGTCAATATCTTTTTGGTAAATTGATAAGAATCCGGCCCAAAGTCGTAGATATGATTATTAGCGAGGTTCACCACACTAATATTTAAATATTCGAGTAGTTCTACATTTATCGGGCTTGATTTAATATAGGCGGATTTATAGCCAAAAGATTTGTGATGGGGCTGTGCAAAAGGTGTTTCCAAATTCCCTATAACCAGGTCGTATGATCCTAGTTTTTTAGCTACCTCTTCGAAGTATTGCTGTAAGTGTTTATTATTTTCAAGTGAAAATCTCCCAAAAAATGCGATATCTCCGAGTAATGCAATTTTCATCTTCTCTTAGTTCTTTAAATTATTCTTTATCAACGAATATTTACCGCTCGATTCTTTTGGTATATCCTCTACCAGTTGGAGTTCTATTTGCATATTCGCCCCAAATCTATATTGCAACTCCTTCATGATCTTTTCTTCATGATCCTTACAATAGGTATTTCTATCTACAACCATTAACACTTTCAGCGATTCAACATCGTCCTGGATAAACTGCATTTTTATAACACTGTTTGGATTTCCTTTTATCACATCTGCCAGGTGGCTCAAACTAATTTTTAATTTGTTTGAAGATAAGAGATAATCTACTTTTCTACCCTTTATTCCATCTACCAAAGGGTGCGAAGATCCACAAGTACAATCACCCGCTTTAAATGTGATCTGGTCACCGATATTATATCGAATAAGAGGCGTTCCTTTGGTAGTAAAAGAAGTAACGATCATGTTGTCGTTTTCATCGGTCTCTATAATACCAGTATCCAGGTTATAATGCAAATTCCCGGATGCACATTCGGTTACAAAGGGGGCTCCTTCGGCAGAGGCATATTGATCGTAAACCTTGCAACCAAAAACTTCTTCGATAAGCTCCCGATGCATGGGAAGAAGAGTCTCGGAAGTTGTAAAAATGGCCTGAGGCCGAAATTCCAGACTGAAATTATGTCGTTTAATATAGCCGGCCAGTTCGTAGATTGCAGAAACAAAGCCGTTAAGTACTTCCGGTTTGAACACATTAAGATCCTCCAGGTAAAATGGCATGTTAGTTTCAGAAAGATGAAAAGTAGAATACAGTCTTTGCTTATAGATATAATTATATCGCCAAAAGATCTTGGTGTTTCGCTTATAAACTAGGGATCGCCCGCTAAATGTAGCTTTCTTAACCTTAAAGGGATCTATGCCCAGTCTTTTTTTAAAGGCATCCAGATAGGCCATCCGTATTTGGTAATCTTCTTTGGTAAACAACACTTTAAGGGCCTTTCCGGTAGTGCCTCCGGTATATGAGGCTATCCCTTCCTTTTCGCTAATGGTGTATACTTCATCTATATTAGCTCGAAGTAATTCCTTGGTTACAACGGGCAGAATCGAAATGTCTTCCACCGAATTTATTTTGCTTAAATCGATATGGGCGTATAGCTTTTCATAAAATTTGCTGTTCTGTACAGTAAAATGTAAAAACCGAACGAACTCGGTGAACTGCCTTTGTTTTTCAAACGCTAATGAAGTATAATCCCTAGACAGGAATTCTTCAAGCTTCTCGTGATAAAGCCTCCCGTATCGCTTTTTATAGATAAGATAACCATAGCCAGATATAATAAAGTTCTGGAACCATACCGGTGAATTCTTATATACGGTTGTTATAAATTTATGCATTGCTCTCTTGTTGTGCTTTTTCGTGCCCAATTCTGTATTTCCAATAGAATAAATACGTTAGAACCGCCATGAGCAGGGTTGTGCCCAGCATGATCGCGATGGCGCCGTATAACTCGAATATCGGAACCAGGATTAATGCCATAAAAAAGAAACATAGACAGCTGTATAAAACAATATTCTTGTAGAGGGCATCCTTCCCAATGAGCATTAGATAATTTGGTCCAAAGGTAAATCGAACAAAAATAAAAAATACCATAGGAGTTAATAACTTGAAATAATAAGCAATTTCCACCTTATCCGGACCGTAAAGGAATGAAATTATATATTCCGCAAACAATAAAGAACCTGCTGTAAGCAGCAGTCCAATAACGATCATCATCCTACTGAAAACAAGATGTTTTTTAATATTTCTCGAGAGATACGGAAGAAAAGTATTTGATAATAAGAGGGCGATCGAATTTAAGGCATCGATCAATTTTGTAGCTGAGGCGTAGATCCCTATTATATAGTTTGACGAAGTATACCCTAGAATAAAAGTGGTCGTACTATTGTATAAAGTGGGAGCAAATAATGATATAAATGCGTGTTTCCCTTCTTTCATAGCAACAATGATCTCTGCCATTTCCGTTTTCCTGTAGCTTATCTTTAATTGTTTATGGATAATCCAAAATGATACTATCGTGCTAATGGTCATCGCAAACGCGTTGAGCAATGGAACTAGCAGATAATCACCGGGACCCGTTACCATTAACAACAAGGCTACAAGGTATAGCACCTTTGTAGATAGGTTGATAAAAGCTATGTATTTCATTCGCTCCATCCCCTGGAAGAACCAGGCGGGAAAAAGGGATTGCATAGCCACAAAATAAAAAGTATAGAGGTGTAGAATCCAATATTCTCTCAAAGTGGGAATAACGGCAACCGCGATGGAGAACAGTATTGAACTTATAAACAATAACACAAATGCCAGTGATATATAGGTACTGTACTGTTTTGATAGTAGTTCTTTATCTTTTCTAGCTCTGGCAATTTCTCGAACGGCCGTAATAGAATAACCATAATGGATAAAAGCTCCAAAATACATACAAAATGCCAGTGAAAATGCTGTTAAGCCGAAGACATCTATGCCCAGGGTTCTAACGAGATAAGGTAAAATAAAGAGCGGGATAAGCAAATCGAATCCCTTTATGGAAACTAAAGAGAAGAAATTTGCAATTAGCTGTACATTTTCCTTATTCTTCAGTAATTGAAGTAATCGTTGTATCATGTATTTACCTTGCTGTTATTAAAAATCCTGTTCCGGCTTTTAACATTGGGGAGTGTTTAATTTATCCAAAATAGCAGGTTTCGAAGCTGCCATAGCAGGTTATTCTTCGAGTTTATCGATTTACAAACAAACTGCTACAAGATCATTCCAGCCGCTACTGTCTCATGGGTTGCGTCATCTATCAGGATGAAACTTCCGGTAACGCGATTATCACGATATTCGTCTATCATCAATGGTCTGGTGGTTCTCACTTTTACCCGGGAAATATCATTCATATTGAGTTGCTTATCCTCTTCCTCACGGTTATAAGTATTGATATCGATCTTATATAATACATCCTTTATCATGGCTTTCTGCTCATTAGAGGTGTGCATAATCGTATATTTCGCTCTAGGCCTGGCGGGATCATTGTGCAGCCAGCACAACATGGCATCAAATTCCTGAAGCGGTTCCGGTTTGTTATTGGTACGAACGATCATATCACCCCTACTGATGTCGATATCATCCTCCAGGGTAATGGAAACCGACATAGGCGCATACGCTTCATTTAATGAACCATCAATGGTATCTATGGATTTTATTACTGAAGTGAATCCCGAAGGCATCACTGTTACTTCGTCACCAGGGCGAAAAATACCACTAGCCACCCTTCCTGCATATCCTCTGTAGTCGATAAATCCTTCTCGTTGTGGCCGAAGGACCGTCTGAACTGGAAATCTCGCATCTATCTTGTTGATATCACTACTTATGTGCATGTGCTCTAAGGTGTGTAAAAGCGGAGCTCCCTGGTACCAATCCATATTCTCCGAGCGATTTACAACATTATCACCGTTTAACGCACTAATAGGCAAAAAGCGAATATCCTTTACATAAAGTTTAGAGGAGAATTCTTCAAATTGTTCTATGATTCCCTCATACACTTCTTCTTTGTAATCCACCAGATCCATTTTATTGATACAAACAATGATATGCGGTATCTGGAGCAATGACGCTATAAACGCATGCCTTTTTGTTTGTTCGATCACACCATGCCTTGCGTCGATTAATATCAACGCTGCATTAGCGGTTGATGCTCCCGTTACCATGTTACGAGTATATTGAATATGGCCCGGTGTATCGGCAATAATGAATTTCCTGCGTGGTGTTGTAAAATAACGATAGGCAACATCGATAGTAATTCCCTGTTCCCGCTCATCTCTCAGGCCGTCTGTAAAGAGCGCAAGGTCTACACCATCGTGACCCTTACGCTTACTTGTATTTTCAACTGCCTGAAGCTGATCTTCAAAAATTGCCTTGCTATCGTATAGGAGTCGGCCGATAAGGGTACTCTTTCCATCATCCACACTTCCGGCGGTTGTAAATCGCAGTAATTGATTGTTATCGATCTGGGTTGAATTGCTCATTCGTTCTCTGTGATTGTGTTATTGTTTATAAAAGTATAAATTACCCTCTTAAAGGAGCTACGTCTTGATAATTTTCGATTAGAAATAACCCTGTCGTTTACGATCTTCCATGGCAGTTTCACTTCTTTTATCATCACTGCGGTTACCGCGTTCTGTTTGTTTCATGGCAGCAACTTCAGATACGATCTTCTCCAGGGTATCCGCGTCGCTTTCTATTCCCCCCGTGATCGTAATATCCCCGAGGGTTCTGAATCTTATTTTTTTCTTCTGAATTTCCTCTCCATCGTCCAGTTTGAGATGTTCAGATACCGGGATCCAGGAATCCTGTCGCCACACTACTTCACGCTCATGAGCGAAATACAGGGAAGGAATACTTATATTCTCCCGAAGGATATAGTTCCATACATCCATTTCGGTCCAGTTACTTATAGGGAATGCCCTGAAATGCTCGCCTTCAAAGTGTTTTCCGTTTAATATATTCCACAGTTCGGGGCGTTGGTTTTTGGGGTCCCATTGACCAAAATCGTCCCGATGCGAAAAGAAACGTTCCTTAGCCCTTGCTTTTTCTTCATCTCTTCTACCTCCTCCAATCGCGCAATCTACCTTATTCGATTCTATGGCGTCCAACAAGGTGGTGATCTGAAGTGCATTACGGGTAGCGTTTTTTCCTTTTTCTTCGGCTACTCTCCCCGTATCAATAGATTCCTGAACAGATCCTACAATTAGCTGTACTCCGAGGTCTTTTATTAGGTCGTCTCTAAATTTTATAGTTTCCGGAAAGTTATGTCCTGTATCCACATGCATCAACGGAAAAGGAATCCTCGAAGGATAAAACGCTTTTTTGGCCAGGTGTGTCACCACTATAGAATCCTTTCCCCCAGAGAAGAGGATCACCGGATTCTGGAACTGTGCCCAAACCTCACGAAGGATATATATTGCTTCCGATTCTAATTCATCCAGATAATTTAAATAATACTTACTCATGCTATATAGCGAGTTTAGGTTTTAAGTGTTTTAATATTACTGAAACGGCTTCATCCACCGTCATTTTGGTTGTATCTATTTCCAAATCGGGGTTCTCCGGCAACTCATATGGTGCGTTGATACCGGTGAAATTCTTGATCTCCCCTGCTCTTGCCTTGGCGTATAATCCTTTAACGTCCCTGCGTTCACATTCTTCAAGGGGTGTATTCACAAAAATCTCAACATATTGTTTAACTCCTACTATACTACGAATACGCTCTCGATCCTTTTGGTAAGGAGACACAAATGCCGCAAGTACAACCAATCCTGCATCGATCATCAGATTTGCTACTTCGGCGATCCGGCGTATATTCTCAGTTCGGTCTTCGGGTGAGAAACCTAGATTATTGTTCAAGCCGTTTCTTACATTATCACCGTCCAGGGTATAGGTATGTATCATCTTTTCCACTAAAGCCTTCTCCACTGCGTTCGCAATAGTAGATTTCCCTGAACCGGACAAACCTGTAAACCACAATAGTAATGCATTGTGTCCGTTAAGAGACATCCTATCTTCCTTCGAGATACTAAATTGATGTGGAACAATATTTTCCCGCATTACCTTTTAAATCGTTTTAAGAAATAATTCCTGATTCGCCCCAAAGGTATTCGTAACCAAAGGCGCTCATGAAAATAATAAAGTACAAATTTAGTAAATAGCTCGGTTAGGGCTATGAAAAGTGCCACTTCGTCGAAACTATCCAGAACAGCCCCTGATATAACAAAGGTCATTGAAGTCGCCACAACTCGCCAGGATATGGATTTATATACTGTTTGAAGTTTGCTTACGTCTACACCGTTCTGGAATCTTTGCCAGATCCGCTCGTGCACATAGTAGACTATAAGCTTCAGTAAAAATTCTGCAGCTCCTATCTTCAACGCATTTTCTAAACTACACTGCCCGAACAAGCAAGTAATAAGCAAGGCTACCAGCACGGTATCGGTTGTGGCAATAACACGCCAGGAAATACCTTTCAGCAAACTTCTAATATGCGATTCGTGCTTGTATTTTACCATGTTAGCGTGTTACCAAAAAGTAGGGGTTCAATAAGTTTTCCTTGTTATAGCTAAGCGGTGTCTTTGTGGATTCTTCAATTACCTTTACTCCAACAGCTTCGCAAATAGCCTGGCCAGCGGCAGTGTCCCACTCCATCGTTGGAGCATATCTGGGATATACATGTGCTTTACCTTCGGCTACAAGACAGAATTTCAAAGAACTCCCTCTTGATACAATCTCCACTTCTTTCTCTTTTTCAATCTCTGCAATAAACGCTCGAGTATCGTCATTGAGATGAGAGCGGCTACCAACAACCTTTATGGGGGGAACTACTTCAGATAAGGGCCTGATCATTTCGGCTTCCTTAATTATTTCATCTACCGAAGCTTCGGGATTTTGTATAACGCATTTATACGAAGACTTGGCATCTTCAGAAGTAAAGTAAAGTGTCTTTTCCACAGGTACATAGATTACACCAAGATGCGGACTGCCATTAATTACCAGCGCAATATTCACAGTAAATTCGCCATTGCGTTTTACAAATTCCTTAGTGCCATCCAATGGGTCTACAATCCAGCACTGCGTCCAGTTTTGCCTGTCTTTATAATCCGTCTGCCTGTTTTCTTCACTAATAATAGGAATTCCTGTTTTTAGAAGATACGAGTTAATTACCTCATTCGCTTTCTCATCGGCAAGTGTAAGCGGAGAATTATCCCCCTTTAGCTCCACACTGAAGTTGGTACCGTATACCTTCATAATTTCCAAGCCACCTTTAATGGCAGCTCGAATGGCAATATGGAGTTTGTTCTTCATGATCAGGGCCGTTTTTAAGCGCACAAAGCTACAACAAATAGGGGAAAAACGACTAATTTTCAGTACTTATAAAAAAATGAGAACTTAAATTATAAAGCTTCGTTAATATCGATTAAAAGCCGTTAAATAAATGGTAAACCTTACTTAAAACTTGTGTTCGCATAGCGCTGTTCTTAACTTTGTGTAAACCAAAAAAAAAAAATGACGTACTTAAATCTGGATAAAGAAAAAATAAAATCGACCGCTAGTGAACTTAATATCCTTTTAGCAGATTTTCATCTCTACTATCAGAAACTTCGAAATTTCCATTGGAACGTTGTAGGAAGTAATTTTTTCGACCTACACGCTAAATTCGAAGAAATGTACGATGACGCCAAGCTAAAGGTGGATGAGATCGCCGAACGCATCTTAACCCTGCGTTTTCAACCATTAAGTAATTATTCAGATTACTTAAGTAACTCTAATCTAGCCGAATCTTCTTCCGAACTTAAAGATCTCGCCATGGTAAAAACATTATTAGAGGACCATAGCACTATGATCGAACAAATGAGGAAAGTGATCGATAAGGCGGGAGAAGCCAATGATGAAGGCACTATAGACCTAATTGGAGGCTATATAGGCGATCTGGAAAAAACAAGCTGGATGCTTGATGCCTGGACTATGCGTTCGTCCGATAACCACCCAAAAGTATCAAATTAGTGGTTTTGAGAAAGGCGGCACCTGTCATTCATACCTTAAAACTCACATTTCTGTTATTCTTATTTGTTACAACGGTTACTTGTCAGAATCATGGAAAGCTATCCCTCGTCCATTCATTACCAGACTCCCTAGAGGAAATTAGTGGTTTTAGCTCTGCGGAAGGCAGTCCCCTGTTGTGGTCTGTAAATGATTCTGGCAACGAGGCCATTGTTTACGGATATAATCCCTTAACGAATAAGATCGATAGAACTATAGAAATTACTAATGGAGAGAACGAAGACTGGGAAGATGTTACCTCCGATGATGAAGGGAATATCTATATTGGCGATTTTGGGAATAATCGTAACAAACGAAAGGACCAGGTAATTTATCAACTTTCCACGAGACATGAGTTACCTAAAGTAGCGATGGAAGCAATAAAGATCTCATTTCAGTTTGAGGATCAGGATAAATTTCCACCCAAGAAGAAGGATCGTAACTTCGACGTTGAGGCCTTCGTTTACCTGGATGGTAATTTCTACTTGTTCACCCGTAACAGAAGCTCGAAATTTGACGGGACTACTAAACTATACAAATTACCTGCTCAGCCCGGCCATCACAGGGCTTTATTGATGGACACTTTTGTAACATGTAAGGATGATGATGACTGTCAGGTAACTGCGGCTGCGATAGACCGAACACATAACAGATTGGTATTACTTAGTTATAACAAGGTTTGGTTGTTTTCAAACTACCCAACGGATAACTTTTTTAAAGGTTCGGTAAGAAAAATAAAACTGAATCATACTTCGCAGAAAGAAAGCATATCCTTCAGGGATCAAACTTCACTGTACATAGCCGATGAAGAAAATGGATCCGGAGGTAGAAATCTGTATATTCTATACTTGGATTAAGTTGGTAAAAGAAAAAACCCTTCCAGGGATGGAAGGGCATAAAACTAACCAATATAATCCCTTTTATGAAAAAACTTCTTACACCGTTTAAACACTATACCAGGATTACTCTGCAAATAAACGGTGGATTTTCAAGGATAAAAAACTTAAATCATAATCGAAAATGTGTTTTCGTTCAAGGACACAATAAATCCGTAGTAGAGCCCTTCATACCTTTCAAAAATTTCAATCATCTGGTTATTAGCTTACAGACTAAGGCCAAAACCGAAGGAAAATCGCATACCGTCATCGCTGTTGAAAAGACCAAATTGTCCCGAAAGCGTATCAATAGCATTTATAATAATCCCGCCCCCTACACTATCATGCCAAGTGTTAGAATTTTCTCCATCAAGCCATACTCTACCGTAATCATAACCACCAAAGACATTTAATTTAAGAGGCAGCAGGCCAGTGTTGAACTTAAACAAGCTGTATCGCAGATCTGCACTAAACGCAAGAGCACTTTCTCCACTAAATCGTTCGGTCCTGTATCCCCGAAGACCGGTATTGGCACCCAAAACTGCCGCCTGATAGAATTCGAACGCATCTCCAATATTAAACTGACCCTGAACCTGAGATCTTAACACCAGCTTACGATCTCGAGTGATCGCATTATAGAATTCCAAGGATGGTTGTATATAACCAAAGGTTCTCTCACTGTCCTTCAGGTTCATCGTAACACCGGATTTTACTT
>CAJQNO010000033.1 GCA_905479745.1 uncultured Flavobacteriaceae bacterium | reverse complement strand
TCGATTTTTATATACATTTGCACATCGTATTGCTTATAGACTATGAAGATCATAATAGCAGGTGCGGGTGAAGTTGGATTTCATTTAGCAAAACTTCTTTCCTTCGAATCTCAGGATATTACCTTAATAGATACAAACAGAGAATCGCTGGCTTATGCCGACGCACATCTTGATATAAGGGTTATTAAGGGAGATGCTACATCAATTTCTATTTTGAAGGACTCTAAAGTAGCTAATACAGATCTGGTAATAGCGGTTACCTCTAGCGAAACCACAAATATCACTGTTTGCGTTCTTGCCAAGCAACTGGGTGCTAAGCGCACCATTGCCAGAATATCCAATAGTGAATTTATTGAGAATAAGGAGATGGTAGGTTTTACCAAGTTTGGAATAGACGAACTCATTTCTCCTAAACAGCTGGCCGCTAACGAAATTGCGCTTCTGCTAAACCAGAGTGCTTTTAACGATACATACGAGTTTGACGAAGGTGCCCTTACAATGATAGGGCTGTCACTCTCACGTACCGCTACTTTTGTAGGGAAGACCGTGAAGGAGATAGGGCAGGAATACCCAGAACTCGACTATGTGCCCATTGCCATTCAGCGATACGGAACACAATATACATTGATCCCCAGAGGTGATACCCAGTTCAAGGAGGGTGACCAGGTATATTTTGTAACTACCCAAACCGGAGTAGAGTATATTTATAAATTATCGGGAAAGGTTAGAGAGGAAATTAAAAATGTTATGATCCTGGGTGGAAGCGCCATAGGATGCTTAACAGCTCGCGACCTTAGCACAAGTAATTTCAATGTAAAACTTATTGAAACCGATAAGGAAAAAGCTTTCGAGATCGCAGATGAGATTCCCGGTATCCTTGTGATAAACGGGGACGGAAGGAATGTGGAACTCCTGGAAGAGGAAGCCATCCAGGACATGGATGCGTTTATTTCGGTTACCGGAAATAGTGAAACCAACATTATGTCCTGCCTGGTTGCCAAGTCGCGAGGGGTGCGAAAAACCATAGCCCTGGTCGAGAATATGGACTACTTTCAACTATCTCATTCCATTGGGATCGATACGCTAATAAATAAAAAGCTTTTGGCCGCCAATAATATCTTCCGTTATGTAAGGAAGGGAGAGATCGTGGCTATGACCAAGCTTAACAACATGAATGCCGAGCTGGTAGAATTCCTTGTTACGGCCTCTTCGAAAGTATGTAATAAGATCATTCGAGAGATCGATTTTCCAAGATCGGCTGTAATAGGGGGCGTGATCAGGGATGGGGAAGGCCTTATCGCACTGGGAGGCTTCGAGATTAAAAGTGGCGACAGGATAGTGGTTTGCTGTTTACCTCAATCGATTAAAAAAGTTGAAAAACTGTTCGTCTGATGGGCTCTATCTCAAAGCTTAATTACAAGATTATTTTTCACCTCATGGGACTGCTGTTACTGGTTAACAGCGGCTTTATTCTACTGTCTGCCATAGTGAGTTTTGCCTACAATGATGGGGTAGGAATGTCTATGGTCTATTCGGGGATCACTGTCATGGTAGCCGGAGGTGCCTTAATGCTGCTAACCAGGAATCATCGAAAGGAAATACAGAAACGAGAGGGTTATCTTATCGTTACGTTTGGTTGGATCATTATGTCTCTTGCCGGCACCTTACCGTATCTCTATACCGGTGCTATCCCAAATTTTACCAATGCTTTTTTCGAAACCATTAGTGGATATACCACCACGGGTGCATCTATATTAAATGACATAGAGATCATTCCTAAAGGCGTATTATTCTGGCGAAGTATTACGCATTGGATAGGAGGGATGGGTATTATCGTACTTGCAATTGCCATCTTACCTCTTTTGGGAATTGGCGGGATGGAATTATTTGCCGCTGAAGCCCCGGGGCCGGGAGGTGATAAATTGCATCCGCGTATTACAGACACTGCCAAACGACTTTGGATCATCTATGTGGGCTATACGGTAGCCGAGACTATTTTGCTGCAGGTGGCCGGGATGAGTTTCTTCGATGCTATCAACCATTCGCTGAGTACGCTAAGTACGGGCGGATTCTCCACTAAGAATGCCAGTGTGGCGTTTTGGAACGACAAGCCGATCATACAATATATAATCATGGTTTTTATGTTCCTGGCCGGAACAAATTTCATCCTTAGTTATTTCGCCTTTAAAACCAAGTTCAGTAAGATATTTAGGGATGAAGAATTTAGACTATACGGCTATTTTATAGTAGGGCTCACTATTGTTGCGGCGGCTGTTATTTACTTTCAGGTGGACCCATCGGCTTCATCGGTACACCATCCGCTGGTATGGGGAGAATTGGAAAGTGCCATTAGGCATGCTTTGTTCCAGGTACTTGCGATAGTAACCACGACCGGGTTTGCTACTGCAGATTATACTGTGTGGACCCCGTTCCTGGTGATATTTTTCTTCGGACTCATGTTCCTGGGGGGGTCATCCGGCTCCACTGCGGGAGGAGTTAAGATCGTGCGTCACCTCATTATGATCAAGAATGGGATCATCGAGTTCAGAAGGACACTTCACCCAAACGCCATATTACCGGTTCGATATAATAGAAAATCGGTGCAACAGCCTATTGTTTTTAATATCCTCGCGTTTTTTATTCTTTATATGCTCTCCTTTATAGTAGGGGTATTGGTATTTTCCTGGTTGGGGTTAGATTTTCAGACGGCTCTGGGAGGAGCTGCTTCCACCCTGGGCAATGTGGGGCCGGCACTGGGAGAACTAGGACCTACCAGCAACTATGCTAATTTACCGGCAGCCGCCAAATGGTGGTCTACATTTTTAATGTTGATAGGTCGTCTTGAGCTCTTTACCGTGCTCATTCTACTAACGCCTTTTTTCTGGAGGAATCGTTAATTAAATAAGGAAATCGGCTACGAAAGGGCGGTTTTAATTCGTTGCATAGCTTCTTTTATATCTGCTTCGGAAGCGGCATAGGAAATCCTAATGCAATCGGGGCTACCGAATGCTTCTCCTGTAACCGTGGCAACATTTGCTTTGTCCAGGAGGAATAATGCAAAATCTGAGGCATTATCGATCTTTACTCCCTGAATTGTTTTTCCGAAGTAAAAAGAAATATCCGGAAACACATAAAACGCACCTTCAGGCTCATTGGTCTTAATACCGGGAATCTCCGATAATAGGTCCAGTACCAGTTTTCTTCGATTCTTAAAGGCATCCACCATATACTTTATCTTACTGGGTGGATTCTCCAGGGCTGCGATCGTCGCTCTTTGGGCGATACAATTGGCCCCACTGGTTACCTGTCCCTGCATTTTATTGCACGCCCTGGCAATATATTCGGGTCCTCCAATATAACCGATCCTCCAGCCTGTCATAGCATACGCCTTAGATACTCCGTTCACCGTAACTGTACGATCGTACATATCATCAAACTGAGCCATAGAAGCATGGGCGCCTGTAAAATTAATGTGTTCGTAGATCTCATCACTCACAATAATGATGTTTGGGTATTTAGCCAGTACGTCGGCAAGTGCTCTTAATTCCTCCTTACTGTACACAGAACCACTCGGGTTACACGGAGAACTATAGATTAGCATTTTCGACTTAGGGGTAATGGCCGCTTCAAGGGCTGCAGGTGTAACTTTGAAATCACTTTCTATACCTGTGGAAATAGGAACCGGAACTCCGCCTGCTACTTTTGCAATATCACTATAGCTTACCCAGTAAGGAGCCGGGAGCAAGACTTCATCGCCTTCGTTTAGAAGTACCTGTGCAAGGTTGGCCAAAGATTGCTTGGCACCGGTGGATACCACGATCTGAGAAGGTGAATAAACAAGGTTGTTGTCCCTCTTAAATTTTGTAATGATGGCATTTTTAAGTTCCACGTAGCCATCTACCGGGGTATAGGCATGATAGTCGTCTTTGATCGCCTGAATGGCCGCTTCCTTTACAAAATCGGGCACGGTAAAATCCGGTTCACCTAAACTTAGGCCAATTATATCTTTTCCTTCGGCGCGTAATTCACGAGCTTTTGCCGCCATGGCCAGGGTTGCAGAGGTGGCCATGTTATTTACTCGTTCGGATAATTTAGGGTTCATATTTATGCGGTAATAGCCGGGTTCATGCCCATTTGCTTAAGATGTTTAAAGTGAGCGATCAGGGCTTTTCGGGTTGTTTTATATTCGTTATAGGGTAGATTGAATTCACGTGCCGTATTCCTCACAATGTTTGAGATCTTGGTGTAGTGAATATGACTGATATTCGGGAAGATATGATGTTCTACCTGGTGGTTGAGACCGCCAGTAAACCAATTCATGATCTTATTCTTGGTTGAGAAATTCACCGTGGTGAACAACTGGTGAATGGCCCACGTATTTTTCATAGTACCGGATGGATCCGGAAGGACCATGTCTGCTTCTTCCACCACATGCGCCAGCTGAAAGACAATACTTAGTATCAATCCGGCCACATAATGCATTATAAAGAACCCAATAAGGATCTTCCACCAGGCGATATTAAAGAACAGGATGGGTAATACGATCCAAACAGAGGCGTAGATCATCTTGGTTATAATTAAAACACTCCATTGTTTCACCGGGCTGGGAAGTTTACCATAAGACAGTTTCTGAGCCAGGTATCGTTTGGTTTGTAAAAAATCTGACGTAAGTACCCAGTTAAGCGTCAATAAGCCGTAGAAAAAGATACTGTAATAATGCTGGAATTTATGCAGTTTGTACCATTTTGAATGCTGCGAAAAGCGTAGTATCCTTCCTGCTTCCAGATCCTCGTCATGACCGTGAATATTGGTATAGGTATGATGAAGTACATTGTGCTGAACCTGCCAGTTGTATACGTTTCCTGCAAGGATGTACATACTGCTTCCCATGATCTTATTGATCCATTTTTTTGAAGAATACGCACCGTGATTAGCATCGTGCATCACATTCATTCCTACTCCTGCCATTCCTACGCCCATGATCACTGCCATTAGAAGCTGTGCCCACCATGGAAAATCAAGGGACAATAAGAGGAAGTAGGGTGCAAGGTATAGAGAGAACATCACAACCGATTTTAAATGCAGTTTCCAGTTTCCGTTACGGGAAATTTCGTTCTCTTTGAAATAACTATTTACCCGCTTGTTCAAGGTTCGGAAAAATTTAGCAGAATCTACACGGGAAAAATTAATATGAGGGGTATTCACAATTTTGTTTTTACTCAAAATGGGGGATTTTGAAATGAAGCGACTAAAATACGCATTGTAATTTGAAATTTTCCATACCATAATCATAAATTATCAAAGAAATCCTAAGTTTGCAGTTAATAACTGCCCATGGAACTGATCAGAAAATATTTTCCTACCCTTACAGACATCCAAATATCTCAATTTGAACAGTTAAGCGTCCTTTATCAGGATTGGAATCTAAAAATTAATGTAGTCTCCCGAAAAGATATCGAAGAACTATACCTGCGTCATGTGCTGCATTCGCTGGGGATCGCAAAAGTGCTAGCCTTTAAGTCGGATTCCCGAATCCTGGACGTGGGTACCGGTGGTGGTTTTCCCGGAATTCCGCTCGCAATTCTCTTTCCGGAGGTTCATTTTCACCTGGTGGATAGTATAGGCAAGAAAATAAAAGTTGTTCGTGAGGTTTCCGAAGCCTTGCAACTGGACAATGTACGGATCACCAACGATAGGGTAGAGACAATTAACGACCGCTACGATTTTATTGTGAGCAGGGCAGTGGCTCAAATGGAGACCTTTGTTCGTTGGGTAAAGGATAATGTGGCTAAAAAGAGCAACCACGAATTAAAAAACGGAATATTATACCTAAAAGGAGGTGACCTTACCGAAGAACTAGCACCTTTCCCGAAAGCGACCATTTATCCACTTACCGATTACTTTGAAGAAGATTTCTTCCGAACCAAAAGTGTGGTTCACCTCCCGCTTAAATACAAGCCATAAAAAAAGCAGCGATCAACGCTGCTTTTTTTAGAATTTATCCAAGGAAAGGATATCGATAATCTGAAGGTGAAACGAACGTCTCTTTTACCATTCGTGGTGACACCCAGCGATACAGGTTCAGTTTGCTTCCGGCCTTGTCGTTTGTCCCACTGGCTCGAGCACCACCAAAAGGTTGTTGCCCAACAACGGCTCCAGTAGGTTTATCATTAATATAGAAATTACCAGCCGCATTCTCCAGGATACGTACAGCTTGCTCCAGTGCATAGCGGTCTTCACTGAAAACTGCTCCTGTAAGTGCGTACTCTCCTGTTTCATCAACAAGATGCAGGGTCTTTTCCCAGTTCTTATCCTCAAAAACGTAAATGGTCACCACCGGCCCGAATAACTCGGTACACATGGTTTCGTAATTGGGATCGGTGGTAAGGATAACGGTTGGTTCAATAAAATAACCCTTGGATTTATCGTATCCACCTCCGGCGATGATCTTAGCTTTCTTGCTCTTTTTTGCCTTGTCGATGTATTTTTTCAACTTGTTGAAGGACCCTTCGTGGATCACAGCAGTTATAAAGTTGCTCATATCCTCCGGGGAGCCCATCTTGAATGATTTAATATCGGCAAGAAGCTGTTTCTCTACTCTCGCCCAAATGGATTTCGAGATGTAACAGCGGCTTGCTGCGCTACATTTCTGACCCTGAAATTCGAAGGCACCCCTGGAAATCGCGGTAGCTACCTGTTTCGGATGGGCAGTTTTATGGGCTACAATAAAGTCTTTTCCACCAGTTTCGCCTACAATGCGAGGATAGGTTTTATATTTATGAATGTTGTTCCCGATCTTCTGCCAGATATCTTTGAATACGTTGGTAGAACCTGTAAAATGGAAGCCGCTGAAATCCGGACTCGCGAGTACGGTGTCTGTTATCATAACAGGGTCTCCCATCACCATATTGATCACTCCTGCCGGTACACCTGCCTCTTTAAAGACATCCAGGATCACTTTGGCCGAATACACCTGGCTGTCACTGGGCTTCCATACCACCACATTACCCATAAGGGCTGCACTGGCAGGAAGGTTTCCTGCAATAGCAGTGAAATTAAAAGGGGTAATAGCGTAAATAAAACCTTCCAGCGGACGGTATTCTAGCCGGTTCCAGGCTCCGGAAGTAGATTCCGGCTGTTCACTGTAGATCTCTGTCATGAACTGCACATTGAATCTCAGGAAGTCTATTAGTTCACAGGCGGCATCGATCTCGGCCTGGTAAATATTTTTTGATTGGCCGATCATAGTAGCCGCATTGATCTTTGCACGGTAAGGCCCGGCAATGAGTTCGGCGGCTCGAAGAAATATTCCTGCACGTTGCTCCCAAGGGGTTGCTGCCCATTTCTCACGTGCCTTTAACGCGGAATCTATAGCGTCTTTAACATGAGATTTTTTTGCTTTGTGATAGGTTCCTACAACGTGTTGATGATCGTGTGGCGGTACCATTTGTGAGGTATCTCCGGTCTTAATGTTTCTACCGTTGATATAGAGAGGTACATCCACAGTACTATTGAACATTTTTTTATAGGTAGCGAGTACTTCTTCGCGCTCGGGAGATCCCGGTGCGTAATCTTTTACAGGCTCATTTACCGCAATAGGTACTTCAAAAAATCCTTTTCCCATGTGTCTATTTTTAAGGGTTGTTTTGTAGACTGCAAAGGTACAAAAATTAGCCTGAAATTTCCGTTATCATCCAGGGGTTAAAATGTTTAATTCTGAAGGAATTTTATTCTGAAGAAAATTCATTTTCGTACTTTCACTTCCCAAATATTCTTAGTTATAATCTATGTGTACGCTAACCTTTATGCCTCAATCTGATGGGGGATTTGTTATAACCTCGAACAGGGATGAGGCGCCCGGACGTGAAACCCTGATGCCGGCGATCTACAAACAGGATGGAAGCCGTTTGCTATTTCCGAAGGATGTATTGGCCGGGGGTACATGGATAGGACTAAGTGACCGAAAGCGTTTTGTTAGCTTAATGAACGGGGGTTTTACGGCTCACAAGCGGGAACCCTCATACAGGATGAGCAGGGGGGTGATCGTAACTACTTTATTGGCGGCAGATTCGCTGTTGGGAGCCATCGAAGCCTTCAGTTTTAGCGGTATTGAACCCTTTACCCTCATCACAGTTGATTATTCTGAAACCCTTCAGATCTTCGAGCTGGTTTGGGATGGTGAAAATTCGCATCTTTCAGAAAAACCCCTCGCACCTGCTATATGGTCTTCGTCTTTATTGTATTCAGAAGAAATGAAAAAAAAGCGGGAAAAATGGTTTGCCAATTTCCTGTTCGAGCATATTCACCCTACTGCCGAACAACTGTTGCAATTTCATAAAACCGCCGGGGAAGGCGACCCTAAAACAGACCTTATTATGGACCGTGGATTCGTGAAAACCAAAAGTATTACGCAGATCGTTGCCACCAGCTCGGTAGAGATGTATTATGAAGATCTTCAGAAAGAAAAAAAAGAAAGGTACAGGCTGTGATCTAAGATCAATTCATGGCAAAATCTGTGTACAACCTAAAGGAAGGGATATCTACTTTAAAAGCTGATTTATTACTGAAATTGATCATCGTAAAGGCACCTCTCATGGCACCAATAGGTGAAAGTAGCATACAACCACTACTGTAGGTGTGCACTTCTCCCGGCTCTAGAACGGGTTTCATCCCTATCACTCCTTGTCCGCTCACTTCCTGAGTATCATTTAAGGCATCTTTTATATTCCAGTAACGGGAGATTAATTGTACCGTATCCTTACTGTTATTTTCTATAGAGATGGTATACGAAAAGGCATAGCTTGTCTTATGGTCATTACCAAGAAACCCCTCATATTGAGTGGTTACCGAGATCTTTATGCCTTTTGTTACCTGTTGCACTATTTTAATACATTGCTGCGGTGACCGCAAAGAATAGGATTGCCGCTACAGTCGCTCCTATCCAGAAAATCCAGTTTAAAAATATAAATTTTATTATAGTTAAGAGTCGGTTTTGCTGATAAAAATTACGCAGGGCTTTATAAAAGTAAAACGGACCTACCAGCGACAGGACTATGGAGAAGACCAAATTATCATTTCCATTGAGGATGATGGAGTCCGGGATCAGGCAGATTATTGCTGCCAGAAATACAAAACTAAAAATATGGAATATAAAGATCATATGCTCCATATAGGTATACTTCTTCTTCGAATAGATAAGCCAGAAGAAAAAGGCATAGACCGGGGTGAAAAAGAACAGGAAGAAGGGGGTTTTTTCCAGCAAATACTGAACAAATTCACCGGGGTTCTTCTCTATTCTTTCAAAGGATTCATTCTTATTGTATACCCACCGATTGTAGCTATTGTTTCTGTGATTCATACTGTCCAGGGCCACCACCGGATTTGTAATCTTGGTAGTTTTATAAAAATCCCGGTAGAGCATAAACCTTTCAACATTACGTTCTAATCCATCCATGGTATCGAGCACTTCTTCAGCGATCAGGGTATAGGATGGTTTTTCGCTATCTCTTCCCATAAAGGGAAATTTATTGATCTTCTTTAGCAGGGAATCCACTTCGGCATCTTCGATGTTGATCTCTTCCCCGTCTATAATGGAATCTAAGTTATTTTCTTTTAGATCGACATTGTTTTTCTTCAAAACCGAATCCAGCAATTTTATATTTTTTTTGCGGGTAGAATCCAGCTCCGTAGTATCAATACCAAAATCACCGAACCTGAAATCATTTCCTCCACCGTTGTTTTTTAATGCAGAGCCATTATTTATTGAGGCGTCATTAAAAAAGGAATTGCTATTAGAAAATGTACTTATAAGACCTTGTAAGATAAAATAGATAATGGAAACACTAAGGAAGAAACGAAACGGATTGGCATATTTTAATCGCTGGCCGTTCACATAATTTCGGGTGATCACCCCCGGCCTGAATAAAAGATCCTTTAACGTATAACGAAAACGGGAATCGTAGGTTATGATACTACCTAAAAACTCCCCAAAGAAGTCTTTCAGCTGTAGACTTTTGGTGGTGTTAAGCTGAGAGCAATAGGAGCAATAGCGGTCTGTTAGTTCTAAAGGATGCCCGCAATTTCTGCATTCGGAAGCGCGATATTTCATCGCTTTTCTTCCTTTTACCGGTACGGGCTTTTTATCGTCCATAGCCAAAGTTAAATAAACTTAGCTGTATTTTTAAAAGAAAACGGATCAGTTATTAGTGATATTGGTAGAGTTCGCCATTCCAAGTCCAATTATACGATCGTATCTACCTCCAAGTTCCCGATAATACACCAGAACGGTATAATCGTTTTCGGTCTGCCAGAAATTACCGCTCACGGCACCTTCATCTATAGAGCCGTCACGGTCCACCAGCACGTATTTATAATTGTAAAAACCTTGTTTAAAAAGTCGGGACACCTTATACGTATCGCTGTACTCGTCATATTTTAAATAGGTACTCCCATCTATGGTCCAGTTATTAAAATTCCCATAAATATGAAGTTCTTTATCCCCGATGTCTTCATAATATTGTAGGCTGAAGTGCATCACCACATACTCGGCTTCTATGGAGGGATTGGGTGCGTTGATATTGCGTACCACAAAATTCCCGTTGATATCGGGATTATAAGTGTAGGGCCTATCGGCTCTCGAAATATTTGTAAAGAGATAATTCTCATACAGGTCTTTCAGGTCTACACTCCGGATCCCATTATTGGCTGCGCGTACATCCTTGTTATCAAAATTGAGAAACTCGTTACCACCCCAAAAAGACGATTCCTGATCGTAGCGATAGATCAATTCTGTTCCAATGGTATATTGAGGTTTGAGGTCGGTTATTGCAGTTTTAAGATTGTTGTTCTGCATTACCAGTACATGTACATTTTGCTTCGGATTGATAAGCTGAAGGGTGGGAGAGTTGATACTAAATTGCACCGACTGTTTTTCCTGTATATAGTTCAGGTCCCTGGATCGTTTCACTGCCACACTAACGCCTACGATATTTTCGAGTACCATGAATTTTCGTGAAAACACAAGTTCCGAATCGTCATTATAAATGCTTATGAGGTAGTTTCCACTTTTGGTTATCGCTCTCGTTTCCCTGTTGGGGATATTAAGATAGTAATGAGAGAAGATCTGAAGAGTATTGAGTGAATTCTCGTAGGTTTCTATACGCACATCGTCGAAACCGTTAAGGAACTCACCTTTGGAAAGATCACTTTCGGTCCAGTCGAAATTATGATGGGTAATTACGTAGTAATAATCTTCCTCGTCACCATTAAGTGCGTCGAAAGATAATTGCAGTCGTTCACCCAGGCGGATGACGGGTAGCTGACTCTGAGATGTACTTCCTTTAAACTGGACGGTTCTAATATAGTGAGGAGGCGGGATCTCAATCGCTTGTCCAAACAGGGGAGCGCCAAGTGTTAAAAATAGGATGATGGTTAATGATGTTTTACCCATGAAGTGCGGTTTAGAGGCTAAAGATAAACAAATTTTATGCCTTAAATTAAGTCGAAAACGTTTGCGGTTTACATAACAAAAAATTATTTCCAATTATTGCGCGATGCGACTTTTAATTCATAAATTTGCACACCCGAAAAAAGCGTTCGGG
>CAJQNO010000032.1 GCA_905479745.1 uncultured Flavobacteriaceae bacterium | reverse complement strand
AGTAAGGGATATATTAAAATACGCTTATCTATCTTTAGTCCTTTCTTAGTTTTTAAGGAAGCCAAGGAAACGGCAAATAAGGCGAGAATGATACCTGTTAATTTAAGAACACCCAGGCTCTCCTTGTAGTATACGAGTCCGAATACGATGGGAATCACTAAACTCATTTTTGTCGCTACCGAAACCACCGAAAGACCACTACGCTGAGTGGTAATTGCCATCAGATTGAAAATCACAATAAAAAGCATACCAAGGGCAACCGTATAGAGAAACCAATCCTTATTTATTATCTCTCCTGGTATTAAGGCACCTTTAAAAGCTATAATTCCGCAACTGGCTGCCACCATGTAATTAACCACGATGGCATGAAAGCGGTTTATTTTAAATCTGTCGAAAAGTTTAAAGGTCACAAAAATGACAGTGGAAGAAAGTATGCTAAGTATAAGGTAGATCAAGAGTGATTGTTTTTATAAAGATAGAGAAGGTCTTCCTTTATTTTTTTTTCTGAAACTAATTCGGCATTAAAATTTGGAGCGGACACACCATCATGAAATTTCACCGGGCCTTGAAAAACCAAAGCTTCATCCCAGAGGTCCTCATCGATAAAAGTCTGCAGGGTTTTACTTCCTCCTTCTACGATCAGGCTTTGGATACCTTTGTTATATAGGATTTTACATATTTGGTCAGCCAGTGGAAGATCAAAATCTAGGTGAACGAAATCTATGTTTTCTTTAGAAGCTGTTGTTTTTTCAGTAAACACCAGGGTAGGAACTTCGGCGTTCAGCACTGCTGCGTCTTTTGGAATTCGGAGGCAGCGGTCCAGAACGATCCTTAGTGGAGAATTCCCTTCCCAGTCTCGCACGGTCAATTGAGGATTGTCTTCAATAACCGTAGTGGTCCCCACAAGTATGGCCTCTTCTTCTGCTCTCATCTTATGCACCAGTTGGCGGGAGATCGTATTGGTGATCCAGAGGGGTTTCTTTTCCTTCGGACGAGTAGCTGGGGCGAGATATCTATCGGCAGACTGAGCCCACTTCAACATTATATACGGTCTTTGTAATTTGTGAAAGGTAAAGAAGCGCTTGTTGAGTGTGTCGCATTCTTCAGCAAGGACTCCTGAGATAACGTGGCATCCGGCTTCCCGAAGTTTTTTAATGCCTTGGCCGCTAACCTTCGGATTAGGATCACTACTTCCAATTACTATAGTTTTCACGCCTTTTGAGATTATTAAATCTGCACAGGGTGGTGTCTTTCCAAAGTGGCTGCATGGTTCTAGATTTACGTAAAGCGTTGCACCGGGTAATAAAGCAGGGTCTGCAACATTGGCAAGCGCATTAACTTCGGCATGAGGACCTCCGGCCATGTAATGCCATCCTTCCCCGATTATAGTGTTGTTATGAACAATTACGCAGCCCACCTGAGGGTTAGGGTAGGTAGAACCAAGCCCTTTTTTGGCCAGTTCGATACAGCGCGACATAAATTTTTCATGTAACTTCACATCGCAAAAGTACAAGTAAAAAACTATATGGAAATGCCAGTAATTCGCCCCATAGAAAAGAGGGATAATCCCCGGTTAACAGAACTTATCAGAACCATTCTGGACGATTTTGGAGTCCCCAGGGTTGGCAGTGCTTATGCAGATAGTGCCCTGGATGATATGTATGCTGCATATAAGAAAGAGAAAGCCGCCTATTTTGTAATAGACGATAATGGCACCTTACTGGGAGGAGCTGGTATCGCACAACTTGATAATTACGAAGGCCCCGTTTGCGAACTGCAAAAAATGTATTTCGTGATCGAGGCAAGGGGAAGAGGACTGGGAACCGAAATGATGCGGATCTGCCTTGAGAAAGCGAAAGAATTTGGGTATGAGAAGGTATATCTGGAAACCATGCCTTATATGATCGCAGCACAGAAATTATATGAACGCAGTGGTTTTACCTATATTGATGGTCCTTTGGGTGATACGGGGCATTATGCCTGCCAGACCCACATGATAAAGCAGCTATAAACTCCATGACTTTAGCCGAGCTTAAGAATTATTTTGAAACCGAACTTGCGAGTTTTTATGCTTCGGAAGAAGTACAATCCTTTTTTAATATGCTTTCCCAGGCTTGGTTGGGTTATTCCCGAATGGATATATCACTCAATGCTTCCGAAGCAATCCCTTCAGAAATAAATATAAAATTTAAGAACACAATAGAGCGGTTAAAGCGAAGCGAGCCTATACAGTATATTATAGGTTCCACCGAGTTTTATGGGCTGCCATTTGTTGTAAATCAAGATACGCTGATCCCGAGACCGGAGACCGAGGAATTAGTGCAGTGGATCCTTGAGGATAAAAGGAATAAAGTAAAGATTCTCGATATTGGGACGGGGAGTGGGTGCATCGCGATCGCGCTGGCCATGATGAACCCGGAGGCGGAAGTTACAGCATTGGATATTTCTGAAAAAGCTCTTGATATTGCCCGGAAAAATGCAGATCTAAATGAGGTTGAGGTTGGGTTTCTTCAAACTGATATTCTCACGGTAACTACTTTACCCGACCATTATGATCTTATTGTTTCCAATCCTCCGTATGTAAGGGAACAGGAAAAAAAGTTGATGCATGATAATGTACTTTTATACGAGCCGGACTCGGCCCTTTATGTTAGCGAGGCCGATCCTTTGAAATTTTATCGTGCAATCTGCAGACTTGCTTTACATCATTTAAAGCCGGACGGGGTTCTGTTCTTCGAGATTAATGAGTATCTTGGTAAGGAGATGGAGTCTCTGTTAAAGGAAGAAGGATTCCAAAATATTGAAGTACATCGTGATTTCAGAGACAAAGATAGATTTATACGTTGTACCTTGTAAACATGATGAAACTGGAAAAAATATGTGTATTCTGTGGGAGCAGTGATGGTAATGATGTTGCGATCACAATTGCGGCAGAACAAATGGGTAGCCTTCTCGCCGATAGAGGAATCTCTTTGGTGTACGGCGCAGCCAAGATTGGAGTAATGGGAAGCCTGGCTAAATCTGTTCTGGATAAGCATGGTGAGGTGATAGGGATCATTCCGGAATTCCTTAAGAAGAAAGAAGTGGTTCATCTTGGTCTCACCCAACTCATTACAACCGTTAATATGCACGACCGCAAATTAAAAATGCAAGAGGTGAGTGATGGTTTTATCGCCCTGCCCGGAGGATTGGGTACCCTGGAGGAATTATTTGAAATACTCACCTGGCTTCAATTGGGTCTTCACAGCAAACCTATTGGGCTGCTTAATGTAAATGGATTTTACGATGACCTCCTGCAATTATTCGAAAACATGGTGCGTAAAGGCTTTGTTTCTATGGAGAATTACGAGTTGCTAATCGTAGATTCGGAGGCAGACAGGCTGCTGGATAAAATGGCTCAGTTTAAAGCACCGGAAATACCACACTGGCTTAATACCGAAAGAGCCTGATAAATATACGGTGATAAATTTGGTTCCAATAAGTTTGATCTAACACAGTTTCAAAGAAATATTTTTTGTAGAAGTTTGACTTTCAATGGATAAGGAAAATGCCTGATAAATTTCAGGGTTTTACCTTATTATTTTTTGTTCAATAATTGTAATTTAACGAATTATTAACATATAACAACCTATACAATGAAATTCAGAAAACTTTTACTTCTTTCCTTAATCATGGTGTTTCCGCTCATCGGGAATGCCCAAATCAGCACCGAATCTGCGCCTACCTATATTGGTACTGTTTCTTCGGTAGAATACGTTACATCAATGCAATCTCGCCCCGGAGATCTTTTACCACCGGACGATACTCCGCGAGAGGCAAAAGACAAACGTTCCATTGCCAACTTGATCGCATCTGGGCAAGATCCTCAAACCGAAGACGATTATTTTGTTCGAAACCGGCATGAGCAGGAACAAAGTGCCACGCGTGCACCTGCAAGCCTGGTATTCGATGCTTATTCATCCAGTTCACAGCCTACAGATCCGTCGTTAGCCATTGGACCCAATCATGTATTTGTGGTTTACAATACAGGTTTCGCTATTTATGATAAAGCGGGCAATCAGCTACAAGGGCAAACAGCTCCCAACCCGGCAATTTTTCCATCGGGTGGATGTTGTGACTTAACTGTTTCTTATGACAATGCTGCCGATCGCTGGGTGCTTACCTTTTTAGGTTCGGGAGCACAGATTGCTGTTTCAGATGGGCCGAACCCATTAACGGCCGGATGGAATGTTTATACCATCTCCGCGATAAATGATTATCAGAAACTTTCAGTTTGGAGTGATGGTTATTATATAACGGATAACACTAGTAGTTCCAATAAGGTATGGGCACTTGAAAGAGATGCCATGCTAACGGGAGATCCCGGAGCACAAATCCTTGGCTTTGATTTACCCGGTATTGTAACCAGTGGTTTCTTCAGCCCGCAAGTTCTAAATGTAACCGACAATAATTTACCGGCGGCAGGTGGTGCAACGGTAGTCTACATGCAGGATAATGCGTGGAGCGGGGTTTCAACAGACCATATAAAATTATGGACCATCGACGTAAATTGGAATAGTCCTGGTAGCTCGACCGTTTCATCGGCCCAGCAAATAAATACTACATCATTTATTAGTGTGTTCGACAATGGAAGTTTTTCCAATCTAACGCAGCCCGGTGGTGGTACGGCCATCGATGCATTACAGGCGACGATTATGAACCAGGCGCAATTCAGAAAGTTTGGCACACACAATTCGGCCGTATTCAATTTTGTAGTCGATACCGATGCCGGTTCGGGAGAATTAGCAGGAGTGAGATGGATGGAGTTGAGACAAAACGGAGACAATCAACCCTGGTCCCTTTACCAGGAAGGAACTTATACTGCTCCGGACGGCAGGCATGCCTGGAATGCTAGTTTAGCTATGGACGGGCAAGGAAATATAGGGATGGGGTATACCTCCATGTCTGGGCCAACAACCTCTTCAACCGTAAGAGTAAGCTCTTATTTCACAGGAAGATTAAGCACCGATCCATTGGGGACAATGACCTCTGCTGAAGGACTTATTGCCAACGGAAATGGAAACATTCCGGGTACCCGTTACGGAGACTACAGTAAGATCGACGTAGATCCATCCGATGATTCGTCCTTTTATTTCATCAACGAATATTACAACAGCGGACGAAAAGGTGTAGTTGGTAAATTCCAGGTACAGGCAGGCCCACCGGATAACGAGGCCCCTACCGACCCTACAAATCTTACCGCCAGTAACCTGTCTGCTAACGGTGCCACTTTAAACTGGACCGCATCTACCGATAACGTAGGTGTTTCGCAATACAATATTTCTATAGACGGTAATGTGGTAGGAACCTCTACCACCACCTCCTTTAATGTTACTGGTTTATCTCCGTCCACTGCCTACAATGCTTCTGTGAATGCACAGGACGCTGCGGGTAATGTATCGGGTAATGCAACCACTTCGTTTACTACGCTAGCTGCTTCTTACTGTAGCTCCGCCAGTACAAATACAAGCGATGAGTACATAGGAAGAGTACAGCTTAATACCATTGATAATACGTCCGGGGCACAGTTTTATTCAGATTTTACCTCTATTTCCACAACCCTTAACGAAGGCGCTAATTACGTCATAACCGTTACTCCGGTTTGGACAGGAACCGTATATCCTGAAGCTTATGCGGTGTGGATAGATTATAATGACGATCAGGATTTTGACGACGCAGGAGAACTGGTATGGTCTCAGGCCGCAAACACAAACTCTCCTAACAGTGGCTCCTTTACGGTACCAAGTGGGACTTCCGGAAACTCTGTACGGATGAGGGTTTCCATGAAATACAATGGTATTCCTACCTCTTGTGAGACATTTACTTATGGAGAAGTTGAAGATTATACCATCAATCTTGGAACCGGTGGTGGCGGAGATACCACACCTCCATCTGCACCTACCAACCTTACTTCTTCTAATGTTACCGATACAACAGCAGACCTTTCCTGGAACGCTTCAACAGATAACGTAGGAGTTACCGGATATGAAGTATTCATGGATGGATCCAGTATTGGTACTGTAACCACAACATCTGCCACTGTAACGGGATTAACATCCCAGACGTCTTACGCGTTCACGGTTCGTGCTTTTGATGCAGCCGGTAACAACTCGGCATTCAGTAATACCGAAAACGTTACAACTACCGGCGGTGGTGGTGGACCGGGCGTAATCGCAGGATACTATTTCGAAACCGGTCTTGAAGGCTGGATAGACGGTGGAAGCGACTGTGTGCGTTTCAACAATGCTTCCAGAGCCTACGAAGGTAATTACTCTATCAGGATCAGAGATAATTCTAATTCTTCGAATGCAGTATCACCGGCACTGGACCTTAGTGGAAATACACAGGTTACGATCGAGTTCCATACCTATGCAAGAGGCATGGAAAACGGAGAAGACTACTTCGTTGAATTTTATGACGGTTCTTCCTACCAGGTGATCGGGCAGTATATCACAGGAACACATTTTACCAATAATACGTTCTTTACAGATACTATTGTTCTGGATTCTTCTACCTATAATTTCAATGCGAATAACAGGTTCAGGTTCCGAAATGATGCAAGTGTGAACAATGACCAGATCTATTTCGACCAGGTTATAATTTCGGGAGATAATGTTAGATCTCCAACCCCGGGGCTTATCCCGATCGAAACATCTCCGGCCAGAACCTTTGCTCAGATTGCAGGTGATAACATCAAGTTATTCCCAAATCCGGCAGATACTCAGCTAAATGTGGAAATTCTACAAGGAAGCTTCGATGAGATCATGGTTTATTCGGCAACGGGAGCGTTGATCGCAAAATTAGATCCTTCGCTAAGTAGCTTTAGCCTTGATGTTTCTAATTATTCATCAGGAATGTATTTTATCACATTTGTTTCTGAAGGGCTTGCTCATACCAAGCGATTCATAAAGAAGTAATTCTAATTTAATTACACAGTATGGCCTCCGGTTTTCCGGGGGCCTTTTTTATTTTTACCCTCATCTTACTGTTTGGGAAGCCGAATCAATTTCTATATTTGTTACATGAATCCTGAACAGCAAATTCAACAACTTCGCGAAGAGCTCCGTGAGCATAACTAT
Organism: uncultured Flavobacteriaceae bacterium; assembly: GCA_905479745.1. Classification (GTDB taxonomy): domain Bacteria; phylum Bacteroidota; class Bacteroidia; order Flavobacteriales; family Flavobacteriaceae; genus Pukyongia. The sequence goes on along the minus strand of CAJQNO010000032.1, from coordinate 3,543 downwards.
AAGTATTATGTGCTCGATCAGCCGGTGATTTCAGATTACGAATTTGATCAGAAGCTAAAGCTGCTTCAGGAATTGGAAGCTGCCCATCCTCAATTTTACGATGCCAATTCACCTACCGTACGGGTAGGCGGGCAGGTAACCAAAAATTTTGATACCGTTACGCACGAATTCAGAATGTACTCATTGGATAATTCGTATTCCAGGGAAGATCTGCTGGATTGGGAAAAGCGAATAAGGAAATTAGTGGATGGGGAAATAAAGTATACCTGTGAGCTTAAATACGACGGTGCATCCATAAGCTTAACATACGAAAATGGAAAACTAGTTCGAGCTGTTACCAGGGGTGATGGCTTTCAGGGAGATGATGTAACCACCAATGTAAAGACCATTAAATCGGTTCCTTTACAATTACAAGGAGATTACCCCGATAAATTCGAGATAAGGGGGGAGATCGTACTCCCTTTTGAAGGATTTGAAAAAATGAATCTGGAGCGGATCGAAATTGGAGAAGAACCCTATAGAAATCCCAGGAATACAGCTTCAGGTAGTTTAAAACTACAAGATAGCGCCGAGGTTGCAAAGCGTCCACTTGAGTGTCTTTTGTATAATATAAAAGGGGATCACCTTCCTGTTTCTACCCAGTTCGAAAGCCTGGAGAAGGCCCGGCAATGGGGTTTCAAGGTGCCTGATGTTGCAAAATTATGCAACAATATGGATGAAGTTCTCGAATTTATAAATTACTGGGATGTACACCGTCATGATCTGCCTTTTGAAACAGATGGGGTGGTGATTAAAGTGAACGATCTGCAACAACAGGAAGAACTGGGTTACACCGCCAAGGCTCCTCGATGGGCCATGGCATATAAGTTCAAAGCCGAAGCTGCGGTAACAATCCTAAACGAAATAACATACCAAGTAGGTAGAACTGGTGCTATAACCCCTGTGGCAAATCTGGAACCGGTGGAACTGGCCGGTACTATAGTTAAAAGAGCATCCTTGCACAATGCCGATCAGATAGCAAAACTGGATATACGAGAAGGCGATACCGTTTATGTGGAAAAAGGAGGGGAGATCATTCCCAAGATCACTGCGGTAGACACCTCCAAACGTAAACCAAACAGCATCCCAACAGCCTATATCCGTTTATGCCCCGAATGCAACACACCACTGGAGCGTAAAGAAGGCGAAGCCCAGCATTATTGTCCGAACTCCTCTGGATGCCCACCCCAGATCATTGGACGGATCCAGCATTTTATCTCAAGGAAGGCTATGGATATTGAAGGGCTGGGAGGAGAGACGGTGGCTTTACTGGTAAATAACGGCTTGATTAACAACTATGCCGATCTTTATGAGCTTACAGCAGAGCAAGTGATCCCTCTGGAAAGAATGGCCGAGAAGAGTGCGGAGAACCTGGTAAAGGGTATTGAAGCCTCGAAGCAGATACCCTTTGAACGGGTATTATTCGCTCTCGGGATTCGCTACGTAGGTGAAACGGTTGCCAAAAAATTGGCAAGACATTATAAATCCATTGATGCACTTATGGAAGCTTCGGAAGAGGCATTGGTTAATGTAGATGAGATCGGGGAGCGGATAGCACAAAGTGTTATAGGATTTTTTGCTTCCGAAGAAAATAAAAAGATTATCCGTCGTTTAAAGAATTACGGGTTACAACTTGAGATATCGGCAGAGAAGCTTGCTAATCAGACAGATAAATTACAGGGAAGTTCTTTTGTTGTAAGCGGTGTGTTTTCGAAGGTTTCGCGAACCGAATTAAAGAAGCTTATAGAAGATAATGGTGGGAAGGTGTCCGGTAGTATTTCAGGTAAAACAAGTTATGTGGTGGCTGGTGAAAATATGGGACCCAGTAAACGGGCTAAGGCCGAGGACCTGGGGGTGCCTATTATTTCTGAAGATGAATTTCTAGATATGATTTCCTGATAACAGATAGGTAATACATCTTTTATAATGTATTTTTGCATAGTAAGTGATGGCATCAATGTTTGAAAAAATAAAACGACGTTCATTAAAAAAAAAGATCGATCAAAACCTCACGAACAGGGACATATCCAGAATTAACTCCAGGTTGACCACCTTGGGTTTTTTGGTAGATGAATCCCTTATTCCGGACCTGGACGCTTTCGATGGTTTTGCATTAGACTACAAGATACAACCCAAAGACGTAAAGGTTTTTTCGTTTCAGGAAGTGAAAAAGAAACTGCCTTCAATGCGACAGAACCAGATAAACAACAAGGATTTTGGGTGGAAAGGAGAGATAAACAATCAGAATGCTGTCGAGTTTTTAGAAAAACCTTTCGATGTACTGGTGGGGTATTATAATGGCAAGCATGAATTTATGGATTTGATGGTATCCCGCAGTAAAGCAGCCTTCAAAGTTGGTTTTCCGGGCGGAGATGAGCGTTTATTTGATCTTATCATGGCGCTAGAGCCAAAAAATGTTGACAATTTTAAAGAAGAACTTAAAAAATACCTTAGAGTATTAAACAAATTAACATGAACGAAATAAGAGGAACAGGTGTCGCGCTTATTACCCCGTTTACCGATGACCGATCGGTTGATGTTGCCGGCCTGGAACGAGTGGTTAATTATCAGATCGAGAATGGGATCGATTATTTGGTTTTTTTAGGGACCACGGCCGAAAGTGTAACACTAACTAAAGCCGAAAAACAACTAGTTATCGATACGGTGGTAAATACAAATGCCGGAAGATTGCCCATGGTTATTGGGATAGGTGGAAATAATACTCAGGCTGTGATCGAAGAGATAAAATCGCGGGACCTCACAAAATTTACGGCTATCCTGTCTGTTTCCCCTATGTATAATAAACCCACACAAGAGGGTATTTATCAACATTTTTCGGCTATTGCGAAGTCCACCGATACTCCTATAATTTTATACAATGTACCCGGTAGAACGGCCAGCAATATGCTTCCTGAGACAGTTGTAAGGTTGGCGAACGATCACTCTAACATTGTGGCAATAAAGGAAGCGGCCAACGATATCATCCAGGCCATGCGGTTGATCGATTCAACTCCCGATGGATTCATGGTTATCTCGGGGGATGATATGATCACTTTACCTATGGTATTGGCAGGTGGATCCGGCGTGATTTCGGTGATAGGACAGGGATTTCCAAAGCAATTTTCTGAAATGGTGAATTTTGGGCTCAATGGAAATCACACCGATGCCTATACTATTCACTATCAACTAATGCCGATCATTGATCATATTTTTGCCGAAGGGAATCCGGCAGGAATAAAGGCAGTTTTCAAGGCGCTTGGGATTTGTGAAGATACCCTTAGGCTACCATTGGTAGGAGTTAGCGATGGTTTGAGATCTAAAATTAACGCCTTTGTGAGCGGGATTTCTTCCTAGTATATCATCTAAAATGTTAATTGTATCCGAATTCGTTTCGAATATCCCGGGAAGGGCAATATTTTAGCCTGATATTTAGTTTTTGTAATCAGCTTTAATTCACTATTTTTGCACGATGTTTTATAAAATCATAAGAACGAGTCTTTTAGC
>CAJQNO010000031.1 GCA_905479745.1 uncultured Flavobacteriaceae bacterium | reverse complement strand
ATACTAACGAAGAGGAGTTTTCCGGCTACGCCGGAACTAAATTTTATATAGTGAGATGAAAATAAAAATCTACTTAGTACGTCAGTAAATGCGCCTCAGCGCTAGACCTTTTTGGTACTTTTTGCGGCAATGGTAAAAAGTACAAGTTGATTAGAAGTAATCCTATCGGCTGCATCCGGCGGGGACCCGAAGTCGTACCGTAGGGGCCGACCTAAATAAATCATCGCCAAATCACAAATAAATTCCAATGCTCAATTACGCAAAATTGAAATTTGAGATTTGATCATTATTTGTTTTTTGATCTATTGATAATTGTAATTGAAGTACTTGCAGTTCTCGATACATTTTGCTACGCAAAACACTCGAACAGACAAGTCGCTTTAATCCTTCACAAACTTATACGCCGCGCTGCGGCCATCGATCTGGACATTGAGTATATACATTCCATCACTCAACGCTGCGATGTTGATCTCGGCATTAAGAGCATCGATAGCCTGCTGCATCACCTGTTTTCCTGTGATATCCACAATCGCAATACGATCGATCTGTACTGTGGCATTCAAGTTAAGTACTTCGTGGGCTGGATTGGGATAGTACTGGAAGGAGTCGAATACTTCGGTCGAAGAACCCAGCAGGTCCTGGTCGAACCAATCGGTAAATCCAAACTGATCCAGGGTTCCGGGGGTAATGGTCCCGATCAAAGTCGAGGCTCCTGTGGAAATATTCAGCGAGCGTAATTCGGAGTCGAAAGTAGTATTGTTAAAGGCCGAAAGTAAGGTGGTATTAGTCACCGGATCGAAAGCCATTCCTTGTCCAAAATTCGCATCGAAACCAGCCGGTCCTATTAAATTAACAATGCCGGAGACCGCATCCACCCCGTATATGTTGTCGTCGTCACCGTCCAATACTACCAATTGGTCTGCGGGACCCCTACCAAGGCAGAGAGGTAAAGTAAGGCCATTATTACCGCCAACCATGGTTGTGCCCCAGGTCATAGGATCTAATTTGTAAAGGTGGCTGCTATTCATTCCGTTGGTTCCAATTGCGTATATATCGCCATTAGAAAGTCGTTCCAGGCCCACGATCGCTTCATTAGGTGCTACATTTACATTCATACCTGTATCCATGTAGACATTATTATTGATCCCGCGAATGTAGATACGATTGGCATTGTTCACTATCACATTGGTATTTACCTCCGTTATAGCAATTCCGGCACCTTCAAAGTCGGAAAGTGGAGAAGGACCAAAATTTTCAAGTTGTGAAAGGTCATCGGGAAGTATTTGTACTACCGTAACCGGTAACACAGCCTGGGTAGAAGAACCCCGGCGGTCTAGAAGGACCGATTCGGTTATAGGAGTATTTACGGTTTGATAGAAATGTGCGGTCAAGACATCCAATTCTTCCGGCGTGAATACATCGGAAACACTTCCAAAATGGTTTTCATTCAATCTTGATAGTAATTCGTTAAGATCCGGCTGATTTTGTGCAGAAAGGGGTAAGGTGATAAAACTGCATAGCAATGCTGATAGTACAAAACTTCTCATGACACGAAATTTAATTAGTTAGTTATCAGAAAGATAATGAAAATTAAAGAAATCGTAAATGAGAGTTCCTAAGGGGATACTTTAATTAAAATGAAGCTATTTCTATTATTGAACAACAAACTTCAAACTATAAACGCCTGTTTGGTCCCGGATCGTTAGAAAATAGATGCCTGAATCCAGCTGTTGGGCAATCGCAATACGATCGGTCGGCCGATTATAGGTTTCAGAAAATAATTTTTTTCCCGAAACCGTAAATGCAGAAATATTAAGTTCACCATAATCGAAGGAAGGGTCTAAATGCAAAAGTATCTGCTCTTTTACCGGGTTTTCGATCAATTGATATTTTTTCTGAAGTATTACTTCTGAAAATCCTAAGCTACCATTTCTAATCTCATCAAGTGCAAATTGTGCACTTTCTGAAGTCACCATGACGTGCGACTCATTTTCCGAAGGGATATAGGTATTCACAAAAGGGGAGGAATGTACACCTCCGATATCGGGTGCCGCGAACCAGTCGTCTTCGTTATCTATGGCCAGGCTGCTTATCACCGGAATAAAGGAATAGTCGTCCTGGTTGAGAGCCGCGATAAAGGCCACAATAACGGGGTTAGAAGCGCCACCACCACCTAAAGCGGCCGATATGTTGGATGTGCCTCCGGGAGACGCGTCTACGCCATCGGTATACGCAAAAGCCTCGGCTTCGGCATCGAAGCTATCCACCGGAAATCCGAACAAGAAGCTATCGAAACTGGTAACATTATTCGTCATGCTTGCTTCCGGGGTGAAATGCAGTACTACATCGGCCGTGGCACCGGAACCAAGATCGAGGGTTGTATCCACCACCAGCATGCCTGCGGTTCCTGTGGTAGTTCCCTGGGAGCTACCGTTTACCATGGCTACATTACGAACGTTCTGTGGAAAGCCGAGTGCATCCAGTTCGGCCTGAAAGGCATCCCTGAAATTAGGGGCACCTTCCGGTAGTAATTTGTTGGGATCCTGCAAATAATCCGATCCCGCCTGCAGGTGAGCTAGTAGATGATCGTACAGCATTTCCTTTGCCGCAGGTGAATTAAGAACATTTTCCACTATGGCAAGCGCATCGGCATCGCCAAGCTGTCTTGCCAGGTAGTTAATAAGATATTGTAAACTAATTGGGATATTGGCGCCACGATGAGGCGAATCGAAGGAGATATACAGTCGTGTTTCAGGATCCAGGCTGTTTTGTTCCATATACGCCAAAGCATAGCGCGCTATAAGTCCGCCCATGCTCGGGCCCAGTACCACCAAATCTTCATCGCCAACTTTGAGGTCGTTCAGTAAGTTGATCATTTCAATAAGAACCATGGCATTGCGTTGTATATAATCGGCACCGCCATCTATGTCCTTACCTCCGGTGGAATACATAGGCGCATTCAGAATAACAATATCAAAACCTTCATCTCTAACTATATCTGCCAGGTTTTCACCTCCAAAACTTAAACTGTTGTACAGCCCTGCGATATCCCTGCTATCGCCGGGATCGAAACCATCCAGGACGATAATGGGTTTGTCCAGAACTCCATTTACATTATCTAAAAAGATCTCGTATTCTCCCTCACCAAAATATTCCTGGGTCTCTTCATAGCCTTGATAACCAATGGTCGCGACGATAGGTGTGATAACACCCCGGTTGTTGATAGGCCGGTCTTCGGCGGGAGCCATAAAACTACTTTGAGGTAATACATTAATACCCGTAAACAGGCAAAGCAGGGTAAAGAAGATTTTCATGATCTTGGGGTTTATTTAATTACGGGATGGAAGATAATAATAAATCTTTGGCTTATCAATTTAGTTCAGTTCTAAGAAGGTAGCACCTTTAAAATATGATTCATCAACCTTTTGGCCACCTATGGTACTGGTATCGAAGTCCTGTGCGATCTTCCATCTTCCATTTACCAGCCTTAAAACAACGTGGAATTGCCCGTAATAATTAATGCTTTCTCCGTTCTCACGAGTGTAGATCACGCGATAATAGCCGGTTTCGTATCCGGTATTGGCGTTGTATTGCCGATTTTCGAAAGCAAAATCGATGGTGATACTGGTACCATTAGATTTTCGCCAGGAATCAATACTGGCAAAGTATTCCGGGGCAGTTTTTACCCCGCCGTCGTTCACCCTAAGTACATCATCCGTATGTATAACTTTAAAAGCTTCAGAATCCCTGGCTTCGTATGCCGTTTTAAACGCCTGCCAAACCTGGGTGTTCACCTGCTCTTTTGCATCCTGAACTTCCTGGCCTAACATCGGAAATTGGAAAGCAATGCCAATGAAAAGACAAATAAGGATAGCATTTTTCATAGAGGTGATTTTTTTATTAACCTTGGCCGTAATTTTTCAGAACCACACTATCTTTTGGCAAAGGTATAGAAGGAATATCCTAATTCCAGATCCTCAATTTCGGTGGCTTGCGACTTTCCTTCAGCTTTTTTTACATGGTGACTTACAGGATAAGCGCTGTGTAAGGTCCATTCCACAAGGGGTTTTCCCGAAGCGTCTTTCAGAAAAAGTGATACTCTTCCTTTTTCCGGACCTGCATTTTCCGCTGCGGGTGGTGAACACCATTGAATAAGCTTTGAACCTGTTTGCGATCTCCCTTTCTTCAACACAAGACTCTTGGATTTTGGCAGGGAAGGCAATCGATATTTAAAAGGATGTTCGCCCGGTTGGAGTGTGTGTTTCAGTACTGGTTCGGTGGAAACTCCGTCTACCGCCTCGAAAGAAGTTTGCTCGCCGTTTGCGGAAAGCTCGAAATAGAAATCGGATGTATTCATAAGGTCATTTTAACTGGGTTCGTATAGTTGTTAATTAAAGATAGGAAAAAAAAGTTTACCCCTTACCGGGAACCGCTATTGCTTCTAAGACAGAACGTAAAAAGCGGCTCCCAAGGGGAGCCGCCAAAAAATAAATAGTAATATGAAAAAAATTACTGCTTAATTATTTTGTACATGCCGGCTTTTCCGTTCACAACGGCAGAACACAGATATTGTCCGCTCGCCAGGTATGATATATCCACTTCCGAATTTAGAGCGTCAACGGGTTGATACATAACTCTACGGCCATGCATATCGAAAATGGAAACACTTTCTATACGATCGTCTGCTTGAACGAAAAAGGAATCTGCTGCCGGATTGGGATAGATATTAAATAACCTGTTGAGATTCTCATTCACAGACAGGCTGGTGTCCGGATTACTTATCCAGGCCATCTGGGCCAGGGTTCCCACAATGATAATTCCTATGAGGGTAGTGAGTCCTGTAGCAATATCGACAATTCGAAGTTCCGAATCGAATACTGTATTATTAAAAGCGGCCAGCAGGATCACACCAGCGATCACGCTAAGTGCCATTCCCTGGCCAAAATTGGCATCGAAACCAATAGCGCCCACAAGCACCGCCAGGCCGGTGATTAAACTAATACTGAATATACTGTCGCTGTCGATGTCCAGGGCAAAGAATTGTCCCGTCAGGGTTGCAGCCAGGGCGATACCAAGTACCATCCCGGTGATACCTATCACCGTGGCGGTTAACGCAACTATGCCAATAAGCAGTAGCGTTGTTTGTACTGCATCTGTGGATAGGGCGTATAACAAGCCGTCCACGGGGTTGAATTCGAGTCCGGTGATGCTTTCGCCTACAGGAATCCCTACTATGGCACCCAAAAGGGTATACACGCCGGTAGCGAGAATTAACTCGTACAGATTATTGTTATTGTCTACTACATAGGTTTTATCGCCGCTAGGGGTGGAGGCACCGGCTCCTTCAAAATTAGGAGCTACTATTGGTGATCCGTTTATTGGCGTAAAGGAAGCGGGATTTGCTTTGTTTAGTTTCCCCATGGTCTCTGTCTGGTTCTCAACTCCATAAACATCTGAATCTCCAATACGCATGTCTACAACAGGAGTTTCGGTATTGCGTCCAAAGTGGGCGCGAAGGATGTCAATTTCTTCGGGAGAAAATACGGCAGTTACACATTGATGGGTGGTCTTGTTTTTTCTTTCCAGTAATTCGGCAAGAGAAGCTGGTGACTGCGCAAGGAGGGGGAAAGCAAACAACAGGCAACACAGCGTAATAAGGGTGTGTGACGCTTTCATAATCGAGTATAATTAGTTAGTTACTAGAAAGATACGAAAAAATTGTATAATAAATCTCATTGTTAGGACGTAAGATCCATAACAAGGGCTGAGGCGCCTAGAATAGCGATGTTTGGATGGGTAGATACCAGGACCCGGAGGTTCTCTGTTTGCCTGGGATAGGCGAAATTGGCAATACTTTCTTTCATCGATGTTTCGAAAAATTTATGGGCTTTTGCAATGGATCCTCCCAGGATGACCACTTCCGGAGCGTACATGAATAGGATCATTTTTATGGCCTCTCCCAGGTGATGACCAAACTTATGGAACGCCTCAATGGCCCGAGGCTGGTCTTTTAAGGCGTTTTCGTGTACTGTCCTGGCATTTTCGCCATAGTTGCGTGTGAAGAAGAAGCTGGCGGCGTATTCCTCAACGATGCCATCGAGATATGGCAGCATCCCAATCTCTCCTGCCCCGCACATTACGCCATTATAAAGTTGGTTATTAATAATCACTCCCATGCCCAGGCCTGTGCCGATAGTAACCCCAACGAAATTGCGATATTCACGTCCTTTTCCAAACATCTTTTCGGCCAGGGCGAAGCAATTCGCGTCGTTATTAAGCGCCACAGGGACATCGTAACGGTTTTCAAGAATCTCTTTAAGATGTACTTCCTTCCAGGCGGGTATGTTCTGTATGTCGTAAATAATACCGGCTACAGGATCGACAATGCCCGGGACTCCTATCCCTATTCCCTGAACATCGGGGGTAATGATCTTATCCAATAACGAAGTAAGTTCCATTAGTACGGCGGCTTCATCTGCTTTCCCATCGATGTCGCGTTTTACTTCGTCCACAAGCATCCCTTTTATTACACGGCCCATGTTAAAACTACTGCCTCCCAGGTCAACTCCTATATACTCCTTGTTCATACGCCCGATCTTTTTTTACGTTGAAAGGTGCTATTGTTTACAAGAGGCTTAGCCCAGAAACCAATGGAAAGAATGAACACTAAGGGTAAGACAAGGAACAGGATCCCGGCTTTCAATCCCACT
>CAJQNO010000030.1 GCA_905479745.1 uncultured Flavobacteriaceae bacterium | reverse complement strand
GATATAAAGTTACCCTAACCGGTGATTATCCGGGCTGGGCACCCAATATGGATAGCCCGATTTTAAAGGTGCTTGACGGGCTTTACTCAAAGATGAATGGCGAGAAAGCCAATGTGGCCGCCTGTCATGCCGGGTTGGAATGTGGTATTCTCGGGCAGAACTATCCGGGAATGGATATGATTTCTTTCGGGCCTACGATCAAGGGAGCACACTCTCCCGATGAGCGGGCCAGCATTTCTTCTATGCGTAAATTCTATGAATTCGTGCAGGAGATCCTCGCTAATATTCCTGAAAAAACTGTATAAAAAAAGCCCGATCCGATCGGGCTTTTTTTATATTATTCTCCTGAAGGAATTTCCAAAAATTCCACTTCGAAGATAAGATCTGTATTTGGCGGGATGTATGGCCTGTTTCCCGCTTCTCCATATCCTAGGTGAGAAGGAATGAAGATGGTCATTTTATCGCCAACACGCATTATTTGTAATGCTTCACGGAATCCCGGGATCAAGCGGGGATCGTTAGTATTGGTAACGATAGGCACGTATTGTCCTCGGTCTCTTTTAGCCGGCTTCACATTATCGTATAACTCGGCCACTTCAAGTAAGCTGGTATTGAACATTTGCCCGTTAGTATAGTATCCGGTGTAATTGATCAACATGTCCTGCCCATCTTTAGGTTTAGGACCGTCACCTCTTTCCTGATATGCGTATTTAAGTCCGGACTCCGTAGAATCTGCTTCCATTTTCATATTCACGAAGGAAACCGCCTTATCGATAGCCAGACGCTCAAGAGCTTGTAATTTCGCCTCTTGTTCGGCTTCGATCTTCTTTAATTCCTCTGCAAAATCTAAGACAGACACATTGCCGCGTTTTATGATATTCACCTCTTGCATAACCACATCCTCCACCGGTTTATCGCCGGGTTTCTCTGTAGGGGTTACACCAATGGAGTCTACTATTTCCTGTCCTATCACCACTTCTCCAAAAACTGTGTGCTTGCCATCAAGCCAGGGTGTTTCTTTCAGGGTGATAAAAAACTGACTCCCATTGGTTGCAGGGCCCGAGTTGGCCATAGAAAGAATTCCTTTACGGTCGTGTTTCAGGCTGTCTACAAACTCATCGGGAAAACGGTAACCCGGATTACCCGAGCCATCACCATTAGGGTCTCCCCCCTGGATCATAAAATCCTTGATCACACGGTGAAAGATCAGACCGTTGTAATAAGGCTTCCCAAGGTGGATGGAATCTACCATCTTATTGGTTCCCTCTGCCAGCGAAACGAAGTTGGCCGTAGTGATGGGAGTTCGATCGTTGTAAAGTTTCGCAACGAAAGTTCCTTTGTTAGTAACAAATTCTGCATATACACCTTCCGGAAGGTCCGGATATTTATCCTCGCAAGCTGTAAAAACAGTTGCCGATAATAACAGGATCAATAACAGTGATAGTTTTCTCATTTTTATTTTTAGTTTATTGTGATTGTTGAATAGATTTAAGGGTTACTGTACTCCTAACAGGGACATTGGTTCCTAATTTGTCTTCAAGACCGTAGTAACCATAAGCTTTATAGGAAGGAAACAGGAAAGTTACCTGTTCTCCCACCTTCATCAGTTTAACACCGTCGCGCAACCCGGAGATGAGATCCTGGTTGGACTGGTCTATCTTATAGGTTTGTAGCCCTGTCTCGCTTTCGGTAAGTATTGGTTCCCCTTCCAGGGACTGAATATTGTAGGTAAAAGTAACCACGTCGCCAAAATCGGGTGTGGGAACGTCCAGGCTATCCTTTACATTATAGTAGTACCAGAAACCGCGATCGGAAGATAAATAATCATGCTCCGGATTGGCCTCCATTATACTGGCGATACGCGCCTCCTCTTTCTTGTAAAGTACCTTATTTCGCTTAGCAGATTCCTTGATAAAGCTTCCCGAACTTTGCTGTACAGGTTTTCTTGCTTCCGGGCTTTTACAGGAAACGAAGAAAATACAACCGAGAACGAGTAGTAATGCAGATCTAAGATTCATCGGTAAGTTCTTTTTTGTGGGACGGCAATATACTAATAAATTCAGTAATGGTCTTATCCAGAGGTAAGCTGCTTCTTCCCCCGGCGGCATTGGTGTGGCCTCCGCCATTGAAATATTTTCTGGCAAATTCGTTCACCGAGAAGGAGCCTTTACTACGCAAGGAGATCTTTACGATCTGCTCCTGTTTGTTCTCGATAAAGATAAGGGCGAAAACCACCCCGGAAACAGAAAGAGCGTAGTTTACAAATCCCTCGGTATCTCCCTTTTTAAAATTATTTTCGTCCAGTTCCTGCTGGGATAAGGTGATGTAAGCCGTTCTGTATTCGGGTAGGATCTTCATATTCTGAAGTGCCACTCCCAGAAGGGCGATACGGTCGGGGGTGTTGGTATCGTAGATATTCTGATGAATTTCGGCGTTATTCACCCCGCATTCGATAAGGTGCGCGATAACCCTGTGGGTGGTAGCCGAAGTGGCCGGATACCGAAACGAACCGGTATCGGTCATAATGCCCGCATACAACAGCGTAGCCGTGTCTGCAGTGATGAGGTCAAGCTTCCCGAGGGCGTCGATAAAATGGAACACCATCTCGCAGGTGGAACTCATGGCCGTGTCGCTATAGATAACCGCCGCATAATCATCCGGTTGCTGGTGATGATCGATCAGGATAAAATCTGCCGTGGCCTCACTAAGAGGTTGTTCCATATCGCCGGTACGATCCAGGGCGTTAAAATCCAGGGTGAAGATGAGTTCGGCGTCGTTAATAAAGCGGGTACTTTTTTCAACCTCCTTATCGAAGATGAGTACCTGCTCGCAGTCTGGTAGCCATTTCAGAAAATCGGGGAAATCGTTAGGCATGATCACCTGTGCCTCGTGGCCCATGGCGTTTAGGGTATTGGCAAGTGCCAGACAAGAGCCCACGGCATCTCCATCCGGATTCTTATGTCCTACAACGACTATATTTTTGGGTGTGGCGAGCAGTGCTTTGGCACTGGCAGTGATGGCCTCATTCATAGGGGGCTAAGATACAATTTCTTAAAACGAATGTCATAGCCAAATTGCTTAAATTTGACCTAAATCGCAACACGTTTTTCATGAAATCCTTGCTTTATATCCTTCCATGCTTACTATTGGTTTGCTGCGAAAACCCTTCAGAAGAAAAAAATAAAGAAACCCCCGAAAAAGAGAACCGGGCCAAACCTGTGGCCGATTACACCCTGGTTTTTGCCAGTTGCAGCGACCAGGATCGTCCCCAGCCGCTGTGGGAACCCATCCTCGAGACAGCACCCGATCTGTTTATCTGGGGAGGCGATAACGTATATGCCGATACCAACGATATGGCAAAAATGAAAGCCGATTACGACAAAGTCCATTCACATCCCGGCTACAAGCAATTAGCCTCCAGAACAACCATTACCGGCACCTGGGACGATCATGATTACGGTAAGAACGACGCCGGTACCGAATGGGAGAAAAAAGAGGAGGCCAAAACGATCTTCCTGGATTTCTTAGGCGTAAGTAAAGACGATGTGCGACGAAACCGGGAAGGCGTCTATTTTTCGGAGGTATATAACACAGAGAGAGGAAGTATAAAACTGATCTCCCTGGACACCCGGTATTTCCGCACAAAACTCAATAAAAGCACTAATCCGAAAAGGAGCTACGAGCCCTGGCCCGAAGACCACGACGGCACCTTGCTCGGGGAAGCCCAGTGGGCCTGGCTGGAAGAAGAATTGAAGGACGACAGCGCAGATTTCACTCTAATTGTAAGCAGTATACAGTTTTTAAGCAAGGAACACGGTTGGGAGAAGTGGTACAATTTCCCTTCAGAAGTAAAAAGGATGAGAGAACTCCTTAAAACGGCCAAAGCGCCGAATATAATTATTTTGAGCGGCGACCGACATTTAGGGGAGATCTCTGTGGACGCTGAAGCCGGGCTGGGATATCCCCTGGTAGATTTTACCTCCAGCGGGATGACACATACATGGATCACTTATGCCACCGAAGCCAATGAATATAGGGTGAGCAATGTGGTAAAACGACTTAATTTCGGATTACTGTTATTCGACTTCACCAAAAAGCAGGTAACCTTCGAATTGAGAGGGGAGGACAACTTCATTTACGAGCGGTTCACCCAGCAATATTAAATGAACGTTAATCGCTTGTATGCTGTTTTCAAAAAACGTAGGTTTGCACCGAAATTCAAAAAAAATATGAGAACAGACAGAACGTTTACTATGTTAAAGCCCGATGCCGTTGAAAAAGGACATATTGGGGCTATTCTTGAAAAAATAAATGCAGCCGGTTTTAAGATCGTTGCGATGAAATTAACGCAAATGACCACCGACGATGCCAAGGAATTCTACGCCATCCATAAAGAGCGTCCGTTCTTTGGAGAATTGGTTGAGTATATGACGCGCGGCCCTATCGTTGCAGCCATCCTTGAAAAAGACAATGCTGTAGAGGATTTCCGTACGCTAATAGGCGCTACAAATCCTGCGGAAGCTGCCGAAGGAACTATTAGAAAACTATATGCTGCCTCTATAGGTGAAAATGCTGTACACGGAAGTGACAGCGACGAGAACGCTGCTATCGAAGGAGCCTTCCACTTTGCCGGTAGAGATACCTTTTAATACTTCTACTTTCTGGCGGTGCTTCTAATAAGTTTCGGGAAACGAAGCAGCTAGAAGCGTAGCAGAATTATTTCAGAAGAAAAAGAAAAAAATACAAGCAGAAACGCCTTTCCCCGGAGAGGCGTTTTTATTTTATAAAGGTTTGGCACATAAGGAAGGCCAAATTAAACAAATTGGCGTTGTAGTGAGATAGGAATAGTTTGGTTACATTCTTCTAGCGAAGTACGATCTTGGTAATGAGTTCTTTCCCTAGAGCTTCGTTAAGCAGGGAGACGATCTTGGTTTTCCCGTAGCTTAATTCCTCCCTGAGGACCGAGGAAGTTAAATTCACGTAAAGTGTATCCCGTTCCAGTTTAACCGAACTGGTGTATTTTGAAATAGCCTCGCCCATCACTGCCTGCCATGCGTCTTTTACCGTTACCTTGTCGAGGCCCGACTGCAGCCGATTGGCCTGGATAAATTCTTTTAGAACATCGCCCAGGGATGTATTTTCTCCATAACGTTTAGCCATAAGATAAAGGTAGGGGAGTTTTGTGCGTTAGCCAAATTATCTTAGGGATTATAGGTGAGATAGATATCGGTGTTTTCTACAACTCTTCCACCAGTTGCATATTATTGCCGCAGGTATCGTTAAAGACTGCGACTTTCACGGTTCCCATCACGGTTGGTTTCATGCTAAATTCCACCCCATTTTTAGTTAATCGCTCATACTCGGCATCGAGATTTGAAACGTCGAACTGGGTGTATGGGATTCCCGCTTCCATAAGTGCCTCCTGGTAGACTTTGGAGGGTTCGAAATGAAGCGGAGCCGGTTCCAGTAATAGTTCCGGGCCGTCCTGTGCCTCTTTCGAAACCAGGGTGATCCACCGGTTGCCACCTTCCAGGGGGACGTCTTTTTTCTTTAAAAATCCGAGTTTTTCTGTATAGAACTTTAGGGCCTTTTCCTGATCCCGAACCGGAATACTAATGAGTGTTACTTTCATCTTTTTATGTTTTGATTACACCTCAAATTTGAGACATCTCATGCACTTTTGCTTCTTGAAAGTTGCTCCTTTCGAAATTTCGCTGGCGATAGTCCTGTTTTCCTTTTAAATAAGGAGCTAAAGGAGCCTATACTTTCAAATCCCACGGCAAAGCAGGTCCCGGTAACGGTCATTCCCGCTGCCAAGTGATCTTTGGATCTCTCTATGCGTTTGTCGATGAGGTATTGCCTGGGAGTTAGGCCGTAGTATTTTTTGAACAGCCGGATAAGGTGAAACTTAGAAACAAACTGGATATGGGACAACATATCCAGGTTTACATCGAGCTCGTAATTAGTAGCGATATAGTTGCGAACACCAATGACGGTATTTATTTGTGCTTCGTTGGCATATACGATTGCACGAATTCTATGTAGTTCTTTCTCGTAATAGGTCATTAGTGCGTATTCTTTTTTGGCGGTGGTATGATGTGGCAACGAGATCGTATCCACACAAACTGCCGGATGCTTATCTATTGATATTTCTAAGATAGTATTTTTTGTGGGAAGTTTTTGGGGTAAGGAGACTCCAGAGATGGGTTATATGTGTTGTTATCTTTAGTTTCCAATAGTTATTTTTATTTGCTCCAGATATAATTTTAATTCAGGAATTAACTTCTTATTTAGATTTTCTAGGACTGATACCAATTCTTCATCACGCCTTTGAATTCCATTTACAGTGGAAAATCCCTTGACAATTAGCTTATCGTCTTGTTTCAGGGTATAAATTTGTGCAAATTGAATAGAATCTGAGCCGTTAATTTCAGTTTTTACATATCGAATTATTGTGTTCTTATAGATCTGAAATGATTCTATTACTTTTTTTAAGCTGCCATAATAATATTTAGTTTTTACCAAATTATTTATAGATTCTTTATTATATTTTATATGAGAAATATAGGTGCCAATTTGCTTTTTGAACCCAAGAGCTTTTCGCTTATATAACTTACCGTAGGCCTTAGCAGAATCGGATATTATTAATTCATCGTATTCACCATAATATGCATGAACACTGAATGTGGACAATTTTTCGATTTCTTTATCCTGCCCTTTAGAGTGAAACCCCGTAACCAAAAGGATAATTAATAATAAATGTGTCACGTCCTAAAATACGGCTACATGTTAATACTTAGTTTTAAGCGGCATTTTGGTGCACGTAATTAGGTGTTTTATAGTTTAAAGATAAATGTAATCTTTCAGAGTTGTATAATTTGATTGCATTTTTGGTTGCTCTTTTTGCTTCTTTGACACTGGCGAATGTTTGGTCCAGAAAGAACTCGTCTTTTAATATCCCGTTTACTCGTTCTGCCAATGCGTTTTCATAGCAGTGGTTATCTTGGGTCATACTAATGGCGATG
>CAJQNO010000029.1 GCA_905479745.1 uncultured Flavobacteriaceae bacterium | reverse complement strand
TTCCAAAAGTTGTATGGGTTGTTGATAATTTTTTTAGTTAGTAGTTAGATGATAGAAATAACAAATAACAAGCACCAAATCACAAATCACAATTTTCAAAAAACAAATAATGATCAATATTCAATATTCAAACCTTTGGTTATTGGAATTTGGAATTTATTTGAAATTTGGTACTTGGAATTTGGAATTTATTTGTGATTTGGTGCTTGGAAGTTGGAATTTATTTGAATTTTGGTGCTTGTTATTTGTTATTTCTATCATCTAACTACTAACTAAAAAAATTATCAACAACCCATACAACTTTTGGAATAATTCCATATATTTGGAATATTTCCAAGATGTTTATAAATACACATACATATTATAGTCTTCGATATGGCACTTTAGCCATCAAGGAACTGCTCCAACTGGCGCAGGATCACGGTATTAAAACCCTGGCTGTGACCGATATCAATACCACTTCAGCCTGCCTGGACATCGTGCGCGTGGCACCTGAATTCGGGATTCGTCCGGTGGTAGGTGTGGATTTCCGGAACAGCGCCCGGCAACAGTTCATTATGCTGGCAAGAAACAATGAAGGCTTCCTTAATATCAATCGGTACCTGTCGGGTTTTCTTCACAATGATGAAATTATTCCCGATCGCGCCGAAGTATTACCACATACCTATGTGATCTATCCCTTCGGAAGCTATAAAGGAGATAAGCTATTAGAACATGAATATATAGGGGTTCGGAAGGAGGATCTTAACCGACTCAAATTCTCATCCTTGAAAAAGCGGCCGGAGAAGCTGTTGGTATTACAAACTGTTACCTACAACAATAAAAAGGGTTTCAATACTCACCGGTTGCTAAGGGCCATCGATAATAACACCCTGCTTAGTAAGCTACCTCTTTCGGAACAAGGCAACGAATACGACCAGCTCTGCTCTGAAGAAAGCCTGAAGGAGGCCTTTGCCGAATTCCCCGAGCTGATACAAAACACAGAGAACCTGCTTGAGTCCTGCCGTATCGAATTCGATTTCACAAAAGAGACCCCCAACAATCAGAATTCGTATACCAACAACGAGGCCCTCGATTACAAGCTGCTGAAAAAACTCACCTACGAAGGCCTGCCCTATCGTTACGAAACCCCTACCGATACTATCCTGGACCGCATAAAAAAAGAGCTGGATATCATCAAAGAGAAAGGCTTTGTATCCTATTTCCTCATCAACTGGAAGATATTGAAATATGCCCGTAGCAAAGGTTATTTCTACGTAGGTCGCGGTAGTGGTGCCAACAGCATTGTTGCCTACCTGCTGCGCATCACCGATGTAGACCCGATAGAGCTCGATCTGTATTTCGAGCGATTCATCAATCTCTATCGTAAGAATCCGCCCGATTTCGATATCGATTTCTCCTGGGCAGACCGGGATGATATTACAGAGTTCATGTTCCGAAGGTTCAAGAATACTGCCCTGCTAACAGTTTACAACACCTTTAAACACAAAGCTTCCATCCGCGAATTAGGAAAGGTTTTCGGACTCCCGAAGGAAGAACTGGACAAGCTCTCTAAAGGCGAATACGATTTCCACAGGCTGGATAAACTTTCGCAACTGGTGGTGATGTACAGTAAACGCATACAGGGTTTCCCAAATTACCTGGGGATACATGCAGGTGGTATTCTTATTTCCGAAAAGCCCATCCACTATTATACCGCCACCTTCATGCCCCCAAAGGGATTCCCAACCACCCAGTTCGATATGGTGGTCGCCGAGGATATAGGCCTGTATAAGTTCGATATTTTGAGTCAGCGAGGCCTCGGGAAAATAAAGGATACGGTAGAGATCGTGAAATATAACCACCCCACCCTCCCGCCTATCGATATACACGACATTAAAAGATTTAAGGAAGACGAACGCATTAAGTATATGCTTAGCAATGCAAAAGCTATTGGCTGTTTTTACGTGGAGTCACCAGCCATGAGGATGCTACTTAAAAAACTCCGGGTAGACAACTACCTGGGGTTGGTGGCAGCCAGTTCGGTGATTCGGCCGGGGGTTTCCCAGTCGGGAATGATGCGGGAATATATCCTTCGGTATCGTTTCCCCGAAAGACGAAAAGAAGCCCACCCGGTAATGATGGATATCATGCCCGAAACCTACGGAGTGATGGTCTACCAGGAGGATGTGATCAAGGTAGCGCACTATTTTGGAGGGCTCACCCTGGGAGAAGCCGATATGCTGCGCAGGGGAATGTCCGGAAAGTTTCGCTCCCGGGAAGAGTTCCTTAAAGTGAAAGACCGCTTTTTCGATAATTGTAAGGCTTCCGGAAAACCAGACGACCTCACCAGCGAGATCTGGCGACAGATAGAGAGTTTTGCTGGCTATGCCTTTGCCAAGGGGCACTCGGCCTCCTATGCCGTGGAGAGTTACCAAAGCCTGTTCTTAAAAGCCTATTACCCCTTAGAATATATGGTCGCCACCGTGAATAATGGCGGTGGATTTTACAGACCCGAACTATACGTACACGAAGCCCGCATGCACGGCGCCAGGATCCTGGCACCCTGTGTGAATTACAGTCGGGCGGAAACGGTGATCCAGGGAAAGGACATCTACCTGGGATTTATGTTCCTCCATCAATTGGAAAGCAGAGTGATAAAAAAGATCCTCGAGAAAAGATCGAAAGAAGGTTATTTCATGAGCCTGGACGATTTTCTGGACAGGGTCCCGATCTCTATGGAACAGATCTCAATTTTAATAAAGATCGATGCCTTTCGGTTTACAAAAAGAAACAAGCGTGAACTTTTATGGGAAGCACATATGAAAATTAACAAGACAACATTCGACGAGAACATTCAAACTCTTTTCAAGACAGAAAAGATTAGTTTTAAAACCCCCGAACTCCCCAGTACACAACTGGAAGAAGCTTTTGATGAGATGGAACTTATAGGGTTTCCCCTGTCCGATCCGTTCAAACTGCTACTGGCTCCATCCCGGAGTAAGATGCGAGCAAAACACCTCCCGGACTACGTGGGAAAGATCATTACCATCGAGGGCTATCTGGTAACGGTGAAGAATACTGCTACCTCGAACGGGAAACGGATGCACTTCGGAACCTTCCTCGACAGAGACGGTGATTTTATAGACACCGTGCATTTTCCTCCGGTCGCAGCACAATATCGCTTTCGCGGAAAAGGTATCTATGGGATCACAGGAAAAGTGATGGAAGAATTCGACTGTATCACGATCGAGGTAACCAAGATGGTACGCTACCCCATTATCGAAGACCCGCGCTATGCAGATAACGACACCCGGGTAAGGGTGCACTCGAAACGGTATAAGAATAAGGCGTAAGAGTCTAGCTTAATTGTCAGTTCGAGTGATCCGCCAAAGGCGGATTGTATCGAGAACTGAGTGATCCGCCAAAGGCGGATTGTATCGAGAACCGAATAAAAAAGTGATGAAAGTTTATTTTGTTTACATATTGAAATGTTCCGATGGGACTTTCTATACAGGTTTTACCAATGATTTGCTAAGACGTCTTGGAGAACATTCACTTGGCAGATATTCAGATAGTTATACATATACTCGAAGGCCCATACAACTTGTGTTCTATTTGGAGTTCACAAATCCTTCCATAGCAATTGAAACCAAAAAGCAAATAAAGAATTGGTCGCAAGCCAAAAAAACCGCTTTGATAAATGGCCAGTATGACAAACTTCCTAATCTCGCGAAAAAAAGATTCTGACTAACCACTTATCAAAGCTTAGCTAAGTTAAGATATCGAGAAACCCTCGTCAGTTCGAGTGATCCGCCAAAGGCGGATTGTATCGAGAACTGAGTGATCCGCCTTAGGCGGATTGTATCGAGAACTCGGCCACTTCTCGATACATTCTTATCCGCTTCGCTACTAAGAACACTCGAAGTGACAAAGAAAAATGATCAACACCCGTAACATAGTCCACATGGACCTCGATACTTTCTTCGTATCCTGTGAGCGCTTACTCGACAGCCGACTGGAAGGGAAACCCGTGCTTATTGGAGGAACCAGTGATCGCGGGGTAGTAGCCTCCTGTAGCTACGAAGCACGCGCCTTTGGTATCCACTCTGCCATGCCCATGCGCCTGGCAAAACAACTCTGTCCCGAAGCTATTGTGCTTAGAGGGAATTCGGGTATTTACAGTAAGTTCTCCAATGCCGTGACCGATGTGATCAAAGAGAGTGTCCCCATCTACGAAAAAACTTCCGTAGACGAATTTTATATCGATCTCAGCGGGATGGATAAATTCTTCGGCTGCCATAAACTGGCTTCCGAGATCAGGAAACGCATCATCAAAGAAACCGGACTCCCCATCTCTTTTGGCCTTTCGATCAATAAAACGGTTTCCAAGATCGCAACCGGGGAAGCCAAACCCAACAACCAACTGCATATAGTTCAGGGACATGAAAAACCATTCCTCTCTCCGCTTTCGGTGAGTAAGATCCCCATGGTTGGTAAGGTAACGTACCGTCAACTCTGCGACCTGGGTATTAAACGTATCCAAACCATACAGGAAATGCCCGTAGAAATGATGTCGAAAGTGTTTGGGAAGAACGGCCGGGTGATATGGAAAAAAGCCAACGGTATTGATAATAGTCCGGTGGTACAATACAGTGAACGCAAATCTATTTCCACCGAACGTACCTTCGATCGCGATACCACCGATGTAAAAAAACTGGAAAGTATTATCGTTGCCATGGCCGAAAACCTGATCTACCAGCTACGCCGTGGCAACAAACTCACTGCCTGCGTGACCTTCAAGATCCGCTACTCCGACTTCCAGACTTATACTCAGCAAAAGCGAATTCCCTACAGTTCGGCAGACCACAAGATACTTCCTGTAGTTATGGAACTATACAAAAACCTGTACCAGCGAAGGTTATTAGTACGCCTGGTAGGGGTTCGGTTTAGCCACCTGGTAGAAGGCGGCCAGCAGATCGATCTGTTCGAAGACAATGAAAAGATCATCAATCTGTACCAGGCAATGGACCGAATGCGCGAACGCTACGGCGACAGGGCCGTGATAAAAGCCGCAGGCATGGGCGCCAAAAGTATTAGCCGCTGGAATCCCTTTACCGGAGAGCCTCCTCCACTACTGGCTAACAGAAGACAATAATTTGTGAAAAATGAGGAATAGTCTTCTATATTTGCGGTGTAAAAGTAGCCCATGGAAAGTATCAGTGTATTCGATATGCTAAAAATAGGCGTAGGACCCTCCAGTTCTCACACTCTGGGACCCTGGCGCGCCGCTGTACGATGGATAGAAGCACTTAAAAAAAGTGGACAGTTCTCAGAGATAGAGAGCGTACACGTAAATCTTTATGGTTCCCTGTCGTTAACAGGTAAAGGCCACGCCACCGATATAGCTGTAATGATGGGGCTACTGGGAACAGACCCTGTAACTTTTCCTATTGAGGATATCGCGACGGAAATTGAAAAGATCAATACCAAAAACACATTACTTCTCAATAATGAGATCCCAATTCCCTTTTTTCCGAAGGAACACATAAAATTCAACCGGAAGTTCCTCGAATTTCATCCAAATGGCATCACCTTCAACGCCATCCTGAAGAACGGCGCAAAAAGATCGGATACCTACTACTCCATCGGCGGGGGATTTGTTGTTCAAAAAGAAAGGGTGCGAAAGAAGATTAAGATGGAGAAATTCAGCCATTTTCCGTTTCCTATCGAAAAAGCGACAGAATTACTGGCTTACTGTTCCGAAGAAAAAAAATCCATTAGCGAGATCGTCTACGAAAATGAAAGATCCCTCCGTTCCGAAGAAGAAATAAAGGAAGGGCTTAAAAATATCTGGGATGTAATGCTGGATTCCATGTACACCGGCTGTCACACCGAAGGTATCTTACCCGGAGGCCTCAATGTAAAGCGAAGATCGTACGAAACACACAAGAATCTTATTGGCGAAACCCAATATTCTAATGCCTACGAATGGATCGAAGCAATTCGAAACACCGAAGTTAAATTCAGACAGATCCTGAAATGGGTAAGTTGTTTTGCGCTGGCCGTGAACGAAGTGAACGCTTCCCTCGGGCGAGTTGTCACAGCTCCTACCAACGGGAGTGCAGGAGTGATCCCTGCTGTACTCATGTACTACCTGGTTATTGAAAACCACGACGGAAATCATGACGATATCAACAGATTCCTTATGGTTGCCGGCGAAGTTGGTAGTCTCTTTAAAAAAGGTGCCACAATATCGGCGGCAATGGGTGGTTGCCAAGCGGAAATAGGGGTATCGTCTTCCATGGCAGCGGCAGCACTGACTGAACTAATGGGAGGAACCCCTGAACAGGTTTTAATGGCAGCCGAGATCGCTATGGAACATCACCTTGGCCTTACCTGCGACCCAATTGCCGGTTTAGTGCAGATACCGTGTATTGAACGAAACGCCATGGGAGCTATTAAGGCCATAAACGCTTGTGAGATGGCACTGGATTCAGATCCTGCTCATGCCAAGATCCCGCTGGATAAAG
>CAJQNO010000028.1 GCA_905479745.1 uncultured Flavobacteriaceae bacterium | reverse complement strand
TCACCCGCTTTTATGCGTTGTGCCAACTCTACTTCTTCGTCTGCGGTGATTAAGTCAACTTTACCAATTTCCTGTAGATACTTGTCTAAAGAAGCAGTTTCTCTGTTAGTAACCTGCTTCGTAATTTTAAGTTGTCTCATTAAGGTGTGTCCTTTCTTAAGTTAAATTCGCTTTCGTATTGAGTTATACGTAAAAAGGATGCAAATTGTTACAAAAGGTTGTTTATTTTTCGGTAAAACGAGTGTTTTTCTGGGCTAACAGAGCTATAAATTTACAAAAGCGATTAGAAAAAATCAAATCTATAAATCGAATCCGCAAAATATTTGTTTTTTCAATTGTGGTATTCGGAAATTCGAATTCTTTTCTTTTAATGTAAATCCTGTATAAACCAAAAACCTCCCGAAGGAGGTTTTTCTTACTTATGACGTAACTCGATGAGCAGCAAATTCACTTCCAGAAGTGCTTTTGTATACATCTGGTTGAAGACAAAAAAATGTTTCTTAGCTTCTTCAATTCCTTCTTTCTTGATGATATTACTTTCAATTTGCTGCAAATGGTGCCCGTGAACGGTCATGCCCAGATTCATAAAACTTGATTTCATTTTATGGGCCAGGGAACTCGCCCTCGAATAGTATTCCCTCTCAATACAGGTTCGTAAACTCTTATGATCTTCGGGAGTTGTCTGGATAAATACTTCAAGTAAGGATGAGATGAACTCCTCGTCATTGTCGAAGGTTTCCTTTAGTAAATTCATATCAACACTTCGGCTCTCCTTTTCTTTTATTTCTGAAGCGGATGTTGGCATTTCCGACTGTAATTGAGGTTCGAATTCCTCGTCGGAGATAAGCCAGAACAGCACCTCCTTCACTGCTTCTTCGCTTAATGGTTTAGTGAGGTAGAAATCTATTCCCGCTTTAATGGCACTTTTACGTGCCTCCGGGAACACATCTGCCGAACAGGCTACGATCGGTACTTTTTTAATGGCGTCCTTATTGGAATTTCGTATAGATGAAATAGCTTCAATCCCATTCATTACGGGCATGTGCATATCCATCAGGATGAGATCGTAATTAGATTTGTCCTGTTCGAATATCTCCACGGCCTCCTGGCCATTTTCGGCTATATCCACACTAACATTAAGGTTGTTGAGGAGTTGCCTGATATAGAACTGGTTCATTTTATTATCCTCCGCAACTAATACTTTCAGTCCTTCAAGTTTTTTATCTTGTCTTACGTAAGTCTTGATCGAGTCGTTCAAACTCTTTAGGTTACTGCGTTTGAACGGAAGAACAAATTCAAATTCGGAACCTTCATTTACCACACTGGTCGCATTGAAATCTCCATTTTGCAGATTGATGAGTTCTTTGGTGATGGCGAGTCCTAAACCAGTTCCGGCGATCTCCGAATCCTCCTTTTTCTCAACCTGGAAGAAACTATCGAAGATCCTTTTTAGGTTTTCTTTAGATATTCCTATCCCCGTATCTTTTACTTTGAATTGTAGTTTTATTTCATTTTCGTATTCGGCCAGCAATTTCACCGAAATGCTAACCTGTCCCTTTTTTGTAAACTTTATGGCATTTCCAACAAGATTGGTAAGGATCTGGTTGAGACGGTATTGATCACCAATCACCATATCGGGGATATTCTTATCCATTTCGGAGATGAGTTCAAGTCCTTTTTCACGCGCTTTTATTTCGAACCCGTCCGAAAGATTCTCAACCACCTTACGTAAATTAAAGTCGATGGATTGGAGAGTAAGCTTTCCGGCTTCAATTTTTGAGAAATCCAGGATGTCATTTACAATGGAGAGCAGATTTTTAGCGGAGAAGTCGATTCCTTCTATATTCTTACGCAGGGTTGAATTCTCTTCCATAGCTCCTTTTTTAATGATCTCGGAGAGTCCAAGGATCACGTTAAGAGGAGTTCTAATTTCATGACTCATATTAGAAAGGAAGGTCGACTTCGCCTTTGCGGTACGTTCTGCATTTACCTTTGCTTCGCGAATGGCCTCCATCATGTGTTTTTTATGACTGATATTCTTCAGGAAAACACTGTAAGTGGGCTTATCGCCAGTATAATTATTGGTGATAGTGATCTCATAGTCGTCGTGTATACCATCCTTATTAGATATTATGGTCTCAATCCGTTTTCCCAGGATCACACTTGGGATGGAAGAATCCACCCGATTGATGTCTTGTGATAGTCCGTGGTTTATTTCCTGGGGTAAAAATTCCCTTAGGTTATGGGATCGTAGGTCGGAGGGGCTTAAGCCTAGAATTTGCATAGCGGTATTATTACCCTGTAAAATTCGCAGGCGATCATCTGTTAAGAGAAATCCGTCCAGCATATTCTCAAGAATAGCCTTGTATTGAGATACGTTTAATTGGTTAGGATTAACTTGTTCATTTTTATCGGTTACGGCGATCAGTTTTCTAACCGGTGTTCCTTCAGGTTTATGCTGGCCAATTGGAATTAGATCGTTAACGATCTTTAGTGCTTTTAGGGGTTGGTAAATTTTACTGAAGGCAGTAAAACTATCGTAATAGTAGTTTTCAATATCTCTGGTGCCAACTACTTCGGCAAGTTTCGAATAGATCTCAAGAGAGGCTTCTTTAAGTTTGCGTAACAGGTTGATGCGTTCAACGATATTGAATTCGAAGCTATCGGGAAATTGGATGCTAAAGCGCTCTAACCATTCCTTGACCAATTCATTTTTACTGTTGTCCCGTAAAATTCGTTTCAGCACAAATTTCAGAAAGAGACGAGAGAGGTGTACGCCCTTGTTCTGTTCGCTTTCTAATAGAAGTTTAAAGGTGCCTGTATTAAGGAGTTCGGGGAATTTATCCTGGATATCCAAACGTAGTTGTTCTCTTGAAGAAATATACCGGGGATCCTTGTCGATAAGATAATCCTCAAATTTTAAATAGTACTGTACCAATTGCAGATCGGCGAAGAACGGATCTTCATCAAATTCTAATTCAGACAGTAGGGTTTGCAATCCGGAGAGGTGGATCGAGTTGGAGGCAAGATCGTATAGATAGGTTAGTACATGTCTCCTGGGATCCTTGCATGCTTTCTTGTGTACTTCCTTTGCCTCGTTCTTAACGAAAAGACGATTTATAAGCGTATTCATTTGGGGGCTTCTTAAAACGAAGGAAAATTCCTTCAAAAGCCAATGTAGTATATTCTTACAAAAAACCTAATACGATTCGATGTAATGCAAAAAAATCCCTATGAAAGGGTATTTTACCACAATTATTTAGGTCTGAAATTGACTTATCTGTACCTAATTGGCTATGGATTAGCTGTTCATCCAAACAAAAAAGCCAGCTGGAAATAGCTGGCTTTTTTTCTGAAATTAGATCTTTTATTAATCTCGTTTCTTATTATCCCGGTTGCGGTTATCCCGTCCTCGGTTATTATTATCGCGACGTGGCGGTCTTTCCTTATAGCCTTCCGGCTTAGGCAGTAACGCTTTACGGGATACTTTTTCCTTGCGGGTTCTCGAATCGATTCCGAAGTATTTAACATCGAATACATCACCCATGTTCACTACATCGGTTACATTTTCGGTGCGTTCCCAAGCTAGTTCTGAAACGTGAAGTAATACTTCGTTACCAGGAGCGTCAATGTACTCTACAACGGCTCCGAAATCGAGTATCTTGATAACTTTTACTTCGTAAACACTTCCAACTTCAGGCTTGAAGGTAATAGAGTCGATCTTGGCCAGTACGGCATCAATTCCTGCCTGGTCGGTACCAAGGATCTCTACAATTCCTTCTTCCGTTACAGGGTCTTCATTGATCACGATAGTGGTTTTGGTTTCTTTCTGAAGTTCCTGTATCACTTTTCCTCCGGGGCCAATTAGTGCTCCGATAAATTCATTAGGAATAGTGGTCGTTACCATCTTAGGTGCATGAGGTTTTACATCAGCGTTTGGCTGAGCGATAGTCTCTGTAAGCTTGTTCAGGATGTGTAACCGACCATCACGTGCTTGCTTCAAAGCATTGATAAGGATCTCATAGCGTAAACCTTTTATCTTGATGTCCATCTGGCAGGCAGTAATCCCGTCGGCTGTACCGGTAACTTTAAAGTCCATATCGCCTAAGTGATCTTCATCACCAAGGATATCGGTAAGAACAGCATATTTTCCAGAATCAGCATCAGAAATAAGTCCCATTGCAATACCCGAAACCGGCTTTTTAAGTTGAACTCCGGCATCCATAAGAGCCATGGTCCCACTACAAACGGTTGCCATGGAAGAAGAACCATTAGATTCTAATACCTCACTTACTACACGAACAGTATACGGACAATCTGCCGGGATCATTCCCTTTAAAGCACGTTGTGCCAGGTTTCCATGACCGATCTCTCTACGCGATGTCCCGCGAATTGGTCTTGCTTCTCCAGTAGAGAAAGGAGGGAAGTTATAATGCAGGTAGAATGTTTCCTCTCCTTCAAAAGACGGCATATCGATCTGGTTGGCTTCTCTGGAGGTTCCCAGGGTAACCGTTGCTAGTGCCTGAGTCTCTCCCCGGGTGAATATCGCAGATCCGTGTGTGGAGGGTAAATAATCCACTTCACACCAAATTGGCCGAACTTCGTCTGTTTTTCTTCCGTCCAGTCGCAGGCCTTCGTTAAGGGTAAGGTCGCGAATAGCTTCTTTTTCCGCTTTGCGGTAATATTTCTTAACCAGTTCCCCAACCTCTTCCAGTTCTTCTTCGGTAAAGGTTTCGAGTATTTCGTCTTTTATGGCTGCGAATGCTTCGCTACGTTCATGCTTGGCAGAACCTGCCTTCGCGATAGCGTATACTTTATCGTATGCCATGCCGTGTACTTTCTTTTCAAGTTCTTCATCTTCAGGTTCCCCTTCGTATTCACGAACTTCTTTTCTTCCTACCGCATCGGCCAATCTCATTTGAGCGTCGATCTGCACTTTGATGGCTTCATGGGCAAATTCTATGGCTTCTACCATTTCTTCTTCCGAGATCTCTTTCATCTCTCCTTCAACCATCATCACCGAGTCTGCAGAAGCACCAATCACCATATCGAGATCGGATTCTTCAAGTTGTTCGCGCGTTGGGTTGATAATGAGTTTACCGTCCACTCGTCCTACTCGTACTTCCGAAATTGCACATTCGAATGGAAAATCGGATAACTGAATTGCAGCCGAAGCGGCCAGTCCAGCCATTGCATCTGGCATTACATTTTCGTCGTGAGACATAAGTTGGATCATAACCTGGGTCTCCGCATGATAATCTTTTGGAAAAAGTGGTCTAAGCACACGGTCTACCAAACGCATGGTAAGGATCTCTCCGTCGCTGGGACGCGCCTCTCTTTTAAAGAAACCGCCCGGATATCGACCGGAAGCCGCAAATTTCTCACGATAATCCACCGTTAAGGGTAGAAAATCTACATCACTTTGTTTATAATTAGATACTACCGTACATAGTAGCATACAATTTCCGGATCGAACAACTACAGAGCCATGGGCCTGTTTTGCCAGTTTTCCAGTTTCGATGGATATTTCTCTTCCATCACCAAGGTCTATGACCTCTTTAAATACATTAGGTGTCATTTATTTGTTTTTCTAGAGTGCTATACATCCATTGAGGGATAGCACGATTAATTTGGTCAGCGACCGGTCTTCGGTCGTAAGTTGTGTTGTTGTGTGGTTGACCAATGAAAAACCTAAGGGTAGCTTTTCTTATATGTTCAGAATCTCTTCCGAAGAAAATAAAAAGGGACACCATAGTATCCCTTTTATATTACTTACGTAATCCTAGTTCTTTTACGATCGCACGGTAGCGCAAAATATCCTTCTTCATTAAGTAATCAAGCAGTGCTCTACGCTTACCTACCAGTTTTACCAAAGAGCGCTCACTATTGTAATCTTTGTGATTAGCTTTAAGGTGCTTGGTTAGGTGATCGATACGGTGAGTGAACAATGCGATCTGCCCTTCTGCAGAACCGGTATCGCTCTCAGACTTACCGTGTTTTTTAAAAATGTTTTTCTTTACTTCTGGTGTTAAATACATGCCAATATTATTTAAATGATTTTTATGTATATGAAGACCTCTTTGATCTATCAGCCTGCAAAATTACGAAAACTGTAGATAATATTAATGTTTTTCCTGTGTTTTTCTCTATTTCATATACTTAATTAAACCTTTAAACGTTAAAGAAGTCATAACAACAATAACTTAAAACACTATTCGAATGAAAACTTATGTAAAGAAAACTGCCCTGATTTCTTTTGTTGCCGCGGGATTATTGCTATTTAGTTGTAGTAACAACGACGATAGCGGCGACGATGGTTCGGTTAATTTTTCTGCTGAAAATACGGCCCGAGCCGCCCAGGCGGATAACGTGGTGGAAGGATCTTTTAATATAATGGAAAGCGGCTATGTGGAAGTGGAAGAAGGAAGAAGTAACAGTATTTCTCTATTTCCAAACTGCACCGTGATCACGATCACTCCCGATGGGAATGGCGGAGGAACGATCCTCCTTGATTTTGGTGATGGATGCCAGTTAAACAATGGCGCCCAGGTTACGGGAAGTATCCTATTGGAATATGGCCCCATAGATGGTGGAACCAGAACTATTAATTATACCTATCAAAGCTTTACCTACAATAACAACGCTGTAACAGGAGGTGGGGTGATCGTGCGAACTATTGCCAACTCAAACGGTAATCCACAATCCACAGCCACCGAAAATATCACAGTAAGTTTCCCAGGAACTGAAATTACTGCCACCCGTGAAGGAACACGTACTATCGAATGGGTAGAAGGTGTTGGAAGCGGTACCTGGGCAGATAATGTTTTCCATATCACCGGAAACTGGGATACCGTATTCACTAATGGTTTTAGCCGTAGTGGTGAAGTAACAGAAACCCTGGTGAGAAAATTATCATGTATCTACCTGGTAAGCGGCGTACTTGAAATACAACAAGAAGGTTTCACCGGAGCGATCGATTGGGGAAATGGTAGTTGCGACAACCAGGCAACCCTGATCATTAACGGACAAGAATATCCAATTTTATTATAAAAATATCATCAATTAAAAAAGCCGCTCATCCGAGCGGCTTTTTTTATGTAAATAATTGATAAACAGCTAAATAAAGTTAAAATATTTCAAAATTTGTTTAAACTTTCTTCTAAAAAATGAGTCAAAATGATACTAACTTTTAAATACTTGTATCATGAAAAAAAGTCTATTTATTTCAGTTTTAAGTTTGTTTGTCTTTAGTATCGTTTTTACCTCCTGTAGCAAAAACGAAGCAGTAGATACCGAAACGAACAACAGTACAGATCTCATCTTTGTGGAAGAATCCAAACAGGTCTCGCAGGCCGATGCCACCTCCGATGGAGTTGTGAATATGCTGGAAACGGCGTATGCAGAGATCGAAGAGAACGCCGGACGTTCCAACAGTCTGTTCCCGGATTATGTAACGATCACAATTAGCTCGGAGAATGGAGTAACCTTCGTAACTTTAGATTTTGGATTTGGATGTACCCTTCAAAACGGTGCGGTTGTCTCAGGATTAGTTCATATTACTTACGGCCCGATTCAAAATGGAACCAGAACCATTACCTACACCCTCGAGAACTTTACGTGGAATGATATCGATGTTGGCGGTGGGGCGACAATTTTCAGAGAGCTAAACAATGCCAATGGAAACCCTCAGTCTACGGTACATGTCGATCTGCAATTAAGTTTTCCGGGCGGATTGGTACTTCAGAAGGATGGAACCAGAGTTCGCGAATGGATAGAAGGATTCCACAGCGGGTCTTGGCTGGATAACGTATGGCTTGTAACCGGAAACAGGGAAGTGGTTTCCAATACCGGATACATTCACTACGGTATCGTTACAGAAGCTTTGAGAAGAGAGGCAACCTGCCCATATTTTGTAAGCGGAACTATCGAGATCACAAGAAACGGAAATCAGGGTACCCTCGATTTTGGAAACGGTGATTGCGACAACATTGCGATCCTTACGGTCAATGGCGTGGAATATACCATTTACCTGGACTAAGATTCTACAAAAAAAGCCGCTCAAATGAGCGGCTTTTTTTTATGCTGTTTTTTCACGCAAAGGTCTGTTTAAGATCAGATCCAGATATAAATTAATCGATCTTTTCAGGTCTTTTCGGTGTGTAATGAAGTCCAGGAATCCGTGCTCTTGTAAAAATTCGGCGGTCTGGAATCCTTCCGGAAGTTCTTTCCCGGTTGTATCTCTTACTACTCTTGGCCCCGCAAACCCTATCAACGCACCTGGCTCGCTGATATTAATATCACCCAACATGGCAAAAGAAGCGGTCGTTCCACCAGTGGTTGGATCTGTGCATAATGATATATATGGGATCTTCGCTTTGGCTAGTTGAGCAAGTTTTGCACTGGTTTTAGCAAGTTGCATGAGTGATAATGCGGCCTCCATCATTCGTGCTCCCCCACTTTTCGAAATAATTACCAAAGGAACATTATGTTTTAAAGAATAGTCTGCAGCCCTGGCGATCTTCTCACCAACTACACTTCCCATAGATCCTCCAATAAAACTAAAATCCATACAGGCTACAACCAGATCTTCACCCATGGATTTACCAACGGCCGTTCGTACGGCATCTTTAAGGCCGGTTTTATCCATGGCATCTTTGAGCCTGTCCACATATTTTTTCTTATCGACAAAATTTAACGGATCCTTTGAAGACAGACCTTTATCCAGCTCCTTAAATTCATTATTATCGAAGAGAATTTCGAAATATTCCTTACTCCCAATCCTTACGTGATAGCCATCTTCCGGGCTCACATAATAGTTCTTTTCTAACTCTTCCGAATCTACGATCTTCCCGGTTGGAGATTTGTACCACAGCCCTTTCGGGACATCCTTTTTCTCTTCAGTAGGGGTTTGTATCCCTTTCTTTGTTCTTTTAAACCAAGCCATATAGGAGGAGTTTATGGTGTGTTATAAAGTATTTACGTTGTTCAGGTCTTCAAATGCCTTGATCAATCGTTTTTTAAAGGTTAGTTCCCCTTCTCTTAGCCATTTACGGGGGTCGTAGTATTTTTTATTTGGGATATCATCACCTTCGGGATTTCCTATTTGGGTTTTCAGATAGCCAATGTTATTCACCATATAATCCCGTATACCTTCATTGAACGCAAATTGCAGGTCGGTATCAATATTCATCTTCACCACGCCGTACCCGATAGCTTCTCGTATTTCATCTACGGTAGAGCCACTTCCACCATGAAAAACAAAATCGATGGGGTTATGTCCTGTTCCGTATTTTTTCTGAACGTATTCCTGGGAGTTTTTTAGGATCACAGGCGTTAGCTGCACATTTCCGGGCTTGTATACCCCATGCACATTTCCGAAGGCTGCGGCTACTGTGAAACGATCACTCACTTTCATTAATTCTTCGTAGGCATATGCTACTTCTTCCGGCTGGGTATAAAGGCGGGACGAATCCACATCGGTATTATCCACCCCATCTTCTTCACCTCCGGTAATACCCAGTTCTATCTCCAGGGTCATATCCAATTTACTCATTCTTTCAAGATATCGCTTACATATCTCGATATTCTCTTCTATGGGTTCTTCCGAAAGGTCCAGCATGTGAGAGCTATAAAGCGATTTGCCGTTTTCCTGATAGAATTTTTCTCCGGCGTCCAGCATTCCGTCCACCCATGGTAGCAACTTCTTCGCACAGTGGTCTGTGTGCATAATAACCGTTGCTCCGTAGGCTTTGGCCATTTCATGCACATGTTTGGCTCCGGCAACAGCACCGGCTATAGCGGCTTTTTGCCCCTCGTTAGACATACCTTTACCCGCATTGAAGTGGGCTCCTCCGTTGGAGAATTGAATGATAACCGGGCTATTCAGTTCGGCAGCAGTTTCCATCACTGTATTCATGCTATTGCTTCCAATAACATTTACTGCAGGCATAGCAAAGCCTTTTTCCTTGGCGTACTGATGTATTTTCTGAACTTCCGATCCGGTGGCAACCCCGGGCTTTATATTGTGACTCATAGAATGGCTGATTAGATTAGCAAAAATAACAAATTTTAACGGTTTAGAACGGATAGTTAATACCTATGTTATAGACAATATTTGCAAAATTGTATTCCTTAAACCATCGTTCTCCCTCCGGTAAAGCAGGATTGTAGGTCTTAAATCCTCCATCAAACCGCAATACAAAAAAACCGAAATCGTAGCGCAGGCCCATCCCAGTAGCTATGGCCAGCTCTTTCAGGTCGCCTATACCGGTAAAACGGGAGGCTTCATCCTCTACATTATCTAATGCATTCCAGATATTTCCCGCATCAATAAAAAATGCGCCTTTAAAGTCGCCCAGTATCGTATAGCGATACTCGGCATTTAAAGCGATCTTAAAGTTGGCTTCATTGAACTCATCGGCACTGCCGCTACTTCCCGGGCCAAGATCATAGGCTCGCCAGCCTCTGTTGTCATTCGCTCCACCGGCGAAATAACTTCGGGTGAATGGGATACTGTTGCTATTGCCATAAGGTATAGCGATACCACCAAATGCCCGAACGGCTAAAATGTTTCCATCTTTCAACTCCCAGTGCTTGATATAATCGGCTTCAAATTTCACATATTGGGAAAAGGCTACGCCAAAGGCCCGATAGCTGCCATTAGCATTTTTCTCAAGTCCGGCCAGCCGTGAGAACGCCGATAGAAAATTTCCTGCGGTCTCTATTTTCCATCTGAAACGGGTAAAGGTATTATCGAAGATATTTTCCCGTGTATCTCGCAGCCATTGGAAATTGGTAGCGAAGATCAGGTTGTTTTCGGTTAATCTGTCCTTACGCTCATTAATGTTGTTGGCTGTTTCGGTGTTCTCTGCCGTTGTTCCCAGGTCGTTATTCTCAATATCTGTTAAGAAATTATCTGCTCCTTCAGGGATTATGAGATTAATATCACCACTCTCATCGATCGTATAATAGGAAGGATCTATACTTCCCGGGTTCGTTGATTCAATATCGCTGGCTATTTCATTCAATATTTCGTACGAATTTTTGTAGATATTGAAGTAATTATCGGTGTTCAGGTTACGCACGTACTGCACATTGGCGAGTTCGAACGTATAGGTTTTTATATTAGACGGCTTCCAGCGATAATTAAAGATCCCGTTAAAATTTTGCCTGTCAAGCCCAATGTTGTTCTGTGCGTTGATTCCCAGGCTGATACCGGTAGTTGGCGACATATATTTTTTTATCACCCCTTCGGTATTAATAGGAAATAATATTCTCGGGATGGTAAGTTTTGCATCGGCCCCAATATCCGAGATATTAAAGAATTTACTGTCGCTATCGGCGGCATCTTTAGACGAACCTACGCTTCCTCTTGCCGATAATCCAAGAGTTTCTGCTCCCCGAAAAACGTTACGAGTTAAAAATGTGGTGCTAAAACCAATCCCAAAATCCTGGATAGGTGAGGGAATAGGAATCACATCGAAATCTACCTGCAGCGTGTATTTTTTTCTGGGTGTGAGTAAAATGGTGGCGATGAGTCCGGCACCTGTAGTATCTGCAGGATCTTCCCTATAGCTAATATTCGGGTATTTAAAAATACTTAGATCGGCGATCTGGTTATAAGTTAACGTTCGGTCTATGTCTTTGAAGATCGTATTCGGTGTAATGGAGATCGCATCGGTGATCGCCTTAGGCCGGAATTTCAAAGGTTCATAACTGTAGAGTTTATAGCCTTTATGTTGAACCGAATCCTGCAGGGTCTTATTCTGGTTGGCAAACGAATAGTCTGTAACCACCCTAACTTCGTTTACCGTGTGTACTTTAAAGGGTTCGGTATAAGTACTGTCTTCTATCCTGTAACGGCGGTCGGGAATAATATAAGTGATGTTAGCCTTATGGCCGGTATTCACGGTATCGGCTTCAAAAGTTATATAGTCCTGATCAAAATAATACAGCCCTGAATTTCTAAACTGAATGGTAAGTCGGTCGCGCTCATTATTAAAATCATTATTCGCAAACTGTTTCCCGGATTCTATAAACGAATTGGCTTTATATAAGGTGAAAAGCGAATCTACCACAGGAGAACTGATCTGCCGGTTAATTGAGTCGATGATATATGGTTTATGCAGTTTGAGTGAGTATTCCACCCTCGCTCGTTTCTTCTTGTTTTCGCTGGGGATCACTTTATATTCGCCTTCGGTGTTGAACCAGCCAAAACTGGAATAGTAATTTTTTAGGCGGGTTAGCGATTTGTTGGTTTTAGCTTCATCTACAACTACAGGTTGCGAACCGGTTCTTTCAAACCATTTATTAATACCAATGTAACTGTTCCTAAGTTCTACCACCTGCTTCTTCGACAGGAATTTTATGAGTCTCTCTTCTCTTTTAGGCTTTGTATGCAACCACTTTTGAAAGGTAGAATCTGGTTTTGGATCGGCTATATTATAGACGAAGATGCCAAACGGGATACCCAGAAGCCTGGAGTTTGGCCGTTGCACGATCTGGCTCAAAACTTTTTCGTCTTTCACCTGAACGCTATCTACCAACACCTTGTTCTCAGTAAGTAAATATTCGTCGTCTCCAACCCGTTTAACCGCATTACAGGAGTAGAATAGTACTATAAATCCTGAAATTAATGATATTTTTGTGAGGGTTTTAATCAAGCGTTCGGGTTTACCAGCATTTCAAAAATACTATATTTTGATCAGTAAAAGTCAAATAAAGTTAATAACGGGTTTACAGCAAAAAAAGTACCGTGATAAATACGGATTATTCGTTGCTGAAGGGCCTAAGGTAATTTCAGAATTGATCCAAAGTGGGTTGATTCCCGAAATGTTTTTTGCTTCGGAAGCGTTCTCAGTGGCCGGATCTTCTGCCATTTTAATTACGCCAGGTGAATTACAAAAGATATCCATGTTAAAAACCGCCAATAACTCGCTGGCGGTTTTTAAAACTCCGAAGGTTTCGCCTATACAAACACGCGGTTTGATCGTGGCACTGGATGCGATAAGAGACCCCGGGAACCTGGGAACCATCATCAGGCTTTGTGATTGGTTTGGGGTTTCTCAGTTAGTATGTTCCACAGATACGGTAGATTGCTATAATCCAAAGGTGATTCAGGCCACTATGGGCTCCATCGCGAGGGTTCAGGTAAATTATACTAACCTTGATGAATTTATGCAACAAACCGACGTAGAAGTATTTGGCGCTGTAATGAACGGGGAAACAGTGTACGAATGCAAATTACCTTCCGAAGGAATCTTAGTAATGGGCAACGAAGCCAATGGCATCTCTGTTGCTTTAGAGCAACAACTGGATCATCGAATCACGATACCGCGATTTGGAGAGCTTCAGGCTACAGAAAGTTTAAATGTAGCAACTGCCACCGGGATTTTGCTAAGTGAATTCCGAAGGCTTACTGGAAAGTGAAATTTACAAATATTCCGCGCGTAGCCATTTTAGTGACGTTTCCTGTCCAAGGGCTGTTAGGATCGTCATCCCGCACCAACTCATCATTGATGGCGAATACCCCACGAATGGAAGGGGTGAACTTAAAGAAATAGAGGTAAAGATCGATCCCAAAACCTAACTCGTAATAACTCGTGGCTTTGGTGGTGCGAAACTGCCCCTGAAAGTTGTCCTCGGGGTTATCCTCATTACTGGACAGGTTGAATGAAGTAGATATCCCGCCTACGATAAATGGTTTGATGTTGTTTAAGCGTTTGGTAGATAACTTAAGGAGAAGTGGCACATGAATATAAGTAGACTTAACCTCTCTTAAGAAATCCTTTTCCTCTTCAAAATTGGGAAACATCAGGTTTCGTTGAGTGTAATATAAACCTGGTTCGAGACGAAGGTTCATATACTGATTGATACGCATATCCCCAATAAGCCCTACATTGAACCCGGACTGTGCCTCTACAAGAATATCGGTATTGTCGTCCATGAACTGGTTTTCATACTCAAACTTGAAATCGTAACTGTTGAAACCTAGAAAGTATCCCCAGGTAAGGAAACGTTGATCGAAGTTTTCCAGATTTGCCAGTCTTTCTTTGCTAAATAACTGCGCATTAGCACTTTGTGCAAATAAAAGGACGGCTAAAACTATTAATAATTTCTTCATAGTTATTTCGTAGCGCTATAAATGGTAGCCACACCAAAGGTTTGCGGCTTATTTTCCACCTCTATAAACCCAATTTTTCGTAAAATATTGTTGAGTGCATTTCCATGCGGAAACACAGATGCACTTTCAGAAAGATAATTATATGCTACCTTGTCTTTAGAGAAGATCTTTCCTATTACAGGCATGATCCCCCTGGTGTACACAAAATATCCCTGCTTCCATGGAAATTTGGTGGGAACCGAGGTTTCCAGGATAACGAACAATCCGCCCGGTTTAAGAACGCGATATATTTCGGAAAGCCCTTTTTCCAGATTTTCAAAATTTCGGATCCCAAAGGATACGGTTATCGCATCGTAAGTGTTTTCATTAAATGGTAATGCTTCACTATCTGCTTTTATAAATTTTACTCTATCCTTCAGCATCGTATTGGCAGTCTTTTTACGGGCCACCGATAGCATCCCTTCCGAAATATCCAGCCCAACTACTTCAGCAGTCTTACTGTTTTCTGCAAATTGTATTGCCAGATCTCCCGTACCTGTAGCAATATCAAGAATGCTCTTAGGTTCTCTATCCACCACCATTTTAATCACCTTCCGCCGCCATTTTAGATCGGCACCAAGAGAGATCACCCGGTTCAAACTGTCGTAGTTGCCCGAAATAGTATCGAACATCTGCTCCACCTGCTCCTTCTTGTTCAGTTCCGAATCCTTATAAGGGGTAACATTCTCCTTCATAACGTAAGCATCTGCTTCCATAAATTAAGGCTGCAAAGCTACGTACTTTTTTAAAATACCTCACATGATTAGATACCTCAGTTTATCCCGGAATATAATATTCTATCCTGCCTCCCTTAACTTAAATCGCTTCCAACTTATAGGGTGAATATCGCAGTTGTTCTCGATTTTTATATACATTTGCACATCGTATTGCTTATAGACTATGAAGATCATAATAGCAGGTGCGGGTGAAGTTGGATTTCATTTAGCAAAACTTCTTTCCTTCGAATCTCAGGATATTACCTTAATAGATACAAACAGA
>CAJQNO010000027.1 GCA_905479745.1 uncultured Flavobacteriaceae bacterium | reverse complement strand
TATCCCATTGTTGGTATTGGTCGATGTCCCGGGGTTTTTACCGGGAACGGACCAGGAATGGAACGGTATTATTTTGAGCGGCGCCAAATTGCTCTATGCCTTGAGCGATGCGACGGTACCGCGAGTCACCGTGATCACCCGTAAAGCCTACGGCGGGGCCTATGATGTGATGAACAGCAAACACATTGGTGCCGATATGAATTTTGCCTGGCCAACTGCCGAGATCGCGGTTATGGGAGCGAAAGGTGCTAGTGAGATTATTTTCAGAAAAGAGATAAAGGAAGCTGCAGATCCCGAGAAGAAACTGGCAGAGAAAGAGAAGGAATATGCCGAGAAATTCGCAAACCCGTATCGAGCTGCTCAACGCGGGTTTATCGATGAGGTCATCCTTCCGGAAAACACGCGGAGAAAACTCATGAAGGCGTTCGCTATGCTGGAAGGTAAGAAAGCTAAAATTCCGAAGAAAAAACACGGAAATATTCCCCTTTAGCTTATAGGCATCCTTCCCAAGGTTATAAATACCTGCAGGCTTGTGAACGTAGGATTACCTCTATATAATTGAAAATTAAGTGTTTTTACTTAATTCAGAAAAATTAATAGGGCGCTATATTTGTGTTTAATTAATAAATGCACAAGCCCCCGTTTTTTGCTAACTGCATTCTATTTCATTTGAATTGTTTGGACTATTATATAGATCTACCAAAGTCTTAATCAATTAATAGAAAAAGTAAACATCGTATTAGAATATAATCTAAGAATAATTCCCCAATTTACTTATTGGCCAGAAACCAGTTGCCGTCCCGCTTTTGCGGGACGGTTCTTTAAAGTACGTTATCCATGATATCCTGAACCACTTCCGGATTTAGAAGGGTGCTGGTATCACCAAGGTTGGAGGTATCTCCGGAAGCGATCTTTCGAAGTATCCTTCGCATGATCTTACCAGACCTTGTTTTGGGTAAGCCCGGAGTGAATTGTATCTTTTCTAATTTGGCAATAGGACCAATACGTTCGGTGATCAATTGATTGATCTCTTTTCTTAAATTATCCTGGTTTCGTTCTTCCCCTGTCTCTTTCAATATAACATACCCATACAAGGCATTTCCTTTTATATCGTGTGGGAAACCTACAATGGCGCTTTCGGAAACCGCCGGATGTTCGTTCACAGCATCCTCAATAGGGGCAGTACCAAGATTATGGCCGGAAACGATGATCACATCATCCACTCTGCCTGTTATTCGGTAGTAACCGGTATGATTTCGTAAGGCGCCGTCACCTGTGAAATATTTATTTTTAAAGGCAGAAAAATAAGTGTCTTTATACCGCTGGTGATCACCCCAGATCGTTCTGGCCATTGCAGGCCACGGAAATTTTATACATAGTCGACCCTCGGCTGGATTTCCTGTTATTTCCTCCGATTCTTCATTAATTAGGCAGGGTTGAATACCCGGAAAGGGTAAGGTTGCAAAAGTTGGGATGGTTGGGGTTGCAAATGGAATAGGGGAGATCATGATCCCGCCGGTCTCGGTCTGCCACCAGGTATCTACGATCGGACTCCTGGTTTTGCCAATATTTTCGTTATACCAATGCCATGCTTCTTCATTAATGGGTTCCCCAACAGTGCCCAGCACCTTCAGGGACGAAAGGTCGTAATTCTCAACGAAGGATAATGGCTCTTTTGCAAGTGCTCTTATCGCAGTAGGGGCTGTATAAAATTGGTTAATACGATGTTTTTCTACCACTTGCCAGAAACGGCCTAGGTCCGGGTATGTGGGTACGCCTTCAAACATCACGGTAGTGGCACCATTGGCAAGGGGTCCGTAAACGATATAGCTATGTCC
Source organism: uncultured Flavobacteriaceae bacterium (assembly GCA_905479745.1). GTDB lineage: Bacteria > Bacteroidota > Bacteroidia > Flavobacteriales > Flavobacteriaceae > Pukyongia. The sequence goes on along the minus strand of CAJQNO010000027.1, from coordinate 64,314 downwards.
GGTAATCCATCCAATGTCTGCAGTGCACCAATAGATATCGTCAGCGTTGTACTGGAAAATGTTTTTAAAAGTATAGGCGGTGTAGACCATATATCCGGCAATAGTATGAACCATTCCTTTAGGTTTTCCGGTCGATCCAGAGGTGTAAAGAATAAAAAGAGGATCTTCGGCATTCATTATTTCCGGTGGACAATGGGAATCTGCTTTGTCCAAAAGAGGTTGTATCCACAGATCACGCCCTTCATGCATATCAATTTCAGAATGAATTCTTTTTACCACCAGAACAGTTTTAACACAGTCACAGGAGGTCAGTGCTTCGTCCACAATACTCTTAAGATCGATGGTTTTTGTACCCCTGAAGGAACCGTCGCTGGTGATGACCAACTTACAATTACTGTCGTTTATTCGCGTGGCAAGTGCCGTAGCTGAAAATCCGGCGAACACCACCGAATGAATAGCACCAATACGCGCACATGCCAATAAAGCAATGGCGAGTTCGGGGATCATGGGTAAGTAAATACACACCCGGTCACCCCTGCTAATTCCCTGGGCCTTTAATACGTTAGCCATTCGGTTTACACGCTGAGATAGCTCGTTGAAGCTAATATGTTGTGCAGTCTCTTCAGGGTTATTTGGTTCGAATATAATAGCAGTTTTATCACCTTTGGCTGCCAGATGCCTATCGATACAATTTTCGGTGATGTTCAATTGAGCTCCTTCAAACCATTTAATCTCCGGCTTGGTGAAGTCCCAATCTAAAACTTTATCCCATCTTTTTCTCCAGATAAAGTGTTCTTCGGCTATCTCTTCCCAGAAAATTTCCGGATGGCGGACAGATTTTCGGTATACCTGGAAATATTCTTCTAAATTTTTAATGTGAAATTGGCTCATGTATCGATTTTATATTTAAGCGGTAGTAGTTTACCGCGATTCATTATCCTTTTTGTGTTTTGAAATGGCCGCTCCGGTAAATAGGATTACGAGAGACAGAAACACCACCGTAAGGCAGAAAATAAAGGTGCTGACAAATAAGTTGCCTCCCCTGAAATTAAAGTAATAGGTAATCATTCCACCAAATATTAGTAGAAGAAAGCCGCCCCACGCATAATTCTTCCTAGCAATGATGACCAGAACTAACAGGATGATCCACGGGATACTGTTCGGACTATTCTTAGTTAAGCCCGATAATCCTCCTCCATAGGTATCGGATCCCGAGATCAAGGAAAAAATAAAAAGCAAGATCCCTATTATTAGTAATAAGGCAATTGCCCAGTTATGAGCGATCCCAATTATTCTCATTTGTTTCTGGTCGATCATGGCGTTGCTGTTGGTATTACTGTCCAGATTTGTAATCTATAGGTTTCGTTCTATTTTGATATTGTATTTTTCTAAAAGCCCTACTACGGTTTCTAAGCTAAATTTCGCTCCTTTAATACTGTTGTTTTCCGGGTCGATGTTAAAGTTAGTTGAATTTCTAAAATCGACATTTTGTAAATTGGTATGATTGAAAATGGCATCTTGTAAATCACAATCATCAAAAGCAGATGAACTCAAATCACATTCAGTAAAATCTACTTTTAGAAGTTTGGATTTTTTAAACATAGTGTTAGATAGTTTTCGTTTATAAAACGACGAATGATTTAATTGGCAATTATCAACTTTTATTGAGAATGCAAAATCACTACATTTTTCAAACTGTAATCCTAACATTTTACATTCTTTAAATAGTGCGTTTTGAAAGCCCGTTTGGAAAATATTTGCCGTACTTAAATTGCATTCGTAAAATTTGCAGTCGATAAACCTTATTTGGGATAAGTTGGAATTAGAGAAATTACAATTTATAAAAGTACACAATTCGTATTCTCCTTTATCAAGAGCGTTTTCAGAAAAGTCCTTTTTTTTAAACATAAAATCTTCTATAAACTGTTCTTCCATTCAATCTCGATGTTTATTTTGTGTGTACAAATTAGTTAAAATGAAGGAATTTACTTTATGGCTATAACCTCTGTCATCACAGGGCAAAAGATACTCGAGCCATCTGTTTTTTCAAGTTCTACTAGGTCTGCGAATGCTTTCTTTTTGTTTTCTTCGGAAAGATATCCGGTTTCAACAAGCCTGGGGAAATAGCTATGATAAAAGGTTTTCGGCCATTGCCAGTTAAGGTTATTTGGTGTAGCTATTTTTGCCATAGGCCTAACACTTTCTATCTTCATTCCAAAACCGGACAGTATCCCTGGAAGATACTTCCCGATATTTATTTCTCCTTCAGAATCCTGGAAGCTTTTCATAGCAGCCGCAATTGCGACCGAAAGTCCCGCTTTGCCAGGTTGAGTTTGGTGAGTTGTCCAATCGTAATATTCGTGGATTACCATTTTACCGCCCGGTTTGAGTGCGCGGTACACTTTCTCCAGGATCTCCTTGGGATTAGGTAGCCACGCCAGTGCCCAGCGGCAATACATCCCATCCAGTGAATTGGGTTGGAGTTGCATTTCGTTAAAATCGGTACAGACAGCCTCAATATTAAGGTGTTGCAAGCTGCTAATATCGTTGAGGTGATGGATATACCCTTCAGATTTATCGACACCGATAACCTTCCCGGATTCACCGGCGATAAAAGCCAGTTCGCGAGTGCAGTATCCCGGCCCACATCCAAGATCGAGCAAAGTGTTTCCGGCAGTAAATCCCGCAACGGCCCATCCGTGCTGCGCTTCTTCGGCCCAAACCTGGTGTTGTATTCCCAAACGGATAAGTTCCTGCTTATCGGTTCCAAGGATATAGGCTGTTGCTTCTTTCGGCATGTAAAAAATTTATTTAAAGATAAGAAGATTGTGCCGAAGTGATTTAGCCTGTTTCTTAATTTTAGCCTAATGTTTAGCAGGCTTTTTCCAAATAGTTTGTTTATTGATTGTTAATTTCTCGCCGTGGCGTTTTTTATAAACCAGCGTAAGTATGATAATCATGGCAATGGTAATGATCCTGAAAATATTTGAGTAGAGACTGCCAAATGCGTTATCGCTCACCGAAAATAGTTCCCATGAAAAATTCATTAATAAATGTAAGAAAACTGCGACCCACAGGTTATATTTCCACTCCGTATAAACCCATGAGAACAATAATCCCCCCAAAAAAGTAATAAGAAATATACCTATCAATTCTCCCGGATCGGTGCTTTGATACAAGTGGACCGCTCCAAACAAAAGAGCACCTAAAATTACAGAGGGGATGAAGCCTAATCTCGTATACCTAAATAATTGCCCAAAGAGAAAGCTTCTAAAATATAACTCTTCGAAAAATGCGGCAGCAACGATAGAAATGAGAAATGTATTCAGCGAAATATCGTGATTGAGTTCGAAGACAAATGCAAATCCCACGAACATGGGCAAGGTGCAGAGGAGTGCGAATAAAAACCCCTTGATAATTGAAGATTGAAGCCCCAGGCTTTTAAAAAAAAACGTACGCCCATGTATTAGTAGAACACCCGTAAAAATAGGAATCCCCACTATGGTATAGGCTATAATATGACTTACCCCCATTTGGTTTATCCCATAATTGATGGACTTTCTTAACTCCCGGAAGAATAATTCATCAATAAAAAAATACAACCCGAAAGCCAGTACGGTAATTAACGTAACCTTTAATGTTTTGCTCATTCTGAAAAAATTTAAGTTTATAATGAAGACGTGATTCTTCGGCACTTATATACCAGTTACCACAAATAAAAATAAGTAAAAGAGGATGAGAAAGTTTATCATACCCAGCAACCCTGAATTAATTAATGGTAAGTTTTATAATGATATAGAGGTTATTGCTGCAAAGTATTGCGATCCTGGCACACCAGAATATTACAGTTTATTATCAGATCTGTTGTTGTTTGTCGGATTGAAAAATAAAAAATTAGAGAAAAATTTAAGGAATAACATCATTTAGTTTTATTCCAAAACTCTTTATAAAGCTCCTCACTTGCATTAAGGATTTCAATTTTCCTGACGGAATATTCGGAATCTGAAAGTATATAAAGAGTAGCATTTTCGGTATTAATTTGGTCTAAAAGCGTGGCAATTCCTTTAAAAACAACCGCTCTATTGACAACGTTACTTAAATTAAAGTCGTTTTCGATTTCGTTTTTGCTGAATTCTCGATCTCCGTTGTGAATGATTACATTATTAACTTTAAGTGTAGACATATTATGAATGCTTAATGAGAGGGGAGCAACCAAAGATAAGAATCTGCCGAATTTTAGAGGCGGCGTGTTAAATTTTCTTTTATGAAAATGTTGAAAATTTATGCGCGATTATTCGTTCCGTGAACGGACTGAAACCTTTAAAATACTAGGCTGAAAAGGTTTTTAAAGGGGTTTTCTTTAAATTGTTGATAACTATAATTAAATTTACATAAAACACTGATTATGAGTAATATAATTCAATAATTTAACGAAATTTAAATAACAGTTGGGTGCTGGGCGTGTTGAAAACTTTGTTGAAAACCCACAGCGGTTTAACCCCTAGATCAAGGGGCTTTAGTAGTATATTTGTTTTAAGTCATTACAGTGATTTGAAATAGAGGGAGGTCGAAGCCAGTCTCATTAGCTGTAAAAAGGTTTCATTTAGCCTGCTTAGGTCGAGTTTAATAGACTCAATCTCAATATTTCAAATCCATTCTAAACGTCAGTATTCCCGTACTGGCGTTTTTTGTTGCTCAAATGTAAGGATAATTTTTTAATTCGCATCATTTTTTTTTGTTTTAATATTGACAGATAAATAAGTATATAACAAAAAATGATAAATACTTAGATTATTGATAACTTATGAATAATAATATCGATAAATTATTCTTTCTGGTTAATAATGATGAAGTAGTAATTGTCGAATCTAACATTACCGCCTTCTATAATGCAATACGGATGAAAGAAATTGATATAGGAATGGGATTGACAACTTTACGAAACAGGATGAAAGATACACTTCAGATATATATTCCGAATACATCAAAGCAGAGCAAGTACTATTATATTCAGAAGTATTTAAATGATACTTAATAATGCTTAACCTTAAACACCTTGTAGTTTTTGTAGATCACGGGGTAGGTTTTTTTGCGCACGATTGTATTATAAGAATAGAAATCTTTTCCGTCCAGGAAATCACAAACCTTTTTTAAGTTACCGAAAGTTCCAAGCACATTATCTCCATCTAATAAAACGAAGTATTCTAAGTTTTCCTGTCGCTCTTTGTATGTAGGCATAGGGCAAATATAGTACAATAATATCAAAATAACCGAATATAATTGTATTATTATTTGTTTATATCAATATATTCGGTTATATTTGTATAACAAAACTAAGAAAACAATGAATTTCAAATCACTTCCACAGCTTTTAGACTACTTCAGAGAAGAAAGTACTTGTATTGAATATTACGAGCAGATTCGTTGGGGTGATAATCCTGTATGTCCTCATTGTAATAGTGAGAGCCCTTATAAAACTAAACGAGGGTACAGATGTCGTAATAAAGAGTGTAAGAAAGATTTTACTGTGAAGGTGGGTACTATCTTCGAGAACTCTAAAATTCCTCTTAGAACGTGGTTTGCTGCTATATTCCTGGCTACTAACCACAAGAAAGGTATTTCTAGCGTTCAATTAGCTAGTGATCTGGGAATTACACAAAAAACAGCATGGTTTGTACTTCATAGAATCCGTGAAATGCTAAGAGAGAAAGCACCTAAAATGATAGGTACTACCAATATGGTAGAGATTGACGAAGCCTATATAGGAGGTAAAGAGGGTAACAAACATTTCGGGAAACAACGCTCTAATGAGAATCCAGACTTACGAAATGACGGTACTCCTTACCAACCTAAGAAAATGGTAGTAGGCTTTGTTGAGCGTGGCGGGGACATCATTGTAAAGCACGTTTCACGTGCCACCCAAGAAGAAATTTTACCGCTACTAGGAAAACATATTGCTAAGGGTTCAGAGGTGCATACAGACGAAAGTGGCATTTATCACAGAGTAGGCAGAACATTTACGCATAAGACAGTTGTACATTCAGCTAGTCAGTACGTAGTAGGTAACTGCCACACTAACACCATAGAGAACTTTTGGAGCCAGTTAAAGCGAGGAATTAATGGTATTTACCATCACGTTAGTGAAAAGCACTTAGAGCGTTACTTAGACGAGTACGCAAATAGGTACAATACTCGTGAATTAACGAGCCAGCAGCGTTTTGAGATATTCTTAGGGCAAAGCGAGAGTAGATTGACTTATATATCCTTAATATCTGGATGTTAAGAACTTACAATGTTAAAATTTTGACAATATGCAAAAATTTTGTATGAATAATTTGGTTTTTGGAGCGATTTTTGTACATTTGTCCACATAAAGCATCGCTCTATCGTTTGGTAGAGTTCGGCTGTCTCCTAGAGACAGCTTTTTTTTTATTAGGGAGATATGAGAACAATTTTCTACGTAGATGGGTTTAACTTCTATTATGGATTAAAAAATCAATGTAGAATGAATCCTAAATGGAGGCAATGCTATTGGATAGACTTTGTCGCATTATTTAAACAATTTTTAGGCCCGGATGATGAATTTGTAAAGGTTAAGTACTTTACGGCATCGCCACTTAGTTCAGGTAAAAATTCACGGCAAAGTGCTCTTTTTAAAGCTAATGATTTGATTAATGGGAATTCATTTCAAATTATTAGAGGCAAATACATTGAAAAGGATATACAGTGCTATAATTGTAACACTCATTTTACAAAACCTGAAGAAAAAAGAACAGACGTAAATATTGCTACGCATTTATTAGGAGATTGTGCGTTAGATGTTGTTGATAAAATTATTTTGGTAACTGCTGATAGTGATTTAATCCCCCCAATTGAATTTATAAAGCAAAATTTCAAAAACAAAAAAATAAAAATATACTTTCCTCCTTCAAGTTTCAGCAATGATTTGGCTCATGCTAATCCAAACAAAAGAGTTGTATTACTTAGGGATAATTTCAAGAAATTTGAAAACTCTTTTATGCCAGACACAGTTGTTAAATCGGATGGATCAGATACTGCTATAATCCCTGCATTGTGGAAATAATATGATATATTTATAACATGAATGAGGACAAGATAAATGAGCGTGAGAACGATAAGCTAAAGATCGAAGGTACGCTCGATGAAGTTTTAAAGGTTTCCGTTCCTAAGAAGAAGGAAAAGGAATCTAAATAATAACGAACCTAAATAATTTAAGTAGGAATGTTATTGTATTGTTCTGAATAACCAAGAACTGTGTCAATTTTTCTTAACTCATTCTCGATACCGTCTAATCGCTTATTAACGCTCCTGAAGCCGGATTGCATATCGCTTTTTAAATCGATTACCTCCTTCTTCAAGTCCGCAATAGCTTGCAGAATTTCGGAATTATCGGCCATTATAAAGATTGGTTGTTGAGTAGTTTCATAGCAAATTAACACATTAATCGGCAATATAGTACATTTTAACTGTTTATTTAGAATAATTATAAATAGCATTACGTTGCGTTTTTGGGCGTAAACTGGGGGAACCGCCATCAAAAGGTAAGGGAATCAGTAAGACGTAATAAGTTCAATGACATACGGAAGCGGTTTAGTCTATAAGACTGGCGATAGCTTATGCTCTGTACCTTAAAAGGATAACCATAGACCGTATGGCCTGTATATCTCAAAAAAATCCAATCCTGGATTAACATAAAATCTCTATTCTACTTTGTGGTAAGTTGTATATAAGTCCCGATTCTTCAGAAAATGGTTGCCTCGTACAAACGTTTACAAACGACTATAAACGAAAGTAAATATTTCTTAACCGAATGAATATTAAAAGCGGTTATATGTTTGCCTTGTCGAATGAAAGACGTTCGATAGTATCAATTGTTAAACCCTTAAATTAATTATTATGAATGCACTTAGAAACAAAGTACAGTTGATTGGCCGACTTGGGCAAGACCCGGAAATTATTAATCTCGATAGCGGGAAGAAACTCGCTAAATTCACTGTAGCTACAAACGATAGTTACAAGAACGCAAACGGAGAACGCGTGGAAGACACCCAATGGCACAATGTCGTGGCCTGGGGAAAAACCGCGGAGATCATTGAGAACTATGTTACAAAGGGAAAAGAGATCGCTATAGAAGGAAAACTCACACATCGATCCTATGAAGATAAGGAAGGTATCAAACGATATTCAACCGAAGTGGTCTGTAACGAATTGTTGTTACTTGGGAAATAATAACTCGCTCATTCCATGAAAAATAAGCCTTCCCAACGGGGAGGCTTTTTTTATGGTACCACCACCTGAACCTGACCCGCAGTATCCAGACTGATCACTCCTCCCCATTTACAATTAAGCGTACAGTTATTGGTTAAGGCAGGTACGCCTCCAATCAAAACCGTCGGACTTCCGGGTGCCCAGGGTGTGACCGTAGCAGGAACACAAGGCATAGGGGTGAGCACACCCAAGGCGGCGTTCGTCGTAGCGGCAACCTGTGGGTTCGCCATAGAGGAACACAATCCGAACGGCGGTATATTTACTATGGGCTTGTTATCCATGATATTGGCTGCCGGCATTTTACTGGTCAATACGCGATTCTGCGGTAGTACTATAAGTGATGATGGTGCGACTCCGAAGGAGCAGGTCATTGTGGCTCCCAAACAGACTTGTTGTGGCATAACTAAATTGTTTTATTAGACTTACTATATTCTCTTCGGATCCCGGAAAGTAGATCCTGTAGTCCGATCTTTTTATCACCCCTTCCGGCAGCGACTAATGCACAGTACCGCTGAATATTGATCATTTCACCTCGAGTTAATTCATAATTCTCAGCCAAGTTGGTAAGGTCGACATCACCATCAAGTGAGAACGAATTTTCGAACAGCCGTTTCCACAGAAGTAGCCGCTCTTTCTTCTGAGGCCTTGGAAAGTATACCAAACTCTGAAACCTTCTCCTAAAGGCATCATCGATGTTGGAATGTAAATTACTTGAAAGTATCACTAGCCCTGAAAATTCCTCAATACGCTGCAGCAAATAAGACACTTCCTGATTCATGTACCTGTCGTTGGCCGATTTTACCTGAGTTCTTTTCCCGAACAACGCATCGGCCTCATCGAAGAACAATATCCAGTCTTTATTTTCAGCCTCATTGAAGAGTTGTGTAAGATTTTTTTCGGTCTCACCAATGTATTTAGAATTTAAGAGGGACAGATCGATCCTGAAAACGGGACGTTTGGTTGTTTTACCGATCAGGGTTGAGGCCAGGGTTTTACCCGTGCCCGGAGGCCCGTAAAACAGCGCACGATACCCTTTCTTTAGGGTTTTGTGTAATCCCCAGTTTTCCAGGATGTGTTCACTATGTTTTAGCCATTCCTGAATCTCTTCCAGTTTAATACGTACCTGCTGCTCGATAATTAGGTCGTCCCAGTCCAGTTTAGTAGAAATTTGCCTGATGGGAAATCCGAAACTGAATTCCGGCAACTTCATTTTACCTTCAGTAAGTAATTCTATGAATTCATGAGAAACAATCAAGCGCTGTTGTAAACCAAACTCCTGTCTGTAATCACAATCGAGAATTCCTTTTTTAAACAGCACATGATCCCTCTCAAACAATTTCATAAGGCGCAAACGCTCTTCCAAAGAACTTCCTGTTAGGATGAAGCAGGCTGTCATCAGGCTTGGGTTAAAGCCGGAGGTTCTTGTTTCATTGATCCCACCGAACTCGGAGAATTCGCTGTTTAGATTCTGATTTTTTATAAGAAATACATCCAGTGCCTGAGGTTTTAATATCGGGAGTAATCCTAAGATCAATATGATGCGATCCTCGAAGCCGAGTTTGAGTTCTTTGATTAGTTCGGCATAAGCCGATTTGTCCTTATCAAGTGCAGGTGGTGTGTGATCGTAGACACTTTCTTCAACATGTTCATTCTGAAAATAGATGGAAAGGGCGGTGTTCACTACCGCCTCAAACCAACCGATCTCGCGTTCCAGGGAACTGGCGATTGCTTTTATCATCTCCATTCTATTTCTATTGGTTTATTTATCCAATTTAGTTTTATCGTACTAATATTCCATGGAATCCTGTCTAATAAGACATCATACGATCGCTGTTCTACCTTGATGTAGAAATGTTCGTCCAGTTCCTCTAGTTTTCCATCTCGCTGAAGGAAAGTTTCACGTAAAGCAGTAATCGAAGTATTCTCCATACCACGCCATTGTTGAGTCACAGCCAGTAACAGGTCGTCCACTATTAGTTTATGTTCTTCTGTTAGGTGATAGGAAACATCAATAGGCTCTGAAACAGGAATACCGCAAAGCACTTTTGGGATGAGCAATTCATGCTCCTGCGAATTGGTATCGGCTGTTGCCGCATAATCCAGTAACTGAACAGCTCTTACTCTGCTTTCTTTATTTCTGAAACTTCCTTCTTCCATGAGTCCGCATTTCGGAAATAATAATTCCAGAAAAGGTGATAGAATGATGAGTCCGGTGTAATTTGTAAAAACTGGACTCATTAGCTGATATTTAGATTTTTCTCCATGTCATTTATAAATTTCATCCATTGATTCTGTTTAACACTAGCAAAAACTCAATTTTAGTTAACCATTACCATTGCACCTTTTATACTCATCTCTCCGCTACTGGAAACCGAGCATTCGGCATCTCCTTTGATACTAGTACTTATTTTTCCAGAAATAGACACCATGCCACCAGTACTGTTTATAGATTCACTGCCTTCTAAGAAGATCGAACTTCCTTTTATGTTTACCGAATTTGTCGCTTTCAGAGTAATATCCGACCCACTTTCAAGATTAATCCCACTCGAGTTCATTTCTATCTTATTACTATTTTGATCGGTTATGGAGATTCCTTCATACTGGTCGCTAATAACGATAGAATTACCTCCAGGTGTTATCAGAGTGATTATCTTGTTCTCATCGTCAAATTTTAACTGAAGTTTACTACTAGTTATAAGTGTTTTGATCGTGTTTTGCTCGTCGGGTGTTTCAGGGGCAGGGATGGAACTACTGAAAACACTTCCCAGAATAATTGGAAATCTCGGGTCATCATTCATAAAGCCCAGGATTACTTCGTCATCCACTTCCGGCATGAAATAAGCTCCGAAGGTATTACCCGTGTAAAAGGTGGCCAGCCTTGCCCACACCATTTTTCTTTCCACACCCAAAATTGGGATCTCCACCTGTACCCTGAATTCGTTATCCGGGTCCTCATAGGTTTTCTTTACAATACCAGTATGCAATCCTCGTATTCCTGGGATCAATCCGGCGGCGGCAGGAGCCATAACTTCATTTTCTTCAACAAACAACCTTGGAGATAATCCCAGCTGCACTTCCGTATGCCACATTCCATCTTCAATAGAATGTATCACTCCCGATATAAAAGCGTTTCCATTAAATCTATTGCCAAGGCCATCCAACTTGATCGTCGAATTTACCTTTGCCAGAGTAGAACCCTGAAAGGTGAGGGTTCCTCGAAACCTCGACAGTCTCGATCTTAATAAAGCTGCATCTGTCCATCCCTTTATATCCTCTTGTTCGATTGTTACATTGGAACTTAAATTCAGTGTCCCGGCACTTAAAACTTTTGCCAGAGTCGATCCACTAATATCGCCCTGTTGGTTCATCGAAGGCTCCGATGACGACGCGCTTATCACAGCCTGCGAACTCATATCCCATGCGTTGCCCTGCACTTCAGAGTATTGATGCGTTGCGTCTATCTCACCATCGAAATCGATAATGTCGTAACCATATTGTACATGTAATGCAGGCGACCCGCTAACGTCGGGCTTCGCCACGGTGAGTTTGCCGCTATCTGTGACCACAACCAAGCCGTTGATTTCAGATCGGTTTACAATGAAGTCCCAGTCTGTAGTATAATATTGAACGATCTCCTTGTGTTCTATTGGAGTAGAGGCCACGGACGAACTCAAGCTGGTTTTTCCCACAATACTTTCTATAGCTGCACTATCGGTACTATCGGTAAAAATATTATTGTTTCTGTTAATAGTTAGTTGCAGCGCCTTATCCTTACAAATTACATGTAGCCTTGAACTCTGGCCATCAAGTCTTATCATTTGTTTAACTACAACCCCTTTAAATACTGAATCGTTTTTGCTGTGATACCCTAATTTAATCTCAATTTCGGCACCTGGTTTAAATACATCCGAATCTGTTACCGCAAAAGTTTGTTTGGTTGCGTCCCCATCAATAAGTACGATCTCGGCATGCGAGATCCTATTTAAAAATTGTTCGGTGCGAATACTTACTACTTCATAAGTTGCGGGAATCTCCTTCCCGCCCGAAATGATATTGAATGAAATTAGATTGGTTTCTTCTATTAATGGTGATACAGACATATTGTTTTTTTATTTCGGCCGTATTGTTTTTCAAGCCGGGGTTATTTGCATGTTCTAAATACTATCACCTGTCGTTGAATACGATCAGGGATTGTTGGCAATAATTTCTTTAAAATAACTATACGAAAATTCCAGGGTCTCGATGGCCACTTCGTTATTCATCGAATTGAGATCTGATGCCGCCCATTTTACGGGCCAGGCATTTGCAAAGCTCCAGGCTTTTATAGGATCGCCATTTTCATCTAATAAACTAACCACGATATTCTTGGTTTCCACATATTCAGCAAGACCTCCTCCAAAAGTTTTGATACACCAATCCACCAGCGGGGAGTCTTTAGAGACCATTCCCCGTTTGAGGACAAGATTCGAGAATTTTACAGAGGTAGGAACACGATGTTTAAAACTATTATTCCCACCTTCTGTAATTTCCTCTGTATCCATCTCCATACTAATTCCGGAGACTTCTTTGAACGAAGAATCGACCGATCCCGAAAGGCCGTTAAAGCTCAATCGAAAATAAAATGCTGCAAGGGGATGCTCATTTCTCATAATTATCCGCCATTTGCAATAGTGAGTCCTTCGTGAGCAAGTTCGAGTGTTTCCACGGCCACCTCATTGGCATCCGATTTCATATCGGTACCGGTAATTTTGGTAGGCCACGCGTTGCTGAGAGTCCAGGTCATCGTTGGCTTGGCCGATTCGTCCAGTAACTGTATCACTACCGTCTCCCGTTTTATGGTATTCATCTTTATCGCGTCATACCACTTCCAGAAATTATTGTCGTTTACAAAAATTCCTTTTTTGAGGGTTACATTACCGGTTTTCACTATACCCGGCAACTTTATGGTAGAGAACTCTTTGTTATTACCATGCCTGTATTCGATAGGCTGTGTTTCGGTGTCCAGTCCTGAAACTTCCTGAAAAGAAACCATATTATCCTGGGAACCTAGTTTTACCGAGAAGTAAAACTTTGGTAAGGGCCATGTACTCCCTTGTTTTGATCCATCATCTGCCATAAAAAGTGTTTTTAAATTAATTAGGATTCCTGCATTTTCTGTTCGACTGAAATTACAACAAATTCTGCAGGGCGTATTAGTGCAATAGCCAGGGATATTCGCATTATCCCTTCTTGTATATCCTGAGCTGTCATAGTTTTACCAAGTCCGATGTTCACCACATAAGATTCTGATGGTTTAGTGCCTATAAGCGCTCCCTCTCGCCATAGGGAATTCAGGAAATTAGAGATCATTGTTTCAACCTGTGCCCAGGTGTTCGCATCATTGGGTTCGAAGATGAAAGCTTTGATAGCTTCTTTAACAGATTGTTCGATAAAGATCGATGTGCGACGAACATTGATATATCTCCATTCACTTGAATTACTATCCAGAGTCCTGGCGCCCCATACTAAATTTCCTCTTCCTACAAAAGCCCGTATAGCACAGACCGATTTACCATTTAAAGGACTGTTAAGATCTACCTGCATATTGTTATCTATTGCGACCGAGGGTGATATAACCCCTTGTATAGTAACATTGGCGGGAGCCTTCCAAACACCTCTACTGCTGTCTATGATGGTATAGATACCAGCCATAGCCGATGAAGGAGGAATGAGGTTCAATTTTTTAAGTACATTTTCAAGCACCAATCGATATTGTATACTAAGATTCCTAAAATTGGTATCGGCATCCGCTAATTGAAAAGTTCCGTTATCACTATTGCCATTATTCAGGAAGCACGATATCTGTTGGGTGATCACAGAATCGATGTTACCGCTTGAATCGGTAAATTCTGAGCTAAGTAGAGATGCGATAAGAGGATAAGAGTCATGAGAAATATTGATGAAAGAAACCTGTGACATATCGTGAACTGAAGTGTTCAACCAAGGATAGTATGCTGCAGCATAACTATTGTTTTCAGAAAGAATTCCTCCAACCCCATTGCGAAAATTATCAACACAATTAGGAGAGGATAAAAGGTCCTTGTACCCCTCAGGCACATCCAGAATCGCAAACTTGTTTTTTATTTCACTGCAGTGTGCGATCATGTGGTTCTGAATGTCGTAGGCGCTTTGTGAACCGGATATTGTGGCTTCGGGAATGACTAAGAGAGACGGATCCGGTTCATCAACCAGAAGATCAATGGCACTTATAAAATCATCTTTTTGGAAAGTTGAATTGTAATCGCCTATACTTATTACATAACATTCAGAGCCTCCATTCATGTAAAAGAATTTAATTGCGGCAAGCATCCTATAGAACATACCGGAAACTGTTATTTTGTAGCCTTGTCCTAGCGCATCGATATAATCTGGCGCAGTTGTTTCTTCAGAAATTCTAAACTTTATCTCAGGAAAGTCCTCACCAAATTTATTGACAAAATCATTTAGCGATGTTATCCTAACCGCCCGGTTGATAAGGCTTTTACCTTCAAAGCTGGTGTTCTGGGTATATCCGATAAATGCCGGAATAGAGGTAGGTACCGGTACTACCAATTTTCCAATAGCCCTAATTTCGTTTATATATACACCGGGAGTTCTCATAGTTTCCTACAACTTTCTGGATTTAAGTTATACATATATTATCGCTGTTGCTAGTAAAGGAATAACTGCTCCGTCTCGTTCCTCTCCAAGAATGGACTCCGGAATTTGATTAGGCAGTTTAATTTCTAAGTCTTTTATTACATTGAGTTGTGTATTGGTGTAACTTAGTTTTAATAAGGGATGATTCGCTATAGTGTACCTCAATGGTAAGGGAATATTCGATGTCATTACCAACGCGGAAACATCATGGGAAAATTGTTTTTTTACGGGCCCTTCGTAAGTCTCATTATAGATACCTTCGATCTTAAGATCGCCCTCTTCCACTTTCATATTCTCCCTTAAGATAATTTGATATTGCCACAGTAATTCGCGGGATGTAAAAGAGAGTGTTAATTTTTTGTTGGGATCATTCTCGTTTACTATATCATGGATATCAAGCAGTAACACACCTATTGTATAAAGTGGGAGATCTCCATTTGGCGGAGCGTGATCGAGCTGTAACTCTTCTTCTCCGGGGCTGTTTTTCAGGTATATGATATCGGTATTGTTCAACGGGATATTGGAGGTGTAGTTTTTAAAGTTAATATCCTCGTGATAGAACTGAAAATAAAGTGTACTTAACCCATTGAGTGCTTCAGCCAGATCGAAATTTTCGGTTTCTGAAATACCACAGTAAAAGATAAATATGTTCCTATTTACATTTATCTTGATATTATAATTCTGAATATCCCTTAGCGAAATTGGCAAAGGAGAAATTTTAAAATGTTCGGAAACACCATTCGGATAAAACGAATGAGTTATTTCTAATTCGAGAAACTTATAATATTTTAATGCCATATTAATATAATTATCGGTTGCCTTCTAGAAGGTTATCGATGGGTTTTATTTTTTTATTCTATCTATACTTAGTACAAATACCTTGGTATGGTATCAGCAGATTTCACTGGGAGCTCGAGTATCCATTTAGGATATGTGTTAGAAATGAAAAACCCTTTCGATATCATATCTTTATTTGTAAAAGATTAATTTTCTAATAGAATTGAGTGACCCTTGCGAAATAAATACTGCTGTCACAAAAAAACACACTCCATGAACTAAGGAATTTCGCAAAGTAATAGTATGAAGTAATTATACAATCGTCTATAAGTAAATATACGTAATTCGTTATATAACAGTTCGGTGAAAATAAATTAGATGCTTTTAAGTACTTGATTTACGATGTTGTTCGACAACTTTCCTATTTGCCTAATGCGAAAATTCTTCTATTTTTGCAAAGCAATGAACACTAATAGAATACATAGTCCTCTTGGGATTTTAATCCTGTTTAACTATCGTGCAACCGTAAAATGGTCGTGCGATACCGGGCGTTATGTATTAAAATTATGAGACAAATATTGTACAGAATCATATATTTTAGGGACGTCCGATATTTTCGGACGTTTTTTTTTAATTTTTTTTCTGAATATGAATGTGTAAACAAAAACATAAAAGAATTCACTTTTGAAAGTTAACCGGCTAATGCACAAATCGTTGTGAGATTGTCCACCGATCCGCAGATCGCGGACAGGATCTCTATTGCATAAAATTTTTTTAACTACTTGACAATCAAATAAATATATTGATTAATTTGTTTTGAAATTTAAAATTTGTTCTCATCTTTGCATCCGAAATTATCAAGACTAAAAGTAGTAGCTACAACCAGGATGGTTTCTTTTGAATTAAAAATTAAAATTATAGAAGCTATGTGTTTATTTATGTACCAGACCGATTTTCATGTATTTGAAAAGCAAGTAACGACCCGGCTTCGGAACAAATATTAGCAGTATCAATATTGCTATTTAATATCCGAAGCACACCTTACTGTTTCGGATTTTTTTTGCCTCGTAATTAAGGCGTATTCTGTAACAGAAGGAAAGACAAATTCAAATCATTTAATTAAAACAGAATGGAGGCTAATACATCTAATTTATACCTTTTTAAAGCATTGGAAGCATATCCTTACGAATTGGCGCAAGCTCTTGAGAGTTTGAACTATGCTTTAACATACGACCCTGAAAACGTTCGGGCCTTATGCCTCATGGCAAAGATCCAGGATGAACAACTTGGTGAATATGAAGTAGCGAGATCTTACTATGAGCGGGCTTTAGCAAGCCGTCTGGACATTCCAAATGTCTATCCGGATTTTATCCGCTTGCTCATCAATTACGAAGATTTCGACGAAGCTCAGAAGTTGATCGAGTTCGCAAGGACCGTAAAAGGTATCGACAGAGCAGGAATTGAACTTGCACAGGCACAGCTTTTTGAAGTGACAGCCCTATATAATGAATCTTTGGATTCGCTTAAAGACGCAAAGCAATTTGCTATGAATGGTGAATTTATATATTACGTGGATGAGGTAATTTCAAGGGTTAAGAAAAAGCGTGAAGTGGAACACAACAGAAAACACAAGATCGAAGAAACCCCGAAAGAACCCGTACGCGAAAGTTCAATTCCTAAATGGTTGTCTGATCGACTCAACATCCTTTTATAAGATCCCCCGAAATCACCGGGGGATTTTTTATAGTTTAAATCTTTCAAACATTTCCCTTTCCAGCTGTTCCTGGTGATCGGGATGTGCGATGGAAATTAAAGCCCGAGCTCGCTCTTTCAAACTCTTTCCAAACAGGTTCACAACACCATATTCTGTGGCTACGTAATGTACATGCGCTCTTGTAGTGGTCACCCCGGCACCTTGCTTCAGGTATGGGACGATCTTCGAGATTCCTTTGGCAGTTGTAGACGGCATGGCAATAATGGGTTTGCCACCTTCAGACAAGCTCGCACCCCGGATAAAATCCATTTGTCCGCCAACTCCCGAAAATTGATACGGACCAATTGTATCGGCACAAACCTGCCCTGTGAAATCAATTTCAATCGCACTGTTGATCGCAGTTACTTTTGGTTGTATTCTAATTCTATGCGTGTCGTTGGTATAAGCGGCCTCTTTAAAATGAACACTGGGATTGTCGTCCACAAAATCATACAATCGCTGTGTTCCTACAGCAAAGCAGGTTACGATCTTCCCCTGTTTTATTTTCTTATGCTCTCCGGTGATCACCCCTAGTTCGATTAAGGGTAGAACTCCGTCACTGAACATTTCTGTATCAATCCCCAGACCTTTATGATTTGTGAGGTTTTTAAGTACGGCATTGGGGATATTCCCAATCCCCATTTGTAAGGTGGCACCGTCCTCTACAAGTCCGGCAACATGATGGCCGATCTTCTCCTCAACTTCTGTGGGTTCGGTAATAGAGGCATAATGAAGCGGAGTATCTATATGTACTCCAAAATCAATTGAGTTGATGTGTATGATGCCATCACCATGAGTTCTGGGAACACGGGGATTTACCAATGCTACAACTTTTTTTGCCTTTTCGAGTGCGGGTAATGCTATGTCTACTGATACACCCAAGGAACAATATCCATGTTTATCAGGTGGAGAAACCTGTATAAAAGCCACGTCCAGTGAAATGATGTTTCGTCGAAATAACAGGTGTATCTCGCTCAGGAAAATTGGGATATAGTCTCCCTTGTTATTATTAATACCCTTGCGCACATTGCCACCAACAAAGCAACTGTAAATATTAAAAGAAGAAGCGTAAGGCTCTTCCATATACTTTGCTTTCCCTTCAGTATGGATCTGGACGATCTTTACATCTTGCAGATCCTTGTATCTGTCGCAAAGCTTATCTATTAGGAGATTAGGGGTCATGGCGGCGCCCTGAAAAAAAACAGTATCGCCGCTCTTTACTATGGAAACGGCTTCTTCGGCGGTAACAATTCTCATGGATCAAAATTTTAATGAATGCAAATAACCGTTTAATCGTTTAGAGCAGCTATGACGAAAGTCAATTTTAGAAGAATTTATCTTAACCCTAATTGTAAGACTAACTAATTTTTACTCCATTAGGGACATCGTCGTCCGGATTAACAAATACCAGTTTTCCATCGGGAGTTTCGGTCATTAAGATCATGCCTTCACTTTCCACCCCCCGTAAAGCACGTGGAGCCAGGTTAACCAATACAGTAACACGTTTCCCTACCACTTCTTCGGCGGTAAAGCTTTCGGCTATACCAGACACAATGGTACGCGTGTCTATGCCGGTATCTACTTTTAAAACCAAAAGTTTCTTGGTTTTGGGCATCTTTTCAGCAGAAATAATTGTACCCACTCTCATATCCAGTTTGGTAAAGTCGTCGAAAGTAATAACATCTTTCTGAGGTTCCACGCTTGCATTCATAGCTTTATTTTCTTTTTTACTGGCTTCAAGTTTTGCGAGTTGTTCTTGAATTTTTTCGTCCTCTATTTTACTGAAAAGTAATTCACCTTTCCCAATTTGATGCCCTGGAGCAATGAGTTCTTTTTCTTCTGAAATGCCCTTCCAGCTAGTAACCGGAACCCTCTCGCTATTTCCCAGGATATGATTTAGTTTAGCTGAAGTGTAAGGCAGAAAAGGCTCGCTTAGAACCGCCAGCGCTGCTGCGATCTGCAGTGCCACATACATCACGGTTTTGGTTCTTGCCTCATCTGTTTTGATGGTCTTCCACGGCTCCTCATCGGCCAGGTACTTGTTTCCAAGTCGGGCAACGTCCATAAGTTTTGCCTGCGCCTCTCTAAATCTATACCTTTCTATAGAACTTGCGATAACTTCCGGAGCAGCCCGGAGTTCATCAAAGGTCTCCTTGTCTACGTTAGAGAATTCGGATGGCTGCGGGGTTTCTCCATCGTAATATTTATGCGTTAGCACCACCACGCGATTGACGAAATTTCCGAAGATAGCCACCAATTCATTGTTATTCCTGGCCTGGAAATCGGCCCATGTAAAATCGTTGTCCTTTGTCTCGGGAGCATTGGCCGTTAGCACATACCTAAGCACATCTTGCTGGCCGGGAAATTCCAGGAGGTATTCATGCAGCCACACTGCCCAGTTCTTACTCGTGGATATTTTATTTCCCTCCAGGTTTAAAAATTCGTTGGCGGGGACATTATCCGGTACGATATAACTTCCTTCAGCTTTTAGCATGGCCGGAAAGATGATACAATGAAAAACAATATTGTCCTTACCTATAAAATGTAACAGCTTAGTGTCTTCACTTTTCCAATAGGGTTCCCAATCCTTGCCTTCTCTTTCTGCCCATTCACGTGTGGAAGAAATATATCCTATGGGTGCATCGAACCAAACATAGAGCACTTTTCCTTCGGCACCATCTACGGGAACAGGGATTCCCCAATCCAGATCGCGGGTAACCGCCCTTGGGCGTAATCCATCATCGATCCAGGATTTACATTGCCCGTACACATTGGTTTTCCAATCTTTTTTATGACCCACTAAAATCCATTCTCTTAGCCAATCCTCGTATTGATCCAGAGGCAGAAACCAGTGTTTTGTTTCCTTTTTCACCGGTTTTGCGCCCGAGATAGCACTTTTGGGGTTAATTAGGTCTGTGGCATTATGTGAAGTACCGCAATTCTCACATTGATCTCCGTAACTCTCCTCGTAACCGCACTTCGGGCAGGTTCCTACTACAAAGCGATCGGCCAGGAATTGATTTGCTTCCTCGTCGTACAATTGTTCGGTCACTTCCTCCACAAACTTTCCGTCATCGTAAAGTTTCTTGAAAAATCCTGAAGCCGTATCGTGATGTATCTTCGCCGAGGTTCGAGAGTAATTATCGAAAGTGATCCCAAATTCCTCGAAAGATCTTTTTATGATCTCATGATATTTGTCCACAACCTCCTGTGGGCTGATCCCTTCCTTTTTCGCTTTGATCGTGATGGGAACGCCGTGCTCATCACTACCGCAAACAAAAGCAACGTCCATTCCTATAAGACGCTGATATCGCGCATATATATCGGCTGGTACATAGACTCCGGCCAAATGGCCAATATGTACAGGGCCATTGGTATAAGGTAAAGCGGCTGTTATGGTAATTCTCTTGGGATCGTTCATTTACTATTGAAATTCAGACTTGATTGTGAACAGGCACAAAAATAGCGATTTTATCTTCGGTTCAAATAGGGTAACAAGAGAAAAGTCTCCCGGTGAACAGAAGACTTTTCATATAAAAAAAGAAAATGGTACTATTTTATAAGGAGTGATTTACTGTAAAACTGGCCTCCCATAGAAATTCGGTATATATACTGTCCAAAACTTAGCCTGGAGCCTAATGCAGCTTTAACATCTATCGAATGAACACCGGGGAACAGCACTTCATTTTTAAGGGTTCCCAGTTCTTTTCCCATTATATCGTAGAGCTTTAGATCGATATGGCTGGTGTTGGTCATGTTCATTTCAATGTATACCCTGTTATTTTTATACACCGGAGCATGAATGAAAGTGGTTACATTGCCAAAATCGGTATTCGACAACGAATCACAATTAATTCCCAGGTCCAGTTCGGGGTAATTCTCATTAAGCAGAATAAGATCGATCACTGTTGGATCCAAACAAAACCAATTGGTAAGTACGCTGGAATAAACAGAACGGAAATCGGCCGTAGGGATGAGATTATCATGGCTGTCCCAGGTTAACAGGTCGGGATGGGTTCCCACAAATCCATTTCCATTAAGCCCCGGCCCGAATAAAAGAACAGGCGAAGCAGCGCCGTGGTCTGTACCGTTAGAGCCATTCTCATAAGGTCTTCGGCCAAATTCGGAAATGGTCATACACAGCACATCATTTTGCATTTCGGCTGCTTCCAGATCTGTATAGAAACTTTGCAAAGTATCAGACAGGTCTTGCAGTAACGCCCTGTGCTCATCGGGCTGGTTGGCATGTGTATCGAAACTTCCCAGGGTGACCATATATACTTTGGTACCCAACCCTCCTTTGATCATCCTTGCCACAATAGACATTTGGCTGGCCAGATCCTCGTCGCTGTAAGTGGCCTGGTTCGTCGAGTTCATGTATGCATCGTTGATCACACCTGCGTAGGTAAAGGTTGTATTTGTGGTGGAGCGCATAAAGAATAATTTATCTCCATATACACATTCTGGGATATCCAAGAGGTCGTGTATTTGACCGTTTTGGGCGACGCTCTCCAATTGTTGCGGATTAGCAACAGAAAATGCATAATTAGTTTCCTGGCCTTCAAATACCAGGTTGCCTATGCTTCCTATCTGTATGGCAGGCGGAACTTCAGGGGGATTTATAAGGTAGTCCGGATAGAGATGTTCATAATATCGGCCCCACCATCCGGTAGGTTCGATGACCGTATCTGCTGCCGAAGCCCAGATATCCGATGAACGAAAATGAGATAGATTCTGCTGCGGATAACCAACGCCGTGTACCACTTTCATTTGCCCTTCTCCCCACATGGCCTCGAGGCTACTCATATAATTGGGAATGGCAAAGTCTGCATTCAGGTTTGTAAGTTCGCTTTGTTGATGCCGGATCGTTGGTCGCAAATTGGCATAGGTGGCATAATCGTAAATGGGAACTATGGTGTTCAAGCCGTCATTTCCTCCTTTGAGCCTTATAATTACCATGATACGATCTGTTTCGCTTTCGGCGAGAGCCACTGAAAGCGGAGAAGGTTTGGAGGCTGTTACAGCAGCATTCCCCAACATTATACTACCTCCACCGGCAAGCCCAAGTGCCTGGATAAATGATCTTCTGCTCCATTCGGCATGTTCCTGATCGTGAATAAGCTTTTGGTCCTTGGTAGCTCCTTTTTTCTTAAAATTATGATTCGTACACATGAGCAGGTTATTTAAGTTGGAATTCGGGCATTCGTGCTATATGATTTAGCAGCAAGGTAACCTGATAGGGTGCTGTAGACCAATCTAAATTCCAGGTTCCGTTGTCATAATAGTTCTGCGGGACATCCCATTTAAAGATGTCTGTGGCTATGTCGTAGTCGGTAATGGTATATAATTGCTTCGGAACAAAATGGTCTACCAGTACCTGGGTGATATAATAGGGGTCGTTGCTATTATTGGTAAGGGCTTTGGCCAGATCGGTCAACGTAAGTTCGTATCCATTTCCGAAGAGATAAGTTACATAAAGCTCCATTAGCTCCCAACGTCCGGTAAGTGTAGAGGTATTAATCCACTCCTCATCCCGTTGCCATCCGGCAACATCTGGGGGATTGAAAATTTCCTGCCCCATAAGTCCCGAATAATACAGAAAGGCATCCATTATACTAGTATCATAGAAGAACTCGGTCTCATTAACAAAGCCGAAAATTGTGTCGAAAGGACTCTTGATCACCACACCTATAGCGCGCTCATCGAAAAAATGTTCGCTTTTAAATAGCTGTTTCAATACAGGAACCAGTTCGTAATTATTTGCCACCATGGTTTGAGCCAGGGGCTCAATTATATCCTGTATGATTAGAGCATCCACAGAAGGGCTAACGAAGTATTTATAAAGCTTGGTGCATATAAATTTGCACACCTCGAGTCCGCGTTCCAGGAATAAAATATCGATCACGTCCGTATATCCCCAATTACCATCCTGGCCGAAAATGCTTTTAAGTCCGGTATCGTGAGTACTTACATCGAAATAGATCTGGCCTCCAAATTCGGTCCAGTGATTGTAACCGGTAAGGGCTCTGGAAGTTTCTATAATGTCTGTTTGGCTGTAACCATTTCCTTCTCCTAGCGTAAAGAGTTCGTATAGTTCCCTGGCGTAATTTTCATTCGGGTTGACATTGGTGTTCTCATACCCGTTCAGGTAAAGTAACATGGCATTACTAATCCCTATATCGTGCACGAAGGTTTTGAAATTCCCCAGGGCATGCGTTTGGATAGTATTGTAATACTGAAATAAATAAGGCGCATAAAAATACACTTCCAGTTCGGTGACAAAATGGTTCATCCAGAAAGACGTAAGGCGCCCACGAAGATCTTCAGTCATAAAGTCGTTTCCAGCCTGAATACGCCAGTCGAATATAAATTGTTCGTTCTCCGTTTCGTAATCGGTAAAATCTCCCAATGCCCAGTAGCCCCATGGTGGAGCTGCGGTAGGGGGTAGCGCGAAGGCTGCATCCACTAGAGAGTCGATAAATTGGCCCGGGCTCATTGGCAGGGCAAGGTCTACGGTGTCTTGGGAAGCACTAAACCCTAACCTGCGATATACATGTTTAATCTTACTTACATTCCAGGGATTTTGAGCGGAAGGCACGTATGCCGCCAAAGTTGAAGCATTGCAAGATGGGGCTGCAATTGTTTCCATAGCCGTATTTTTTAAGTTCGAGACAGCTAAATATATTGAATTATAGTTATTTATGGTAAGCCAGCCTGAAATTTAACGTAAAAGACTAACTTTATTTTTTAATCTAAGAATAGAAAAGAATATATGGTAACACCACCTTATTTGCAGGCTGGCGATACTATTGGGATCGTCTCCACGGCTCGAAAAGTGAACAAGACTGAATTACAACCGGCCCTGGATCTGCTTGCACGATGGGGCCTGAAAGTAAAACTTGGCGAGAGTATAGGCGCCGAAAAGGACCAGTTTGCGGGTGAAGATACGTTACGTGCCCGGGACTTTCAGCAAATGCTGGATGATGAGCAGGTAAAAGCGATCTGGTGTGCCAGAGGGGGCTATGGCACAGTACGCATTATCGACTTACTCGATTTTCGGAAGTTTGCTGCCCACCCAAAATGGATCATTGGTTATAGCGATATTACCGTACTTCATGCTCACCTTAATGGCAGAGGAGTGGAAACCCTGCATGCGCAAATGCCTTTGGATATCGACAAAAAGACACCGGAGACATCAAAATCATTGCAGGAATTACTGTTTGGTAATACATATACTATTAGGTATACGGATATATCTGGATTCTCCCGAAACGGCTCGGCCGAAGGAGCCCTGGTGGGAGGAAATCTGTCGGTTTTGTATTCTTTATGCGGAAGTGCATCTCAATTAGATACAGCCGGGAAGATCTTATTCCTGGAAGATCTGGACGAATATCTGTACCATGTGGACAGAATGCTTCAGAATTTAAAAAGAAATGGTTATTTCAATTCCCTGAACGGATTGATCATTGGAGGACTTACCGATATGAACGACAATACCATTCCATATGGGAAAACGGCCGAAGAAATAGTGGAAGAAATTGTTTCTAAGTACGACTTCCCTGTTTGTTATCATTTCCCTGCAGGCCATGTAAAAGATAACCGAGCACTAATCATGGGCCGTAATGTACAGTTAACTGTTACAGGACCCGATGTTGCACTGCAATTCACTTCTTAAGAATTTGTAAGGCTTGCCGTTATCAAATGAGAGGGATCATCTTCTCTTGTCGATGTATTGACCATACCCATATTTCATGAAATCAGACCAAAAGTGCCCAATTCAAGGGACCTAATTTTATGATTTTATGCAAATTTAAATATGGCTTATCACAACGAACTGGGAAAACTTGGTGAGGATCTGGCCGTTCAATATTTGTTGAAGAACGGGTACAGGATTTTATGCCGGAATTTCATCTACGAAAAAGCCGAGATCGATATCATTGCCGAAAACTCACATCAACTGGTGATAGTTGAGGTGAAGACCAGAAACAGCATAGTATTTGGAGATCCGCAAAGCTTTGTGAATCCTCGAAAAATTAAACATTTGGTAAGAGCTGCGAATGAATACGTGCTAAAAAATGGGATCGACCTGGAAGTGAGGTTTGATATCATTTCTGTATTAAAAAACAATAAGCAGGAGTGTGTAGAGCATTTTAAAAATGCTTTTTATCATTTCTGAATAGTGTAACTGTAAAAGCAGGCGGGGTTCTTATTTTAAACGGAAGGGCTGAAGCACATCCAGCGCTTTGTCCACCGAAGATATTCTTTCGAAAGTAAGCATTAGGCGAAGGCCGTTTCGGGTTTGCTTTTCTTTCATTTTTACCTGTTGTGGATGATTTTGAACATATTGAAGCACCCTGGAAAAAGTAGGACTCTGGTAATACGCACTGTGCTGGTCACTCACAAAATAACCTACCAGCCTGTTTTTTTTCATCACCACTCTTTCCAGCCCCATGGAAATTGCGATCCATTTTATACGAACACTATTCAACAGATCTGCTGCTTCATCCGGGAGTTCTCCAAACCTGTCGATGAGTTCCGATTCAAATTTTTTAAGTTCTTCTTCCGTATTTAGGGCGTTGAGTTTTTGGTACAAATTAAGCCGTTCGGTTATATTATTCACATAGTCGTCCGGGAATAGCAATTCGAAATCTGTGTCGATAACGGCTTCCTTCACAAAATCCTTTAGCTCGTGTTCCGTGCCCGCATAGAGATCTTTGAATTCTTTTTCCTTTAGTTCGTCTATGGCTTCAGAAAGAATCTTTTGATAGGTCTCAAAACCGATCTCGTTGATAAAGCCACTTTGTTCACCTCCAAGCAGATCCCCTGCGCCCCTGATTTCCAGATCCTTCATGGCAATATTAAAGCCACTTCCCAGTTCACTGAACTGTTCGAGCGCCGTTAATCGTTTTCTGGCGTCGTCTGTAATGGCAGAGAATGGCGGGGTAATAAAGTAGCAAAAGGCTTTTTTATTAGAACGACCCACACGGCCTCGCATCTGGTGGAGATCTGAGAGTCCGAAGTTATTCGCATTATTGATAAAAATGGTGTTCGCATTGGGCACATCCAGGCCACTTTCAATTATGGTGGTGGAAACCAGTACATCGAATTCATTGTTCATGAAAGCGAGCATGAGTTGCTCCAGTTTCTTTCCTTCCATCTGCCCATGACCAATCCCAATCTTCGCATCGGGCACCAGGCGCTGTATCATCCCGGCCACCTCCTTTATGTTCTCAATGCGGTTATGTACAAAAAATACTTGTCCGCCGCGCGAGATCTCATACCGGATCGCATCCCGGATAACCTCTTCCGAAAACCGAATCACACGGGTGTCCACGGGATAACGATTGGGTGGTGGAGTGGTGATGACCGATAAGTCCCTGGCAGCCATCAGGCTAAATTGCAGGGTTCTTGGAATGGGCGTAGCGGTCAAGGTAAGAGTGTCTACGTTTTCCTTGAGTGTTTTCAATTTGTCCTTTACCGCTACTCCAAACTTTTGTTCTTCGTCTATAATTAAAAGGCCAAGATCTTTAAATACCACCGATTTGTTGACAAGCTGGTGTGTACCTATAACTATATCGAGTTTCCCACCGGCCAATCCTTCAAGGACGGCCCTTCTCTGTTTAGCACTTCGGAAACGGTTAAGGTAGTCTACGTTCACAGGCATTTCGGCCAGGCGTTCGGTAAAGGTCTTAAAATGCTGGAATGCAAGGATGGTAGTAGGAACCAGGACCGCTACTTGTTTCCCATTATCAACAGCTTTAAAGGCGGCACGTATGGCGACCTCTGTCTTTCCGAAGCCAACATCACCGCATACCAGACGATCCATAGGCCTTTCGTTTTCCATATCCCGCTTTACGTCTTCTGTGGCAGTGACCTGGTCTGGGGTGTCTTCGTAAATGAAAGACGATTCCAATTCGTGTTGCAGATAAGAATCGGGAGCAAAAGCAACGCCCTTCTGTAGTCGGCGTTTTGCGTATAGCTCAATAAGGTTAAACGCGATCTCCTTAACACGCTTCT
Organism: uncultured Flavobacteriaceae bacterium; assembly: GCA_905479745.1. Lineage (GTDB taxonomy): Bacteria > Bacteroidota > Bacteroidia > Flavobacteriales > Flavobacteriaceae > Pukyongia. The sequence continues at coordinate 36,800 of CAJQNO010000027.1, read as the reverse complement.
TTGTTTTCTGTTTTAATTTTTTCCAGGCAGCGCTTCCCAGTTTGTAAATTTTTGGAACAGCGCCATCTTTTCCATTGTATTTAGAGATCTTATGCAACGAATGTATGCTTAGGTACAGTATATCCCTTTCGCCATAGATCAATTTAATAGCTTCCTGTTGTTTCCCTTCCACGTCTATCTTTTGCAGCCCGCCAAATTTCCCTATCCCGTGATCGATATGCGTAACATAATCACCCACTTCAAGATTAGTAAGCTCTTTAAGAGTGATCGCCTGCTTTTTGGCATAGCTGTTTTTCAGATGAAATTTATGATAGCGTTCAAAGATCTGGTGATCGGTATAACAGACGTTTTTCTGGTCGTGATCTATAAACCCGTTGAACAATGGAAAAACGATGGTCTCAAATTCGTCCACATGTTGCTGGGCATCTTCAAAAATATCATGGAAGCGTTTCGCCTGTTGATCACTGCTGCAAAAAATATAGTTCTTATACCCGTTTGAAGAGTTGGTGTTGAGGTTTTCAATAAGCAGATCGAATTGCTTATTGAATGAAGGTTGCGGGGTTGTATTAAACGTAATAATGCATTTTTGCGATGATACATCTTTATTGTTAAGATCTATTACCGAAAATTCCTCGAGTTGTGCTTTCAGTAAGTTAGAAGTGCAGAAGAGATCCGAAGGGGGGCTCATGGCTACCGTGGTTTCGGTTTCTTTAAAAGCGTACTCGGCCTTTTTGAAGAGCTTATCCATGGCCGAAGACAACAGTTCTCTGTTTTTCAGATAAACAAGGGTTTTCGCTGAAATATATTTAAGGAAACTCTCTCGATTTTCCTGGATCATTTTATTCTCCACATTCGGGATGATCGAGATCCGCTTTACCTGCTCAAGTGAAAGCTGTGTTTCCACATCGAAAGTACGTATACTGTCTACTTCATCTCCAAAGAATTCGATACGGTATGGTTCGTCATGGCTAAAAGAAAACACATCCAGTATTCCACCTCGCACCGAAAATTCCCCAGGTTCCGTGACAAAATCGGTTCGTTTAAAACGATATTCGAACAGTACTTCATTCACAAAATCAACACTAACTTCTTCACCTACCTTTAGCTTAAGTGTGTTTTTTTCCAGTTCCCTTCGAGTAACCACTTTTTCGAACAATGCTTCCGGATAGGTGACAATGATTGCCGGTTTCCGTCTGGAATTGATACGATTAAGGACCTCACTTCTCAGGAGTACATTGGCATTATCTGTTTCGTCTATCTGATATGGTCTTCTATAACTCCCCGGGTAGAACAAAACGTTTTGGTCTCCCAGCAAGTTTTCCAGATCGTTCAAGTGGTACGCAGCATCTTCTTTGTCGTTTAAGATGAGTAGATAGGGAATTTCGGAAGTTCTGAAGAGTTCGGCTATTACCAACGAAAGTGAGGATCCTACAAGGCCGTTAACCCCTATGTTTTTTTCGGAACTGGCAATAGCCTGCCGCAGTTTTCGAATTTCCGAAGACTGTTCAAAAAGCGACCAAACCTGGGCTTTACTCATTGCGGGCAAAGATAATACAGCCTGATATCAAATAAAACAGTTAACTAACTTTTCTAGATCTTCGCGGGTATTGTATAAATGTGGAGAGATCCGTATCGCCTCACCCCTATACGAAACCTGGATGTTACTCTCGGTGAGAGACTGCTTTATGGTCTCCATGGACTTTCTCCCCCTAGTATAGATCCCAAACAGATGATGCCCTCGGTATTCAGGGGCTTCAATATAATAGCCATGATTAGAAAGAGTCTGGATAGCTTCGTACGTGATCTCCTTGCAATATTGCTGAATTCCCTCCGTAGTCCAGTCCATGATCTGCCCGATTGCCGCTGCCAGCATTGGGACTTGGATAAAATTACTGGATTCACCCATATCGAAGCGGCTTGCCTTTGGTTTAAATTTCGGGTTGTACCTGGCGAGGTTTGTAAAATCTTCACTACCCTGATGGTTTATCCAGTTATCTTCCAGAGGAGTACCTTCATAGAATCGTTCACCATAATACGCCATTCCAAGGCCATAAGCCCCCATCAGCCATTTGTATCCACCACAGATCAAAGCATCCGGCTGTATTTCGGAAGTAGAAAAAGGCAAGGCACCTATACTTTGTGTCCCGTCTATAATGAGATAGGCCTCCATCCGCAGGGTTTTTTTACGCACTGCTTGTAGATCGAACAGTGTTCCATCAGACCAATGTACTTGCGGTATTGCCACTACCTTGGTTCGTTCGTTTATCGCATCTAATAAACGTTGATTCCAAATGGAGCCTCTGCCTGGCGTTAAAGGTGGTGCTTTTACACTAATAATCTTTACTCCATCTGTCTTTTCCAATCCTTTCCATCCATAAACATTACTTGGAAACTGATCCTCCAACACGATGATCTCATCGCCTCTTTTAAACCGAATATTCTTTATTACGGTCCCAATACCGTACGAGACAGATGGGATGATAGACACACAATCGGGATGTGGCGCGTGAATTAACTGTGTAAACCTTTCTTTTAGCAGTTGTCTGTCTGTGAAGAAATCCTGGCTCTTTATATTTTGGGGATTGGATTTTCGCTTCAAATTTTCAATCCCGATTCTTTCAACAGACCGCAGGAAAGGAGACATGGTTGCACAGTTGAGGTAGGTAACCTCGTCTGAAAGTGAGAACAAATGTTTTTTACACGTTAGCATTAGCGACTTAAGTTTTGTTTCAGTTTTTTAATTGGGCTGGTTTCACGATTCATATAACCATGTATTGAACTGCTTATAAACAGAACAGTGGCACAAGAGATGGCTGCAATTTTTACAGTTTCATTACTTTCCCAATTTGCAACGGCAATAGCGGCCAGAGCCCAGGAACCTACCAAAGCGAATTCCCGCATGCTGCGCGTCCAGGTTAGCGCGAGGGAGATCAAAGTTGCGATTGTGATCATGACCACTGTCCATATAGTTTCGGAAATTCCAAATCCATCCCACCCGATCTTAACTAGCCAGGCGGCAACATTGGCAATACTCGCCACTGTTACCCATCCGCTATAGATCACAAATGGCCACCACAAAAATGCGATCACCGTAAGAGGGGCGTCCCAGCGCTCCATGTTGTTATTTACAACTATCTTCAGTAAAGAAATTAAGAGCAGGAATATGCACAGTACCGAAATGCCTGTATATTGATAGATCCAGAAGTATACCCAGAGGCAGTTGGCTATACAGGAAATGATAAACCACCAGCCTGTCTTACTTACAAGATCATCATTATTAACCCTCATGAAAAGACTACGGCTTTGATAGATCACAAAGGCCAAGAGAAAGAGATAAATCAGTCCCCATATGGCAAATGCGTAGGGAGCCGGTGTAAATAAAGTGTTTACCTGGGCCGATACCTCACCTATAGTAGTATTATTCATCATCCCGGTATTAGACAAATAATTGACTAACAGGACCGCGATAAATGCGGTAATATTGAGAATTTGTAAAATTCTTTTCATAGGAAGCCGGTTTATTTGATCTTGATCTTTGCCAAAGTTTTCTGTACAACCTTCCTGTCTTCATAAGTTTTCAGAACCACAAAGTACCATCTTCGCAACACGCTGTCCACCGTAAAAATTTCTCCTTTGTTGTGATTGGCGATCGATTTTTCAAATTCCGGGACCATGGTTTTTTCGTTGAACCAACCCAGATCTCCCCCTTTTACCGAACCACTTACATCCATCGAATACCTGGAAGCAAGAGAAGCAAAGGGTACACCTTTGGCATATTGTTTCAGTATTTTAGTGCGTATCCCATCTATTTTTCGGTACCGGTATACACTGCCATCGAGGAAGATATAACTTACCCGAAACTGTTTTATACTATCCACAGCGATGAGTTTATACATATATGTTTCACCATCTTCCGCCAGTATATAAGGGCTATCACTTTTTAATTGCGTTTCATGACCCCCCCAGTTTTGATCGTTGGGAGTAAGCTTTTCCAACTGTATGGTCCATCCGGGCATATATTCGCTGGCATATCCAATTTCTTCTTCCGTTTTAATATCGTCCATGATAGCTTGGGCCTCAGACCTGGTTTGACCAAATGAAACATGGCTATATAGCAAGATAAAAAGAAGGGCTAATAGGGCCGAGCCCGCTGCCTTATTAATGAGGTGCTCAAGTATTTTTATCAAGCCAGGGTAATATCTCATAGAATTTTGAATAAAGATAAGAGTTGTTCTTCTTTTAGTTGAAGAATTGAATAAAGATTTAGGAGGTTTTTTCCGAAGAAAATATCGGTTTAAAAGCGCGAATAGTTTTATTTTTGTAATATAAATTTGAATTATGACATTTACCGAATTATTTGAAAGTGGAGAAAAATCCAGAAAACTTGGTCATTTTGCTTCTATGATGCGTATGGCTCTAGTAAATGGTGAACTGGTTGATGAAGAAAAACGGTTACTCATGCGTTTTGCCGAAAAACTTGATATTACGCCAGCCGAACTGGCCAATATAGAAAAGAACCCTTCTGTATATCCTATGAGTCCTCCAAATTCGGCTGAAGAACGTTTAGCTATGATGCTCGATCTGTTCAAGATCATATTTGCCGATAATGAGATAGATGATAATGAGAAGGAGCTGTTGAAACGTTACGCCATTGGCCTGGGATACACAGAGGATTTGGCAAATAAATTAATCAAGCGATCCATTCAGATATTCGAAGGTGGGCTTGACCTTGAAGACTACAGATACTTGCTTAATAGAAAGTAAGACCAAGCTTTTTAAGACTCTCTAATGAGTTGTTCAATACATTTGAACAGCTCATTTTTTGTATAGGGCTTGGGGAGAAATGCAGATGCTCCTGCGTCCAAAACAGCTTTCTGTTCTTCTTTCAGGGTATTTCCACTGGCGATAAGTATAGGCAGATTAGCAATTGCATCTTGCTCATGGCCGCGAATCTTTTTAATTAGATCGATACCGTTTATATCGGGCAAAGCAGATTTAAACATGATAAGGTGGTAACGATTGTTTTCCAATAGCTCGAAGGCGTGATCTGAATTAATTGCCATTTCAATCACATATCCCTTTTCGTTGTTGAGAAAGGTTTTCATCATCAACATCTGGTTGGTGGTCTCGTCCTCAATGATAAGAATGCGCTTGCTCATGAGTATACCCGAACCTTTGGGAACAGTTTTGGTACCCTTGGTAGCCGGTCGTACCTTAAAGGGGAACTCGCAGGTGAACATAGTGCCTTTTCCTTCTTCACTAACCACCTGAACTTTTCCATCTAGAGACTGAGTAAGATCTTTTACAATTTTTAGTCCCAGGCCTTCACCCAAAGGCTTTAGTTTATCAACCTTTAACTGAAAATACGAATCGAAGACCTTATCGAGTTTGTCTTCAGGGATCCCGGTGCCACTGTCTGAAATAAGGATCTTAATTTTGGTATTAGTTTTATCTTTACTTTCGGCCTTTACCAACATAGTTATGTAACCGTCTGTTGTATTTCTGAAGGAATTTTCAAGCAGGTTAAATAGGATCTGGTTTAGGCGGGCTGGGTCCCCTATCAATTTGCGTGGTACGTTATTGTCTATAGAAACATTGAATTCGACAGGGTTATCGGCGTATTTTAAATTGAAATGATTTTGAAGGTTATTCACAAGATGCCCCAGGTTGAAGTTCACACTTTTAATGTCCAGGACACCTCGCTCTATTTTGGAGATATCCAGCATATCGTCCATTAAGATCTTCAGGTGGGTTCCAGTTTTCTGCATCACCTTCAGGGTTTCATTCTGGTCGTAATCAAGTTTAGTTTCCTTGAGGATCTCCATAAAACCCAGTAGATTATTTAACGGATTCCGGATCTCGTGATTGAGATTAGACAAAAAATTATTTTTGAATTCTTCCTTAGCCTCCAGTAATTGTTTCTCGAAGGCTAGTTTGTTCTTTGCGATAGAGGCTACATTTTTTTCCTGAACCAAGGGTTGAGAAGCTTCGTAATGTTCGGTAAAATCGAATATCAGCATATACAACTTCTCCCCTTTCCGAAGAAAATCAACATCTACTATACGTGGGTCGCTAACAGAGTCTACATTTACACATGGTATCTTGAGACTATCCTTTACCGTAGGAAGTATTGGGATCACTCCTTCGAAGAATGGGTGGAGGTTGGCAATCGAACTTTTCTCCGGCAGATCAAAAATGGAGTTGTCGCTTGCCAAAACAACCCCTTGATCGGTTATTTCTATCTCTTGAATTCGACGGTCTAGGATTTCGGTTTTTAACTTCGCACTCATATTATAGTGTTCGTTTAGCAAGATCAAGGAACATTGCTTCTACATTTTCTCCCGTTTTTGCACTTGTGAAGTAACAATTCTCAAATTCTTTATCCTTGAAGAATTCTTTAGTGAAGTCTTCGGTAAATAGATCCGATTTGTTACCTACCAAACAAACAGGAACGTTCTCATGATTTTTCGCTAAAAAGTTCATCTCGCTGTTAATATCCTCATAGGTTTCCTGCCGGCTCACATCGAATACATAAATAAAGCCCTGACTTCCCAAAAGATAAGATCTACGGGCTTTCTCAATGGAATTATTGCCTTCAATATCCCATATTATAAGAGTTACGGGTTCATCGTTTACGATAACATCCTTCTTCTTTACATGGACCCCAACCGTTACAAGATAATCCTCGCTAAAGGCACTATCGATATATCGGCGTACCAAACTCGTCTTCCCAACACCAAAATGCCCCAGTAACACTATTTTTTTAACAGTTGCCATATCTATTTTTCACGGGTTAAAATAATGAAATAAATTAAGAGGAGAAGCAATCATTTACAAAGAGAATAAAAAGAAACTACAGATTCAATTTTTTATCGTCAAATTTTTAAAGGTTTTGTATACCATCTCAGGGGTATTGAAAAGGTATATTGCAGATAATAGTTTGTCTATCTATTCAGGACCAGTGTGCCATATGTTTTATGAGGATCTCTTCCACCGCCTCACGAGAGAGGGAGGTTATTTTTGAAGTGAGTTTTTTAGAAAGCTCCAAAAGGTCGTTCTCAAGTTTGCTTTCGAAACTACGGGTATAATTTCCGGAGACCACAACGGCAATGTAATAGGAAAAGAAATTCTGAATATGGATCGTATACAGTTCGTATTCTATGGCTTCGAGATTCTGGGCTCCTCCGGAGAACGCATCTTCCACAAAACTTTTAATGGCTGTAAGCATCCCCGATACCATATCCTTATCCATGGTTTCTGTGGTACTGTGATTTCCAAGCAATAAACCGGATCCCTTTTCAATGATGAACACTTCATTTATGGTGGGCATATTACTTTCAGAAAGAATAAGGTCACTTTCCTTAACGCCGGTAAATACAGATCTAATCTTGCGTTTAAATCCTGCTACCGAGAACGTATTATTTACCTTCTTGTTGATATTTTCTGAAAGTAATTTTATTTCATTCTGAATGTATCGTTTTATCATTTTTCCCATGATGGGATACAATGCCTCGACCACCTGGTCTTTGGAGTTTTCGATTTGTTCTTTTAAAGTTTTAGTGATGGTTGGTCCAAGAGTAGTGGGAATCTCCGATACAAATTGATCCAGCCGTTGTTCTATAATTGGATCTACTTTTTGAGATAGTTTCTCACGTTTATCGAGGGTTTCGGAAAGGGTGTCAAGGCGTTGAGAAACTGCCCGGGCAACTTCCCTGTCATCTATCAACAGGATCTCCCGAAGCAACTTTAATTTGTTCTCGTCCTCCTTGACCATTGGTATTAAATAAGTATTAATAGGTGTTATGAGCTAATCTTTTCACCCAGGCTTATAAGCAGTTTCCCCAGTTCCTTACGATCTACTTTTTCTTCTGAAAGCGCCTCAGCCCTGGCATTGAACGAATCTTCCAGATCTGTAATCCGGATATTCACATCAGTACTCAGCGAATCTATAGACTGCATCAACTCATTTCGAACATCATCAATATACGCCTGAAGTTCCCTTTTCTTATTTTCAAGGTCTTTTTTTAAGGTTGTAAACTCACTGTCGTATTGTTCGATATTCTCCCCGAAGATGAGATTTTTTATAGCTTCAATCTTGGACGAAGAATCTATATTTCCTGAATTATCTTTTGGTGTAGTTTTTTTCGCCATGACGCGCTGGTGTTAAAGGTTTAGCTAAATTTAAGAAAAATGTTAACAAAAGCCGGAAATTTTACACTTTATGCCTTTTGCATAAATTCTTCGGCCTTCAGTACCATGTTTCTGCTTCCACAGATAAATGGTACTCTTTGATGCAGTTCGGTAGGCTGTATATCCAGGATGCGAGTAAAACCATTGCTTGCCAATCCGCCCGCCTGCTCTGCGATAAAAGCCATCGGGTTACATTCGTACAACAGTCTTAGTTTCCCATCCGGATTCTTTGAAGTGTTTGGATAGATATAAATCCCTCCTTTTATCATATTTCTGTGAAAATCGGATACCAGTGACCCGATATAACGCGAAGTATAAGGGCGATCCTCTTCTTCCCGCTGGCAGTATTTAATATAGTCCTTCACGCCCTGTGGAAAATGTACATAGTTACCTTCATTCACAGAATAAATGGAGCCATCTTCAGGGAATTTCATATTGGGATGTGAATGGTAGTAAGTCCCGATAGCCGGGTTGAGCGTGAAGCCATTCACACCGTGCCCTGTGGTGTAAACGATCATGGTAGAAGTACCGTAGATTATATATCCTGCAGCTACCTGCTTATTCCCGGGCTGTAGAAAATCCTCCAGGGTTACCGGAGTGCCGGAAGGTGTTACCCGCCTGTAAATGGAAAAAATAGTTCCCACAGAAACGTTCACATCTATATTGGAAGAACCGTCCAATGGGTCTATTAAAACCACGTATTTGTTATCGTTGTTCTGGTTCCTGCCTTTTATGGTAATGAAGTGGTCCTCTTCTTCGCTGGCGATCCCACATACGATCTCACGGTTGGTAAGGGTTTTTATAAATGCTTCGTTGGCGTATACGTCTAGTTTCTGCTGACTCTCACCCTGAACATTTGTTTCGCCAGCAGCTCCAAGTATATCAACAAGCCCCGCTTTGTTAACTTCGTGGTTCACCACTTTGGCCGCCAGCCTTATCGAATTTATTAAGCGGGATAATTCTCCTGAGGAATACTTGAACTCTTCCTGATTTTCAATAATAAATTCCCCGAGGGTCTGATTTTTATGGCGCATTGCGGTTAAGGTGTTGCAGATTTAGGGCAAATATCGTGATTTTTGGAAAATTGAACCGATATTTGTCGGTAAACTCTACCCATGGAAATTGTAATTAGAAATGCTGTTCGTGAAGATATGTCTTCGGTGCTGCAACTTATAAAAGAATTGGCCGAGTTCGAAAAAGAACCCAACGCTGTTGAAGTGACTCGTAAAGAACTCGAAGACGCCGGATTTGGTGATCAAAAACAATTCGATTGTTTTGTTGCTGAGGTTGAAAAGAAGATCGTAGGAATGGCGCTGGTGTATTTCCGGTTCTCTACCTGGAAAGGAAGAACAGTTCATCTGGAAGATCTCATTGTCACCGAAAAAATGCGCGGGAAAGGTGTGGGCCAGGCACTATACCGTCGGGTACTGAAATTCGCCCTCGATCAGGGTGTGAAGCGGGTAAATTGGGTGGTGCTGGATTGGAATAAGCCGGCGATCCAATTTTACGAACGCAGTGGGGCAACCATTTTAAGTAATTGGTGGCAGGTAGAGATGGAAGAACCTGCCTTGAAAGCATATATCGGTAATTAACTATGAAAGTATTTAAATTTGGAGGCGCCTCTGTAAAAGACGCCGAAGGAGTTCGGAACCTAAAAAAAGTAATAGATATCAGCAGAGAGACCAATCTCATTGTAGTGGTCTCGGCTATGGGGAAGATGACCAATCACCTTGAAGGGATCGTTCGCTCCTACCTGGGTAAGAATGATGATCTGGGTTCACAGATGGTGGAATTTAGAGAGTATCATCACAATATAATGATGAAATTATTTTCTAATCAATCCCATCCTGTATATAACGAGATTAGAAAATTTTATGCGAAACTGGAGAACTTCCTGGAGACCAACCGTTCTCAAAAGCACGCTTATGTTTACGACCAGGTGGTTTGTTATGGAGAATTGATCTCTACTACCATTGTCTCCGCTTTCCTTCAGGATGAAGGGCTTAACAACAGCTGGCTGGATGTAAGAAGCTGTATTGTTACCGATGCTAATTTCAGGGATGCTAAAGTAGATTGGGAGAAAACACAACAACGGATCACCGAGAATGTGAGTGTTAAGGGGATCACCGTAACTCAGGGATTCCTGGGTTCGGATCTGGAAAATAATTTTTCTACCACTTTGGGGCGGGAGGGAAGTGACTACACTGCCGCTATTTTTGCTTATTGCCTCAATGCCGATAGCGTGACTATTTGGAAAGATGTTCCGGGCGTATTAAATGCCGACCCAAGGTATTTTGGCAACACACGCCTTTTACATAACATCTCCTATACCGAAGCAATTGAACTGGCATTCTACGGGGCTTCCGTAATTCACCCAAAAACCCTTCAGCCTCTACAACGAAAGGAGATACCATTATTTGTAAAATCCTTTTTAAATCCGGAAAATGCCGGCACCTGTGTAGGAAAGGGGGTCGCACTCAATCCCGAAACTTCTTGTTTCATTCTGAAAAGAAACCAGGTTCTGATTTCTGTGTCTTCTCTGGATTTCAGTTTTATGATGGAAGATAATATTAGCGACATCTTCCGATGGCTTCATGAGTTTAAAATGAAAGTTGAACTTATTCAGAATTCTGCAATAAGTTTTTCGGTATGTGTGGATAACAAATTTAATAGGCTGGATGATCTGCTGGCTCGTTTGAAAGAACGATTTAAAGTGAGCTGTAATGACGGAGTTACTCTTTATACGGTTCGGCACGCCAAACCTTCCGAAATCGACGCATTAATGGAGAATAAAACTGTATTATTAAAACAGGAAATCCATGATACAGTACAGATCGTGATAAAAGAATAACTAATAGCGTTTCGCTATATTTGTGTTTACAGCTAAGGAAACTGTAGTACGTATAAACAACCAAAACCCATGGGATTAGTAAATGCCAAAGAAGTGGCCAGCGCTATTAATGTCGATAAATTCGGCTTTATTGGCACTTTCATGGGCTGGTCGTTAATGAAGTTGCTAAAGATAGATACCATGAATAAGATCTACGATCGCAACAAACATCTTAGCGACCTTGAATTTATAAATGCCCTGCTAGATGAATTTGAGATCAATTTCGAAATTCCCGAAGAAGACCTGAAACGAATCCCAAAATCGGGTACCTTTATTACTATTAGTAATCATCCGCTGGGTGGAATAGATGGTATATTGTTATTAAAATTACTTTTAGAACATCGTTCAGATTTCAAGATCATCGCAAACTTTTTGTTACATCGCATCGAGCCGTTAAAACCGTATGTGATGCCTGTAAATCCGTTCGAAGATCGCAAAGATGTAAAATCCAGTGTTCTCGGGTTTAAAAATGCACTTTCGCATATGAAAGAAGGCCATCCCCTAGGGATATTTCCGGCAGGAGAAGTGTCTACCTATCGGGACGGCAGACTGGTTGTTGACAAACCATGGGAAGTGGCTGCTATGAAACTTATTAAAAAAGCTGAAGTACCCGTTTTACCAATTTATTTTCACGCCAAGAACAGTAAGATGTTTTATCGATTGGCCAAACTTAATGATACTTTTCGCACGGCGAAATTACCTTCAGAGCTGCTTACTCAAAAGGAAAGATTGATCAAAGTGCGTATTGGTAATCCTATTTCGGTGGCAGATCAACAGGAGCTTGAAACTCTTGAAGAATTCACCGAATTCCTTCGGAAAAAAACCTATGTACTCGCAAATCCATTTCAGAAGAAAAAATTACTCGAGAACATTCCGAAGACATTAAAAATTCCGAAGGCACCTAAAAAAATTGCCGGAGCTGTCTCCATCGAGATGATGGAAACAGAGATCGAATTACTAAGAAAGGATGACAAACGACTACTAATAAGTAAGAATTACGAGGTCTTTCTGGCGCCTGCTCAATATATACCCAATACACTTCAGGAAATTGGCCGATTGCGCGAGATCACTTTTAGAGAAGTAGGGGAAGGGACTAACAACGCAACCGATCTTGACAAATTCGACAGCTATTACCACCATATGTTCCTCTGGGACGGGGACGCCAAAAAACTCGTTGGCGCCTATAGGATGGGATTAGGTTCGAGAATTTTTCCACAGTATGGGATCGATGGATTCTACCTGCAGGATCTGTTTAGGTTCGAGCCCGAACTATACCCGATGATGGAACAATCCATTGAGATGGGTAGGGCATTCATTATTAAAGAATACCAGCAGAGACCTATGCCTTTATTCTTGCTTTGGAAAGGGATCGTGCATACCACATTGAGATTTCCCGAGCACAAGTTTCTTATTGGGGGAGTAAGCATTAGCAACAAATTCTCCGAATTCTCCAAGTCCCTCATGATCGAATTCATGAAATCCAATTATTACGATCCGTATGTCGCGCAGTATATCAATCCGAAAAAGGAATTCAAGGTTAAATTAAAGGATGCCGACAAAGATTTTATTTTCGATGAGACAGAGGCCGACCTCAACAAGTTCGACAAACTCATCGACGAGGTAGAGCCCGGCAGTCTTAGACTTCCCGTTCTCATCAAAAAATATATCAAGCAGAACGCTAAGGTGGTCGCCTTCAATGTAGACCCTATGTTCAATAATGCGGTAGACGGACTCATGTATATACGCATTGCCGATCTTCCGGAAAGTACTGTGAAACCCGTAATGGAAGAGTTTCAGGCAGAGTTGGAGAAAAAGTACCTTAGTAAAGAGGAAGAAGAATAATCTAATCTGTGGATTTACTTAGTAATGCGATGTATTTCTCCATTCGTTTTTTGATGTTCTCCAAACCATATCCCGGATGATAGGAGAAAGTTGTAAAAGTGTTGTTGTAGGTTAGCAGATCACCACCCTCTCCGTCGAGCATAGCACGTTCCCATTGGGCCATTTTTAATTGAACTTCGGCACTATTCTCATCGTTTTTAATGAATTCGATCTGTTTTTGAAGTGTAAGTAACATTCCAGACTTCCATGGATCGATCAGGTTTTCACAATCTTCCGGTTGTAGCGTACAGCCGTCGATCTCCATCGCCACCCCTATCATCATGTTTTTAAAATCTACATCGGCTCCGGGAATTTCAAGTTGCTGCACCTTTTTGGTCATCTCGCCAATAACCAGTTTCTTAGGACACCCCATCAGGGGTAAAGAAATAACTAGTGTTAAGAGGAAAATCTTTTTCATGACTTCGATGGTTTTCCGTAAAACTAACGCTAATGCAGCATCCCAACCTCTATGAAAATATAGATTGTTAAAGATTACCAGAATTCATACCTCGAATTAAACCATTGTTGTTTACACTTGTCCAACAGGAGTAGTTGATGATGATTCAGTGATAGGATTTAGGAGGATATCTACTTTCACTGAAATTAAAAAGCGAGGGACATGTCCCTCGCTTTTATCTTTTTTTCAATTTGGCCAGCTATCTATATTCCGGATTTTCGAAATTCCATCGGCTACCATCATCCCAGTCACCTCGGGAGTTTCCATAAGAATCGTAACCGTTGTTCTTTTTCAGCATAGACGCAAGATGAAGCAGGTTGTAGGTCATAAATGTGGTGTTCCTGTTTGTAAAATCGTTATTTCTCGCATCGCTTTCCTCATCTAGGTAACTGGGCCCGGGCCCCACTTCACCTATCCAGCCCGCATCAGCCTGAGGAGGAATGCTGTAACCTATATGCTGTAATGCGTATAGAATACTCATTGAACAATGTTTTACTCCGTCTTCGTTCCCTGTGATAAGACATCCACCTGCTTTTCCGTAGAAATAATATTGGCCTTCTTCGTTTCTCCTGCCACTTTCTCCATACAAGCGTTCGATCAACAAAGTCGCAACAGAGGACTTTTCGCCTAACCAGATAGGTGAACCTATAATTAAAATATCGGCAGCATCTACTTTTTTCCAAAGTTCTGGCCATTCGTCCTGAGAAACACCCTGTTCGGTCATATCATGATAAACACCAAAAGCCACATTGTGATCTACAAAACGTATGTGTTCAACTTCCACCCCTTCCTTTTTCATAATATTAGCGGAAAGATTCATCAGGCCTTGTGTATGACTTATTCGCGGCGTTTTCTTCAGAGTACAGTTAATATATAATGCTTTTAAGTTTGTGAAGTCGGGTTTCATAGTTTAGGTTTTACTAATTAGAATGCGTTCAGGATTGGTCGTTACCTATTGTAGTTTAATTACATCGTTCGTGTGAGCGACATGGTATCCTTTCCTAATTACATCCTTATAAGCCGTACTACTTGAATCCAAAACAGGATTGGTATGATTAAAATGAATGAAATGTATTTTATTTTTTTCTGAAGCTGATAAAGAATCGAACATTGCCATGGATTCGATAATAAAGGGATGTGGTATTTCTGAAATATCCCGGGTTTGTATTTCCTCCCCATAGAAAAAAGTAGCATCGATGAAAGCATGATCAACTTCCGAAATCATGTCGATTATGGACAATTCCCACTTCTCCCATTTGTCGATGTCTGGGATGAACAATATCTTCTTTGCTACACATTCGATCACAAAACCCACGGTATCAGAATATTCATCTCTGTGTGGAACCAGTAAGGGAGTTATCTTGAGTTGGGGGGCCAAAGAAACTTCTTCACCGGCTGAGAGGTCACTCAGAGAGATATTATGGTTATTTACGAGGGCATTCCACGGCCCGTTCGATTCCAGAAATTGTTTCATTCTAGGCATCACGTAAACCGGAATTTCATTCGCACCGGCGGCTTCTTTCCCCAGGTACATTAGTCCTGAATAATGACCAATGTGGGCATGGGTAATAAAGATCCCGTCGGGAAATTCATTAGTTGATCCCGCAAGGGTTTGCAGCATTTTCACCTGGGTGCTTATATCGGGGGTTGCTTCAAACAAATATGTTTTACCCCGGTGTATTAGTCCTAGCGATACTACTTTCCTATTCGAATCCGGATGTTCGAAGAGTGTTCTACAACAATCTTTCTTACAGCCAATATGTGGAGATCCACCATCCTGAATGGTACCAAGAACTATCAGGGAACTTTCGGAAATTTGCGACAAACTATCATTCACAGTACTTGCTGGATCAACCTCCCGATTCGTCTCCTCACAAGATAAGATCATTGAAAGTAAAAGCAAGCACCGAAACCACTTCATTCTTTCGGACTATATTTTAGAATGGTCATATATTTTGTCCACGGCCCAACTTCATCTTTGTATTGTTTTGCCAGGACACGGCTTATTTGAGCAATATGGCCCTGATCATGAACCACCCATGCACTTAACAGATTCAATAAAGTTACTGGCCCCAGCGAGGGATGAATACCACTCCGCTGTAGGTCGGATTCGGTTAAGTTAAAACCTTTTAATTGTTCAAGATTCGATCTTCGCAAGGATTCGAATTCCTCAAGCAGATCCTCCAGAGACTTTCCCTTGCTCTCTTCAAATTGAGCAAAACGATCGTAAGGATGAAAGGTTTTCTGGTCACTATCGTTCATAATGATGAAAATTCGTGGGATCCAATCTGTTCGTTCCCCATGCACTAAATGTCCAACCACATCGAAAGGACTCCAGCTATCGCCCCCTTCGTTTGCACGAGTCCAGTCATTAGATAGCCCGGATAACATAGCTTTTAGAGCTTCAGGAGTTCGTTCCAGGAGGTCAATTGCTTGATCAATTTTAAAGGTCATAATTTGTTTTATAGTGGTTGTATTTCAACCTGGATTTCATTTTTTTCGTGACTTTGGTAATTCAGTAGTTCGTGAACATCCATCAATTGGGGTAATTGATCCAGTTCGCACAACACCGCAATAGCCTTACATAAACCCTGGAAAAGTACATCCTGATCTAATGGAAGATCTGGTCTCTTATTCCCAGATCTGAGAGGAAGATCGTAGCCGCAGCCATCGAGGAAAGCAGTTTCAATCATCAACAGTTCGGAAGGACTATATCCATTGATCTTCCGTCCTAAACTTTCATGGACGCGCCCCACATAATTAAGATGGGTTGTGCCGTGTTCATTCGAGAAATGTTTCCAGATATCTGTATTATCGCAAATGTTCCCCACAGCACATTGCATGGCACACTCCGGGTGTAGGGTATTACCGTGAAAGGCGGTGTAAAGTTTTCTAATGGCGCGGTCGAAACGGGAAGAAGGAATCATTACAAAACGGTATTAAATTTCACAAAAAGGTACGAAAAAATGTAAGGCTTTTCTACAGTTTAACAGCTGCAAACGGAATTATATCGTAATTGTGATGGAATTGATTTAAATTGAATTATAATTTATTAACTTTCAGATAATTAACAATCTAAAACTCCAATTATGAAGATCTTACTTTCCCTATTATCCTTTATCCTGATTTTTGGTTCTTGCAAGAACGAACACGATGGGGATCATGATCATGCCGATGCAGTTGCTGCTGCTTTCAAGGCAAATTCTGAAACCGTTATGGCCAATTTAAAAGGCTGGCAGGAAGAAAACCTGGATTATTCGATGTATGCAGACGATTTCTATATGTACGACACCGCATTTGGTGCGAAAAAAGATTCCTTGTCGCTTGAAGAGATGAAGGCTTTCGATAAACAGATGTGGGCAGATTACGATTTCCGAATGGTAAGTGAAGCCACTTTGTTACCAGGAGTAGAAAGAGGTGGAACCAAGCCGGATGGTTCGGTGAGGCATTACCCGCTTTGGGAAGTTACTTTACCAGCTACAGACTCCACAGAAGCCCGTAGTGCAACCATACAGCTATACGAGTCCTTCGACTTTAACCAAGATGGAAAGATCGTGAGACAACAAGTGTTTGGAGATTTCACCGGGCTAATGATGTATTTGCACGGTCAGGGTGAGAAAATGGAATAGCAGTAATTTACAAACTGTATTAAAAAAGCCTTCCATTACGGGAAGGCTTTTTATTTTTTATCGCGATCCTTTTGTCTTTTCATCTTTATATAACGGAATAAGAGGCGGATTCCCAGGCGGGCGAATAGAATTACAACAATTATAGTTATGATATCGATCGCACTCACTAGCCCGAATTTAATTCAGATTCGATCTCATTGGCAGTGGCTTCAAGAATTTTATCAAAATTTAAAAGAAAGTCCAGTTTGGTGTTGTCTGTTTCTATCTTCATATTAATAAGATTTTCCAGCTCAAGGTTATTTGTAAACACCGAAAAATCTGTTGGAGAATTAATTTCAACCATATCCCTTCCGTGAGTCATTTTGGCGTAATTGAGGTTTTTCATTACAAAAGGTTCAATGATCGTATTGAGCTGAGTCAAGGAGTAGTTTTCGATCACCTCCGCAAATTTTAAATTTTGCTTGGTGCGCAGTAGCAGGGTTTTAAGGCGTATATTCTTTAATAATGAAACATTTTTGTCGTTTAGGAATTCACTTGTTGTGGGCATGTCGAAAACAACACTTATTACTTGTGTGAGCCCTTCGATCGAATTATAGATTGCGGCCAACGAATCCTTATTCTGCATACTCATAAGGTGCAAAGTCCTTATGTTTTTACTTTTAACGACAGAGTCTATAGCGCGAATCTTATTGTTCGCCAATAGTTTGGTTTCTCTAATCTCTTCAAGCATTCGCTCGTACGTGGAATTTATCTCCTGTTTCTGAATTCGTTCGGCATTCCAAGTGTTGAGTTGTAATGCCAAGAGTATACCCACAACCACCAGAACTATTTCCCCAATGGCGTAGAGCAGGTATTTACTCAATTTGTTTTCGGTGAGTAAACTTTGGCGGATTTTTCTGAAGAACTTAATCATTGTTATTGCACAGATTATGGATGAAATATCAACTTTTCCGAAAGGGGGGAATTAGCATTTAATTCAGTCTAAACCAAAGAGAAAAAGGCAGGAATTCTAGTATAATATATTGTCCAGGATTCGGTCCAGGTGTTGTTCTCTGGGTTTAAATTTATTATCTGCCAGGAATATCTCACTAATCTCCTTTCGAAATTCTACAAGTTCCATATGCGAATATTCGTGTTGATCTATTCCTCCCCTTATTTTTGCCAGGCGTTTTTTATTGCTGTCCTTTTTAAATTCGCCGTACATTTTCTCGAAGGTTTCCTCGTCTGTTTTAGATTTGATCATGCTCAATTCTTCCTCGTCGATCTCTTTGTCTATTTGCGCTGCGAGTAGCATGATATAGATCTGTAATTCGTGTTTGGTCCAATTGGGTGTTTTATGTTTCATGCGTATTTAATTTTGAAATATTTGAAGATAGCCAATTTTAGGATGAAATTTAAACATTTACCAAAGCATTAGAATTGGAAATAGATGAATTGCTCACCGCTTCCTTGAGAAATTACGATAAGAAAGAATAGGATTGCCCAAAATACACCAAATACCCAGGGATTGGTTCTCTGGGCTACTTCCTTCATTGAAGTATTTCGCATTACCCAATGACAAATAAATAGTCCGGTGATGATTAGCAATACTTTAGCAATGTCGAACTCATATAAGACCTTTGCGCCCTCATCATTTAGGAAGAACATGGACTTGATCATATTCCAGGCGGTGCCAAATTCCCGGGCCCGGAAGAAGACCCAGGTAATATTCACCAGGGTATAAGTGAGAAAGGCCAAAACAATACCATTCCAGGCATTGATCTTCACCTTTACCACCCCCTTTAGAAGTCGTTCCACAACCAGGTAAATTCCGTGTAATGCGCCCCAGACCACAAAGGTCCAGGCAGCTCCGTGCCAAAGCCCCCCCAATAACATGGTTAGCATTAAGGCAACGTACATACGCGTTATACCATGTCGATTCCCACCTAAAGGGATGTATAAATAATCCCTCAGCCAGGTGGAAAGTGATATATGCCACCTGCGCCATAGATCTGAAAACCCAATGGCGGCGTAAGGATAACGGAAGTTATCCGGAAGGGTGATCCCTAACATAAGTGCGATCCCGATCGCACAGGTAGAATACCCGGCAAAATCGAAAAATATCTGCCCTGAAAATGCCAGGGTTCCAGTCCAGGCATCAAGACTATAGAGTACTTCCCTGCTTCCAAAAACTGTATCGGCAGTACCGGATAGTAAGGTATCTGCCAGAACAACCTTTTGAAATAAACCAATGGTAAGCAAGAAAAGCCCCCACATAAATTGGTTGGCTGTAGCTTTCTTTTCGGTGTAAAATTGGGTGAGAAGTTCTTTAGCTCGAACAATCGGTCCTGCCACCAATTGAGGAAAAAAGGTTACATATAACGCAAAATCCAGAAAGGTGCGGGCAGGCTCCAGGCGGCGGTTATACATATCGATGGTATACGACATGGTCTGGAAAGTGTAAAACGAGATTCCCATTGGCAAGATAATATCCATGGGCCTGGCTGTGTAGTCCACGCCCACCGCATTTAGCAAGCCGGTAAAATTCTCCAGTAGAAAGTCGCCGTATTTAAAAAAGGCAAGGAAACCAAGATTCACGAACATACTTAGCAACAACCATAACTTTCTTTTACGCTTGTCCGCCAGGACAGCGAGTTTCTTTCCGGCGGTATAATCTACTACTGTAGAGATCCATAGCAGGATGACCAGGGGAGGGTTCCATAGTCCATAAAACACATAACTCGCCAGCAACAGCATTCTTTTTTTGCCGGTCCAGCCAAATATTTTTGAGTAATACAAAGCCAGCACCAGAACGAGAAAAACCACAAAGCTTAAGGAATTAAAGAGCATAACTATTCGGTTTTAGAATGGGTTAATACTCCGTCCTTTTTCAGGATTTTTATCAATTCGGTGGTAAAGAAATCGGCGTCCTCTTTAGACAGGTGAGACCATTCCGGGAGGTTTAGATCGTGGAATTGTTGATAATCTGCGTAATGATAGGCCGGAAATTTCGATCTCAAGACCAGGGAGTCCCAGTATTCGGTACGAGGAAAACCCTTTGCTTCGATCTCCTTGAACCAACCATCCGAAGGGCATCGAACTAAGATTATTTGTCCTCCTCTTTCACGAAATTTCTCAGCGTATTTCAGGAAAAATTCGGTAGTTCCCTTTTTGTCTGGTGGTGGCATATCGCCGGAGAGCATATCCTGCCAGGCTAATTTTATGGTATTTGCATAGGCGGTATCGTTGGTCGCTCTTTTTGTCATCTGTACGTTTCTGTCCAGGGAGACATCTTCAAATTGATAGAAGGGTGCAGGGAGAGGACCCGCCCGCTCTCCTTTTCTTAATAGTATTAATAAGGTTTTGAGATCCACATCCGAATCCCAGGTCTCATCGGCAACAGTAACAAAGGCCAGGTTTTTTTGCAAGGGAATGGATAAAAGGTGGTTGAGACGTTGTGCATAGGTTCTGTCATAATAGTGCTGAATACGCTCCTTGGCACGACTTATAGGCGGGGCTTTATCGAAGGTGGTTGAAAAGAACAAACCTTCAGTAACACCCACGATAATAGTGCCATTAAAATCGGTATTTTCAACAATGTCCTGCAAGGTAGGTAGCGGAGAAGCACCTTGAAATGCCAGCATAACCGGTTCGGTGCCGGTTTGTTCTTTCCACAGATCCAATTGAATATCGAACAATATCCTTGATGACCCGATGAAAACAACCTGATCGTTTGAAGGATTTTTCAACTTTGCTCGTTGAATGGAAGACAAATTGTTGTTGTCGTCTATATTGGGTTCCAACCCTTGAGATCTCCAAAACAATTCCCAACAAATAACAGAAGCCATACCCAAAATAATGGCAAGAATAAAAGATTTATGCAGATTCATATACATTAATTAAGAACTACACCAAACCTGATTTCCATAAAATTGAAAGGGAATTATTAACGTAAAAAAAGTGGATTTTTGCCATAGATAGTGTGATAGCAAAAGTGCGGAGGTTGGCATTGGTTAGTTAGTTAGCTAGATAAAGGTAGAAAAATTATCTCACTAAAAACTAGGGACTTAAAAATATATTATTGCCGAAAAGAAATGGATTTAGCCTATCAGTAGGGCAGAAATCGCTATTAGTGCTGGTAGCGCCTGAACAAAGAAGATCTTTCGGCTGGCCGTTATGGAACCATAGATCCCGGCAACCGCTACACATATTAAGAAGAACATGGCTACATTAGTACGCCATTGTTCATTTTCGATAAAGAAGCTCCAGATCAGCCCGGCAGCAAGAAAACCGTTATACAGTCCTTGATTAGCTGCCATAGGTTTGGTAGGCTCGAACAGTTCCTTAGGGAAATTGCGAAATACCTTTCGCCCTCGGGTAGTCCAGGCAAACATTTCAAACCACATGATATAAAGATGTAATAAGGCGATAAAGCCTATGAGCAGAGTGCTTGCGAAAGACATGAGATTATAGGTTTGTTTCTATAAACTTACGACAATATTCCTTTATCGCATTTCTGGTCTTAAGAAATGCTGCATGAATTTCTTTGTTAGAACCTGTTATTTTGGATGGGTCGCTGAAGTTTTGATGCAATCTAACTGCACTAGGTGCCTTTATGATAGGGCAATTCTCATGCGCATGGTCGCAAACTGTAATTATAAAATCCCAGCTGATACCTTCATACTCCTCAATGTGATTTGACGTGTGAGAACTAATATCTATACCATCCTCGGCCATGATGGAAACCGCGTTCAGATTTAAACCATGAGTTTCTATCCCAGCGCTGTAAATTTGTGCTTTTTGCTTAGCCATGCCCTTTAAATATCCATGGGCCATCTGGCTCCTGCAACTGTTTCCAGTACATAGAACCAGCACGTTCTTTATAAAGTTTATCTTTTTGCTTCGGCGCTCCATAAGCACATTATCATGCCATACCCCATGGCGTTGTGCGATCTTTTCTCGAATCCCTAATACTCTGAAACCACAATCCTTATGAAGTTTTATACTCGCCCGGTTCTGGGGGAAAATAGCGGCCTGTAAGGTCCAGTAGCCTTCCTTTTCACTAAATTCTATTAAGAACTCAAGTAACATTCTTCCATAGCCTTTGCGCTGATGGGCTGCACCCACATACACAGTATTTTCAACTACGCCTTTATATACAGCTCTCTGGGAGGTAGGGCTTAAGGCACACCACGCCATGACCTCATGGTTTTCTTCGATCACAAATCGGCCATGAGGTAAGAATTTTTTGTTCCATGTATCCCAATCAGGGACCTCAGTCTCGAAGGTGGCAATACCGGTAGCCAGGCCTTCCTTATAGATCCGGGCTACCTGAGGATAATGTTCTTTTTGAAGAGGTAGTATTTTCATAGTCTAACAATATCTACTGCGGGTATTACAACAAACCATAGCTGCAGCTACCTTCGATATCACGCTCGGAATTCCACAATCAACTTTCGCTTTGAAATCTGTACTTGTAGCTGCGAGTGAAATGACCAGACGACTGCCTTGTTTTATATGATCACCAATAATGAATTGAGTGGTATGAAAATTTTTAATCACGTACTCTATTTTAATTTCTGAAGTAGGATCGAATGCTCTCATTCCCGGAACTTCATTGAGGATATCTAGTGCTTTGTCCAAATGAGCCTGCAATAACGATAGAAATTCTTGTGTTTTCATGAATGCCCGTTAAGGAGTTAGCAACATTTTCGTTCTGTAGTTTCAAAAAATTCGGTGAAAAGTTCTTTGAGTGCGGTGAGTTTATCTTTGTTGATATAGTAATACTGTGCTTTTCCTTCAAATTTGCTACGCAATAATCCAGATTTCTTTATCACCTGGAGATGCTGAGAGGTAGTGGGCTGTGAGAGTCTTATTTTTTCTGAAATATCCTTACATAAGCAACCATCGCAATCGCCGATGTAATTAAGTATTGAAATTCTGGCCGGGTGCGACAACACCTTGGCCAGATCTGCCAGTTGATTTACCTGCATGGAATGCAAATGTCTTTTTGAAACGCCCATAAAACATAATTTATATATCGCAATATTACGATATTATAGCTAATTAAAAAAGCTTTCAGTAGGAATTTCTTCTGAAAGCTTTTGTATTTTGTTGATCCTAGAACCAGGGTTTCTTTCCTACCTGGTAGGTGTTGTAGAAATCTTCGTCACTTTTGGTGAGGTAGATGATCCCTTCAATGAAAGGAATTATCGCTACCGCCATTATGATAAAAATCCCAATAATAAAGCAATAGGTAAGTAGTCCGATCACGAATCCCGCGAGTAGAATAATCCCTTCTTTATTATATCCGAGAATAAATTTGTGTATTCCCAGATAACCCACAAAGAGTGCCAATAAACCCGCAATGAGTTTCTTGTTCTCTTTACTTTGGGTAGCTTCGGTCCAGCCTTCCTTGAATTCTTTAGCTGTCGATTTAGCCTCTTGTTTTATTTCTTCGGCTGTATCCTTGGCTTCTTCGTTTAATTCGTTGGCCTTGTCCTCTAGCTCATCCCCGAGGTTTTCGTTGTTTTCATCAGACATAATTATTTATCTTTTTTGGTTAGTATTCTAAAGTACGAAATTAAAACCAGCCTTTTTTGTTCACCTGATACGTTTGATAGAACTCTTCATCACTCTTCGTAAGGTAGATAATACCTTCTATCAATGGAATTATCCCACCAATACCACAGGTTACAAAAGTTATTACAATTTGAAGGATCCCCTCCTGCGTATATCCCAGGATAAACTTGTGGATACCTAAAGATCCAATAACGATCGCAAGGATACCCGCGATCATTTTCTTGTTCTCACTTTGAGTTACCTGGTTCCACTCTTCTTTTATTTCGCCGGCTGCTTCCTTGGCTCCCTCACCAATTTTATTGGCTGCATTCTCAACACTTTCCTTTGCATTGTCGAATGTATCCTTGTTATTTTCTTCAGACATAGTTGGTTATTTTAAATAAGTAAGTTTTAAAATTATAAAAAATAATGATAGCAGCACTATGTTTTTATCAAGGGAATTATTCGAAAGCAGCATCTACAGGTTCCCACAACTCGATCTTATTTCCTTCAGGGTCCAGGATCCAGCCAAATTTTCCGTAGTCGTATTCCTCCATTTCACCAACAACCGTCACTCCTTCATTTTTTAATGCATCGAGTAGTTCTTTTAGATTTTCTACCCTGAAATTCATCATAAATTGTTTTTCACTGGGTTTAAAGTATTGGGTATCTTCCTTAAATGGGCTCCATTGGGTAGAACATTTGTGGCCTTCTTCGTCCTTCCACCAAAACGTCCATCCATATTGATCTGTAGGTATCCCCAGGTGTTCCTTGTACCATGTTTTTACCATATCGGGATCTTTCGTTTTAAAAAAGAATCCTCCTAGTCCTGTTACTCTTTTTTTCATGATCGTTATCTTTTTACATTCGATTCGTAAATATCTATCCATTCCTTCACCGTCATTTTCCCCGTAAGTTCTCCTATAAGTTCATAAGGAATATCATCAATGCGCTTAAATCGTATACAACTTTTGCCCATGTCCAGTTTGTATTTACAATGCTTTGGATATTCACCAACAAACCAGTTGTATAGTTCCTTTTTCGCATACATACCCATATGATAAACCGCAACGAAATTTTTCTGAGAGGCTATACTCATAAAGGGTAATGGAAGTGTAGGATCGCAATGATATCCATCGGGATACTTGCTATGGGGTACATAATACCCTATCATCTTATAACTCATTCCCTCTTCAAAACCTTTTGGAAGGTTCTTCAGGATGACAGATCGCAGTTTGGCCATTGGTGCTTTGCGTTCTTCCGGGATCATATTCATGTATTCATCGGGTGTTTCCGCTTCGTATTGCATAATAAATTTATTTTCGTTGTAAGATTAATGCCGAGATTATAGAAATTACCAATCCTATCATGGCCACGGTTATAAACATGATAAAGGCCATAAATCCGGAGCCTCCGTAATCCTCCATTTGTTGCTCAAGAACCGCTTTCTGGGTTTCAAATTCTTCGGCTGGCAGGGTGACCTCCATTTTGGAGGTCATCGCGGCAAGATACTCTTGCGCGAAATCGGGATTTATCACTGTGGTGTATATATAATCTACTACACCAAATCCCAGCCCGGCGAACAAGGAGATTAGAAAACCTAACCACAATGCGCTTCCGAAGCTTACTTTACCATCATTTATATGATCTCTGTAATGGCGAATTCCGAAGAAAACAAAGACAAGAGACGCCACCATGGTAAAATATCCAATGACTTCCTGTACAGAATAACTCATGCCTTCCCCTATAAGAAAGGCTAGCAGAAAAAGTACAGATGCAGTTAGCAAACTGTACAAACCGTATTTTAATACTGTTTTTTTCATGGATCGTTTTTATAAATGTTTCAGCAAATGTATACCCGATTGCAGCCGAAACACTCATACTAAAGTACCAATTCGCATCAAACTTTAGTATGAATTGCGGTTTAGGTAAGGATTTTAAACGATTTTGCCTGCTGTATCGCCTGAGTTCTTCGTTTTACATCAAGCTTTGTAAATAGATTACTCACATGTGTCTTCACCGTGCTTTCCGAAACAAATAATTTCTCCGCGATCTCCTTATTAGACAGCCCTTTTGCGATTTCCTGTAATATTTCATATTCGCGGCTGCTAATTCCCAATTCCTCTATTTTACGCTGGTCAATTTTTGTCTCTTCGGAAGCGTTAGTACCTGAAGTGGAGGATCTACGGCTCAAAAGAAAACCTATTAGCAGGAACAACAAGGCAATACCTGCAACTACCACTTCCATCTGAATACTTCCCGAAGTGACGCTATATTTACTCAGCTGAAAAAGCGTGAGCAAGGCAATGATTAGAAGCGTAAAAACTACGATCGTTTTCTTCACACTTAAAAGTAGAAAATTCTTTGGTTATTAACGATCATCTTCCTTATCTCTTCCTGATTGGAAAACCCTTTACGATCTTTTCGAAAATTGTTTCTGCCAGTTTTCGCTTGCTTTCCACAGTCCATCCTGCGATATGCGGACTTAAAATCACATTGTCCATCTGTATTAGCTCCTTTAATGTATATGGGATCTCTTCGGAAGTAAATAACGATTCGAACGAATTTTTCTCATATTCGAGTACGTCCAGCCCTGCACCCAGCACCTTCCCCGATCTCAGGGCAGCGACCAGGTCTGCCGTAACCACACTTTTACCGCGAGCCGTGTTTAGAAACCAAAAGGGTTTACTGAAATTTGAAATAAATCCGGCATCCACCATTTTATCGGTTTCCGGAGTCCAGGGGGTATGCAGGCTAACCACATCGCTCATCTGTTGCAGTGTTTTGAGGGAAACCTGTGTCGCATTTTTATTTCCTACTCCCTCCTTGATATCGTAACAAAGTACCGTACAATTAAATCCGTTCATTTTTTCGGCGAAGGCTTTTCCCATATTTCCGTAACCTATCAGGCCTACGATCTTCCCGTCGAGTTCTGTTCCGCGGTTAGCTTCCCTGTTCCAATGGCCGCTACGAACTTCGCGGTCGGCTTTATTTAGATTATTGAATAAAGAAAGCAGCATGCCCAGCGCGTGTTCGCCAACGGCATTGCGGTTACCCTCTGGGGCGGCAATGAGTTCAATGCCTCTGGACTCGGCATATTCTGTATCGATACTTTCCAGGCCTGCGCCTACTCGGGCAATGAATTTCAGCTTCGTAGCCGCATTGATAAATTCGCGATCGATATCGAATCGACTACGGATCACAATTCCGTCGTACTTGTGGATCATCCCTTTAATTTCCTCCCTGGATCCCGTATAATTCTCGGTATTGGTAAAACCGGCCTGGGCAAGTTGTTCTATCAATATGGGATGGTTTGTATCCAGGTGAAGTATTTGCATCGCTAGATCATTGGGTATTTAGTTCGTGTCTTTTTATCTAAAACCTCTCCAGTATGTTTGGTACTTAGTTTCTCAAAAAGCAAGAGATGGACTTCCTCCTCATCACGGCTTTTGGGACAATGTTCTACTCCTTTCGGAACCACAATGATCTCCCCGGGATGTACGATCTCTACTCTATCGCGGAAATGCATTTCAAGCACTCCTTTCTGTACAAAGAACAATTCGTCTTCTTCTTCATGAGCATGCCAAACAAACTCACCTTTTATTTTGGCCAACAGCACCTGCATATCGTCCACAACCGCTATGCGGTGAGGATGCCAGTGATCTGTAAATTTCTCGAATTTATCCTGAATATTAATAGGCTTCATAGCACCTCATTTTTATTCAAACAAAGTACGAATTTCTTCAGGAATTTTGGTGGGTTTTAAATTTTCAGTAGACAGAAGACACCAAATGGTACTTGCTTCCACCAGTAGCTTCTTATCACTACTTCTAATTATTTTATAACACCTTTTACTTCGCACTCCTTCAGCGGTGGCCACCCAGGTATCGATTTGCAATTCTTCGCCTTCAAAAGCGGCTGCCTTATAGTCTATTTCATGGCGTAGTACATACCACACATATTTCTTCCGAAGGTCTTCAGAGGCATTACGCTCCCAGTGTTTTTCGGCCGCATCCAGGCACCATTGCAGGTATGTTAGGTTGTTTACATGTCCTCGGTTATCGATAGCCGATGCCGGAACGGTGATGTGCAGGCTGTAAATCTCGGGATTCAAAAATGAAGAATGATTTTAGATATCCAGAAGAACAGGAAAATTCCGAAGATATCATTACTGGTGGTTATAAAAGGGCCGGTTGCTATGGCCGGATCGATACCGCGCTTATCGAGGACTATAGGCACAAAGGTACCCACTAAAGCAGCTACTATGATCACAGATAACATAGACACCGCAATGGTGATACTAACCAATTGATCTTGCCCTACGATAGTGCCAAAGAGAATAACCAGTAAACCCAGGGCGAGTCCGTTTATCAATGCCAGGCCAACTTCTTTTAAAAGCCGGTTGAAGAGGCTGCCTTTTACATTGTCGTTTGCCAGCCCCTGCACGATGATCGCACTGGACTGTACACCTACGTTACCTGCCATGGCCGCAATTAACGGTGTAAAGAAAAAGAGAATGGGGTATTGGGTAAGTGCTTCTTCAAATCCCTGCATAATGTACACACTGCCCAAACCGCCCAGGAGCCCGAGAACTAGCCATGGTAATCGTGCACGTGTGAGCTGCCAGATACTATCATCGGCTTCCACATCACTAGAGATACCCGCTGCCATTTGATAATCCTTCTCAGCCTCATCCTTTATGAAATCCATAATATCATCAATGGTAATTCGTCCCATAAGAATACCGTCTTCATTGATCACCGGAATGGCCTCCAGATCGTATTTATGCATAATTCGGGCTACTTCTTCGTTTTCGGTATTAACTGTTACGTAATCTACTTTTGGGATATATACTTCACTAATATGTGCTTTTTCAGGTGCTGTGAGCAAGTCTTTTAGAGACAACCTGCCTTTTAGTTTTCCGTCTTTATCGGTTACATAAATGGAATGGACACGAGTAACGTTTTTAGCCTGGCGTCTCATTTCTCGAACACAGCCCGCTACGGTCCAGGTTTCCTTAACTTTTACAAGCTCCTTTGCCATTAAGGCTCCGGCCGTATCCTCGTCGTAATTAAGTAGTTCGACGATATCGGCAGCTAACAGGTCGTCCTCGATCTTTTCTATAACCTCCTGTTGGATCTCATCATCCAGTTCGGCTACGATATCGGCGGCGTCATCGGTATCCATTTCCTGGAGTTCCTCGGCAATTTCCTTGGGGGATAACCTGCTGAGGATCTTTTCCCTAACATCGTCATCAAGTTCCATCAGTGCCTCCGAAGTGATTTCACTCTCAAGAAGTTTGATGAGGTAAGTTGCGTCGTCGCTGTTCAGCTCCTCCAGGATCTCGGCCACATCGGCAAAGTGAAGTTCATGCAACAACTCCTGTAGCCCTTTCCCGTCCTTTACAGAAATGAGCTGCTCGATCTGAGAAATGAAATCAGTTGTTAGCTGAAACTGCATCTTCTTCTATCTTTAGTGTGAGTGAAATAAACGCCTCGACCGAAAGTTGTTCCGGCCTAAGGCCAAAGATAGTATCTTCTTTTAGTTTTTGAGAAAGATTAAAGATTTTTAAGGAGTTACGCAGGGTTTTTCGCCTTTGTTGAAAAGCTGTTTTTACAACTTTGAAAAATAGTTTTTCATCGCAGGGAAGGGTGTAATCCTTTTTACGGCTAAGGCGAAGTACTCCGCTATCCACCTTGGGAGGGGGATTAAAAACTCCTGGTTTTACCGTAAACAGATACTCTGCTGTGTAAAAGGCTTGAGTTAAAACCGAAAGGATACCATACGTTTTACTTCCTTCGTTAGCGCAAATACGTTGAGCGACTTCCTTCTGAAACATACCGGTAAATAGAGGGATCCTGTCCCGGTGCTCTAATAATTTAAAAACAATCTGTGTCGAGATATTGTAAGGGAAATTCCCGGTAATGGCAAAAGGTTGATCGGGGAAAACAGACGATAGGTCGTATTTAAGAAAATCTGCTTCTACGATCTCCAGGGGTTTGCCTTTAAAATGCGATCTTAAATAATCTACCGACTCTTTATCCAGATCCAAAGCGATGAGTTGGATGGGTTTTTCAAGTAGGTATTTAGTAAGTATACCCATGCCTGGGCCAATTTCCAAAACATTATTGCAGGAGGTATCGGTAAGCGTATTCGCTATTTTTTCGGCTATTCCCTCATCATGAAGAAAATGCTGCCCCAGATGTTTTTTTGCCCGTATGGGTTTATGCATGGATATAAAGGTACATATTGTATTAGGATGACAAACCTTCAGAAATAAAAAAACAGCACCCAATAACTTATGTTTTAACCATTCATCGATAGTTTGTCCTGTTCACCAAAAATTTGTAGGAAATTTCTCTATAAGTTGTAGCTTTACTTTGTAATTGTACCCGCTTAGCGCAGTTCAAACTCATCAAACCTCACAAAAATGATTAAATATCCCCTATTGCTTGTGGCGATTCTTGTCGCATTTATTGGCTTTTCCCAAAACGGAAGAACCGACAATTTCAACTCTAATATCGATGATAATGGCTTCAGATTCGAGACCCTTACCACTGGAATAAACACCTCTTATTCAGACTATGGCTCCTGTTTGTTTCGGGATAAGTTCATTTCTTATTCGTCCAGAAAAATTGGCGCATTTGCCAGACAGGACCCTATTACCGGAGAACCTTTTACCAATCTATTCTGTAACGACATCCTGCCCGATTGGGATCTGGAACGTCCTTTGTTGTTCTCTTATGTGTTGAATAAAAATGAGAACCTGGGAACCGTTACTTTTACGGAAGATGGTTTTACCATGTATTTCACCACCAATTTGAAAGGGAATACCCAATTGTACCAATTGTTCATGGCTAAAATGGATCCGGTAAAATTGGGTCGATGGGAGAATATTACCCCCATGAGCTTTAACAGTGAATCCTATTCGATTGAAAATCCGCATCTCAGCAATGACGGTCGTACGCTTTACTTTGCATCGGATATGCCGGGATCTGTGGGTGGTTTCGATATTTACAAGATAAATATAATGGAAGATGGCACTTTTGGACCTGTTGAAGCTGTAGAGGGAAATATCAATACCGTAATGGACGAAAAGTTTCCACATACTTCTCCCGATGGTAAGTTTTTATATTTTGCCTCTAATGGGCATCCGGGCCTGGGAGGTTTCGATATTTTCAAAACTCGAAAAACCAGGGAAGGATACAAGCATATTGTAAATTTAGGTAATACACTCAATTCTACGGCTGATGAAGTTGCCTTTATCCCTGCAGAAGAAATGCTGGGATATTTTACTTCAAATAGAAGTGAGGGAGAAGGTAGCTTCGACATATATCGATATACTGAATCCAGATTAGAACAACAAGTGACGGGTAAAGTACTGGATTTTGACACTGGACTTCCATTAGCAGGCACTTCTGTACAATTAACTGATACAGATGGTAATGAAGTAGGAAGTGTGCTTTCAGATAGTGAGGGTAACTTCCAATTCCAGGTGCTGCCTTTCGAAAACTATACCCTAACCGCCGAGATAGACGGATTTCAAACAGGTTTTACCATGTTCGATACCGATAATAAAACCGAAATATTTAAACAAGATGTTGTTTTAAAGATCATAGCCGCGGAGATCGTCACCACCGAGGAAAAGACATATATTAAAATTGAGAATATTCAATTTGATTTTGACAGTGCCGTGATAAAGCCAATTTCTACCATCACTTTAAATAAAGTATATCGTACGCTTAGAGAGAACCCGGAAATGAAAGTTGCTATTAATGCACATACAGACAATCGTGGGAACGATAACTACAATTTAAGGTTATCACTTGCAAGGGCCAAATCTACGGTAGATTATCTGGCCGCAAAAGGTATTGCTTTAGACAGGATGATCCCGTCTGGATTTGGGGAGAGTTCTCCTTTGATCGACTGTACGCGATGCACCGAAGAAGAACACGAATTAAATAGAAGGGTTGAATTTATCGTGATGGAGGAATCGCCTCAAATTAATTAGAACACTAGCACAGATAGCATGTGCTTATTGTTCACTAACAACTTCAAGTTCGGTACGAAAAGCTACAAATTTGCCCTCAAAGGGTTTGCTTTGTGCTCTTAGGGAAGGAGCATTCTCTTTGTAATATTTCT
Source organism: uncultured Flavobacteriaceae bacterium (assembly GCA_905479745.1). Lineage (GTDB taxonomy): Bacteria > Bacteroidota > Bacteroidia > Flavobacteriales > Flavobacteriaceae > Pukyongia. The sequence goes on along the minus strand of CAJQNO010000027.1, from coordinate 5,071 downwards.
GAAGTGTTTCAAGCGAATCTGTTCGATATTGAATAGAATAAGTGATCCCACCCATTTCTTCCTCCACCCGTACACGGGTCATCAGGGCTTTACTAAATTTTCCTGTGTCAAGCATGGCCGGGATGTGTTCGGTTTGCATCCATTGTAACCATGTATCATGGATGTCTTCGTCTATATTTATTGTTACGTTGTATATATACATTGAATTGAAATTAGTGGAAAGTCCTATTCTATTGCATCCCCTCTTAACATCCTGAAACGCTTTCGGGCCTCCACAAAATAAATACTATCCGCAAAGTCATAGATGATCTGTTCATAGAGGTCTTTGGCTTTTTCGGGTGCTCCTAGTTGGTTCTCATATAATTTGGCCAGATGGAAAAAAGCATCGTCTGCCAGGATATCCTCCTTGTAGAATTCGATGATTTTTTGGTAGTTAGCTTCTGCTTTTTCAAACTGCAGGGTGATTTCGAACAACTTCCCCTGCTTCAATAAAGCTTCGTCTTCAATCTTTTCGCCTTTGTGATTTTGTAAAATTTCGTCCAATGCGGCAATTGCCTCCGGGAATCTGTTCTGTAGTGCCAACAGATCTGCCCGTGCAAATTTTTTAAGTGCGGTTTGCGTAGAATCCTCCAGCGAATTATCACGGATCATCAGGCTTAATTCCATAGCGTCATTGGAGATAAGTTGGGAAGAAGATTTCTTTAACACATTTAACTGCACTTGGGCCCATTGAAAGTCTCATTTGTAATAACTGGTCTTTGCTACCTTAAACCTGGCTTCCTGTGCAAGCACATCGTTCTTTACTTTTTTCTGAATTTGAGAATAGTAGATAAGTGCCTGATTGAATTTTTCATCAAATACAAGTATATCTGCCAGTTCCATTTTTACTCTTGCCTGCTGATAAATAGACAATTCCTCATTCGCTAGGATCTTTAAGTTGGCAATCGCTTTTTCTTTCTTTCCTGCCTGAAATGCGAGAAAGTGATTATAGTCTAACTGTAATCCGTATGAATTGCCATTTTTCCCAAAGCTCTCAAGTAAATTTTCAAACTCGGTTTCTATTCGGGGATAGTCTTTTGGCTGAGCAGTATCCAGCATGATCTTCATTCGGTATTGCTGGCCTTGCATTGCGGCCTGTATTGTGGGTGCATTCTCTATGATGAAATCCACGATCTCTCTTGCACTCTCGTATTCATTTTCTCCCATTGCGATGAGGGCCAGATCCACTATCCCGGTTAGATCTCTTTGGGCTCTTCTGTAAATTGCCTTCTCCTGGGTAAAAGCCTTCTTAAAATCTTTTTGCTGAATGAAAAGCCAGCTAAGAAGCTCGTTATACAAAACATCCGGATTGGATTGCGATTTCTTCAATAGTGTTTTCCGAAGAATAACATTGGCTTCGTTAGTGGGGTCTTCGGTGACATACTGACTAAAATTTCGCTTTGCAATAGAGCGGTATGCCGGATTGCTCTGCATAAGGTTGAGGTAAGTGTCGAACATTTCTTCCAACTTCCCCAATTCGCCATAGATCCTTGCCAGTTGAACATTATAATCCTTATTGGGATCCCTGTCCATGGCAGATTCGTACACTTCTACCGCCTCGTCCAGCAAGCTGTATTCTTCAAAACTCTTTCCTATCGAGTAAGCGTATACAGGATTTTCAAACGTGTACTCGATCGCTTTTCGATAATTCACCTGGGACAACGAATCCTTATCCTGTAAAGAATAATTATAGCCTAACTCCACATACAACTGAGGTATCACTCTACGGCCACTCAATTTTTCGATCAGCATTTCTTCAGCAACAGAGAACTTTTCCAACTGTTGGTTAGACTGAATGATGTACAGAAAGAAATCGAGACGGCCGGGATTTTTACTGTACAGTTTATCATAAAGGGAAAGGGCTTTATCGTATTCTCCCCTGTCGAAATAATTTTTGGCCAATAGCTCGTTCTGGCCAACACAGGGTGTGGCCAGCGCCAATAAGAGTAAAAGTACTATAACGCGCATAGGGTAAATATAACGAAATGATACCGGAAAAGGTATATCAAAAACAAGGCCGCTTCTTAGGCGATCATATCAAATCCACAATAGGGAACAAGTACATCGGGGATCTTTATACCTTCCGGGGTCTGATAATTTTCAAGAATACCTGCAATAACCCTTGGGAGGGCCAGAGCGCTTCCATTAAGAGTATGTACTAGTTGATTCTTTCCATCGGCATCTTTAAATCGAAGTTTGAGACGGTTCGCCTGGAAAGTTTCAAAATTAGAGACCGAAGAAATTTCCAGCCAGCGATCCTGTGCTGTTGAAAACACCTCGAAATCGTAGGTAAGGGCGGAAGTAAACCCAAGATCACCCCCGCATAGCCTTAAAATGCGATAGGGTAATTTAAGTTCGCGAAGAATCCCTTTCACGTGTTCTACCATTCCATCCAGAGCTGAATAGCTATTATCGGGATGTTCTATTCGTACGATCTCTACTTTATCAAATTGATGCAGGCGATTGAGCCCACGCACATGAGCCCCATAACTTCCTGCTTCTCTTCTAAAGCAAGGGGTATAACCCGTACAGCAAATGGGTAGCTGATTATGCATCAACAGGTCTCCTCGAAACAAATTGGTTACCGGAACTTCGGCGGTCGGGATTAAATACAGGTCGTCACCGGTAACGTGATACATCTGTCCTTCCTTATCGGGAAGTTGCCCGGTACCGTATCCACTGGCTTCGTTCACAAGATGAGGAACCTGGTATTCGGTGTATCCGGCGGCGGTATTCTTATCGAGGAAATAGGTAATAAGAGCTCGTTGTAATTTGGCACCTTTTCCTTTAAACACAGGAAATCCCGCTCCGGTTACCTTTACACCCAACTCAAAATCGATCAGGTCGTATTTTTTGGCGAGTTCCCAATGGGGCAGGGCATCACCACTCAAGGCGGGAATCTCTCCCTCCGAAAATACCTCTTCATTATCATTCTCATCGGTACCGGCAGGGACACTTTCGTGCGGGATGTTGGGCAGTATGTACAACAGCTGCTCCAAGGTATCGGTGGCAGTTGAAAGTTGTTCCTGCAGCACTTTCGACTCCTCTTTAAGCGCTACAGTTTTTTCTTTCAAAGCGTTGGCTTTGTCGGTCTCTCCGTTCTTGAAGAGCATCCCGATCTCCTTAGAATATCTATTCGATTCGGCCAGGGTTTCATCAAGTTTAGCCTGGGTGCTCCGCCTTTCCTCATCTGCCTGTAAAACGGCTTCAATATCTGCCCTGGCATCCATGCCTCTTTTAGCAAGGGCCTTTATAAATGCTTCTTTTTGTTCGCGAATTTCGTTTACCTGTAACATCTGCCTTTAAAATTTAAACACTCTCCATGATCAAACCATAAGAGAGCAGGGGCAAAGTTAGTAAAAATGCCTGCTTAAGTCCTTATTTTTTATGATAATCATCCGGGGAAGTAAGTATCCATTCGTGATGTTTAAAATGATGCCATTTTTGAGCGGCGAGGTCGGTTTCAAGATCGATTAGTCGATGGAATTCGCCGTCGTTTACCTTTACTTGAACATCCATAAATACAGCCACATCCCTACCTTTTTCTGCCTCGATCTTTTTAATACGCTGTGCTAATTGCCACAATAGGTCGGGCTTGGTTCTCACATTTCGATTCTGTTTTGCACTTAGCAAACTCGAATATCCGTATCGTTCTCTTTCTCCTGTGGATTTATCCTCTATCCAGACCGTTAGTAGTCCTCTTTTTGAGCGCAGCATCATTCGCCAGCTAAGGCGATGTGCTTCTTCGGTCCAGAGAACATCGTCTTTAAAGAACCAATGGCGAAGTGGAAGTGACAATTGTAAAATGAAATAAACAGAGAGAACGCTTATGAGAATCGGTTTATATTTCGGGACAATTATTTGCTCGTCGGTATAGACAACTTTTCTCTTCCGAAGAAACCATTTTTGTAATGTTTCCGAAGAAAAAAAGAAAAAGGCAAACGCCATCGACATATAAGGAAAGATACCTATCTGGAATACGATCGAATTGAACAGGTGAAAGAAGACCGAAATCCAGAAAGCAACCACACGCGTTCGTTTCCAGAGTAAAAGTGGCACAATGAGAAGATCGAATAAAATCCCTACATAGGCAATGCACCAGTGTACCCAGCTTTGTTGCAGGAGATCACCAATTAACCAGTAGTGCTTTTTCCCGCTCATGAAGTATTGGGCTACGGTTGCATCCAGCCAGTCCGGGTATAACTTTGCAATGGAAGCGTAGGTGTACACGATCCCAACTTGTAATATTACGGTGATCTTCACCCACTGCGGCATTGAGGGAGATTTTAGTGTCGGATTTTGCCGAGCATCGAGAGAAAACCATCGATTGACCGGTAAAAAGACCATGATCCAACAGAGTAACATCATCAGGTAATAGTGGTTATTGTATGATGTTTTCTGCATTAAATATACCGCTGTCCACATCAGGGCATAAGCGGCCATACTATATCGATACTTGTACCCAAGCATGACGCAGAGTCCAAAAACACCCATGAGAGCAAAATAAAAATACATGCCGTTACCCGGGAGAGGCTGTAAAAAATCGAAACCTATAAAGTTGAAAGTAAATTCCGGTTCTATGAGGGTTCGTTTCACCCATCCGGTGGCGATGGCTCCAAAAGCTTCAATGGTAATAAGCAATCCAAATACAACCCGCCAGAGTACGAGCCCTGTATTGTCGATATGCCTGAAAAGGATCTTATCCAAAATTCTTTAAATAATTTCTGGCAAAGGCTTCGTCTTTTTGAATGGCATCCTTAAGATCTGCCATGGTTTCGAAGGTTTCTTCCTCCCTTATTCGGGCGATAAATTCGATGCGGAGAGAACGGTCGTAAAGATCCCCGTTGAAGTCGAGGAAATAGGTCTCAATGGTTTTATTTTTACCACCTACTGTTGGATTGGTCCCAATGCTGGTTATTCCGTAAACCAGGGAGCCATTAATTTCTGAAAAGACGATGTAAACTCCATTTCCAGGGATAAGTTTGTATGTTTCTTTTATTTGAAGGTTAGCCGTAGGATAATCGATCGTGCG
>CAJQNO010000026.1 GCA_905479745.1 uncultured Flavobacteriaceae bacterium | reverse complement strand
CATCACTGGTGGTATATCCTACCCTGTAACCACTCATCTTTGCCATGTGGGCTATAAGTCTGCTGGTGGTTGTTTTTCCATTCGTTCCTGTAATGGCTACAATGGGTATCCTTCCGGTATCGCCTTTGGTAGGAAATAATTTATCTACAACTGGGGCTGCGACATTACGTGGCAATCCGGTAGTTGGAGCCAGATGCATTCTGAAGCCGGGCCCGGCATTTACCTCCAGTACCGCTCCGCCTGTTTCAGAAAGCGGTTGACTTATATCACTGGTCATCACGTCTATTCCACAAATGTCAAGATCGATGATCTTCGAGATGCGTTCTGCCATGGCAACATTTGCAGGGTGGACTATATCTGTTACATCCTCTGCGGTTCCCCCGGTGCTGAGGTTGGCCGTGTCCTTCAAAATCAATCGTTCTCCCTCCGGAAGTACCGAATCTTCGGTATAACCGGCATCTTTGATAATCGTGCGAGTAAGGTCGTTAATGGTGATCATTGTAAGCACATTCTCATGCCCATATCCTCTCCTGGGATCCTCATTTACTTTATCCACCAATTCCCGTACAGTCGATTTACCATCTCCTATTACGTGAGCTGGAGTTCTTTTGGCTGCTGCTACCAAAACATGATTGATCACTAGCAAACGATAATCTTCACCGGTGATAAATTTCTCAACAATTACACGCCTCGAAACTTCCTTGGCGGCATGAAATGCTACCAATGCGTCATCGTAGTTTTGAACATCTACCGTTATACCTCTACCATGATTCCCATCTATCGGTTTAATAACCAATGGGTAGCCTACATAATTGCAGGCATCTTTTAAACTGCTTTCACGGCTAATTATATCACCCCTTGGAACCTCAACTTCGGCCTGCTCTAACAGATATTTTGTGTCTTCCTTATCACAGGCCAGTTCCACACCTATGCTACTTGTTTCGGATGTTACGGTAGCCTGAATCCTTTTCTGATTGGCTCCATAACCAAGTTGGCAAAGCGAATATTTGTTCAATCGTATCCACGGAATTCCTCTGCTTGCTGCTTCCTCTACAATAGAGCCCGTACTCGGTCCTAATCGCGAAGCTTCCCTTAATTCCCGCATCTCTTGGATATCTGGCTCAAGGTTGTAATCTTCACCGCTGATCAAGGCTTCACAAATGCGAACTGCAGCTTTGGCAGCATAACGCCCCACATTCTCTTCTATATATGAAAAGACCACATTATAAACACCTCTTTCACCATAGCCCCTCGTGCGTCCGAAACCCGTATCCATTCCCGCAAGGGTCTGTATTTCCAAAGCAATGTGTTCTATAATATGACCCATCCAGGTTCCTTCTTCTACGCGTTCAAAAAAACCTCCAGGTGTTCCTACAGAACAACGATGTTCGTACATTGAGGGAAACATCGCTTCCAGCCGCTCCCTAAATCCATCGATCTTATTGGACGGCATCTCCTCCATTTCTTCCAGATCAAGGACCATTACTATTAATTTATGTCTTCTAACAGACCAGTAGTTAGGTCCTCTCATAGCATTTATTTCTCGTATTTTCATTTGGAATGGCTGTTACTTATTTAAAAGGAAAGAAGATAAATATATAATTTTTATTACAACAAAACCCGTATTTTTGCCGCAATAAATTGAATGTATGAAGGCTAAAGGAATATTGATACCTATTGGAGGAAATGAAGATAAGGGTATTGAAACATCAGATTTTCATAAACTCGAATATATTGAGGAAGGAATACTCGCCAGAGTAGTAAAAGAAAGTGGTGGTAGAAGCGCTAATATTGTAGTAATACCGACGGCTTCGAGCTATCCTGTTGAGGTGGGCGAGAATTATCTTAATGCATTCCGGAAACTGGGCTGTGAGAAGGTTACTGTCCTCGATATAAGAAAACGCAAAGAAGCAGAAGATCAACATAATCTTGAACTCATACGCAATACAGACTGTGTTATGTTCTCGGGAGGAGATCAGTCTAAGATCATTAAGATTATAGGTGGTACCTCCATGCACGATCTACTTCTGGACAAATACATCAATCAACCTTTTGTAATTGCGGGAACCAGTGCAGGAGCTATGTGTATGGCCGAAGAAATGATCGCCGGAGGCAGTAGTACAGAAGCTTTTTTCAAAGGTGCGGTAATTATGCGTAAAGGGATGGGGTTTGTTCCTAATCTAATAATCGATTCTCATTTTATACGTCGTGGCAGATTTGGCAGATTGGCCGAAGCTGTTGCCAAATATCCCAGATTAATAGGTGTTGGTCTGGCCGAAGACACAGGCCTGGTGATTAAAAATCGAAATACCTTCGAAGTGATCGGCTCCGGGATGGTGATCCTCTTCGACCCCAAGAAATTGAAACACAATAATGAGAAGATTCTGGAAACCGGAACACCTATGTCTCTTATCAATTTGAAAACACACGTCCTGGCCAATGGAGATCGTTTCAACCTGAATAAAAAGAAGGTTAAGGTCCTTCCAATGGAAGCACCATTTGTCTAAGCGTAGATTCCAATTTCCTTGTCTCCTTTGGAAGTTTTAAAAGCACGGTACATCCCTTCAGTATTAAAAGGCATGGCAATATTAGCTTGGGCATCTACTGCTATAAGCCCGCCATCTCCATTGATCTTTGTGATTCTCTTATGGATTACTTCGGAAGCGGCCTCTGCCAGCGACATATTTTTAAATTCCATGAGACAGGATACGTCGTACGCAACAACACCCCTGATAAAATATTCCCCACTTCCCGTGCAACTCACTGCACAGGTTTTGTTATTGGCATAGTTTCCCGAACCTATCATCGGACTATCACCCACACGCCCCCATTTCTTATTGGTCATCCCTCCCGTTGAAGTCGCGGCAGCTATGTTTCCGAAGCCATCGCAGGCCACTGCTCCCACAGTGCCGAATTTTCCATCTTTCTTTACACTGTGGTCCAGCTGAAAAGTATCGCTGTCCTTTATCCCCTGCCATTGGCGGTAACGAACCTCGTCGTAAAAATATTCGGGTTCCAGTTTCTCGTATCCTAGCTCGGTAGCAAAACGCATGGCACCTTCCCCGGCCAGAAACACATGATCACTCCGTTCCATCACATCCCGCGCCAGTGTAACAGGATTCCGTATCCCGGTAATAAGACTTACAGCACCCGCATTTAAATTTGAACCATCCATGATGGCTGCGTCCATCTCATGGGTTCCTTCTGCTGTAAAAACACTACCTTTTCCCGCATTGAACAGTGGTGAGTCTTCCAGTAAACAAACAGCTTTTTCTATGGCGTCTATCGCAGTGCCTCCCTGCACGAGTATAGCATACCCTTCTTCCAATGCTGTGTCCAGCGCTGCTTTATAAGAAGCTTCTAACTGAGGTGTCATCAATCCCTTTATCAAGGTTCCTGCACCTCCGTGAATTGCGATGGAATACGGTTTCATCCTTAGTGGTTTTTGTGCCCGAAAAATACGAATTGCAGTGCAATAAATTATAATTCGCCGAAGAAGTTTTGTAGTTTTATACACTACTTTAAATTATAGCAATGTCCGACCAAAAACGCCTTTTCCTCGTAGACGCATACGCACTTATATTCAGGGGATACTACGCTTTTATTAAGAATCCCAGAATCAATTCGAAAGGTATGGATACCTCGGCCATCCTCGGATTTACCAATTCTTTACTGGATGTAATTAAACGAGAACGCCCGGATCATCTTGCCGTGTGTTTCGACAAAGGTGGTAGTGAAGCGCGAAACGAAATGTTCACAGATTACAAGGCGAACAGGGATGAGACCCCGGATGCCATCAGGATCGCTGTTCCTTATATAGAGGAAATTCTGAAGGCCATGCATATACCCATCATGGTGAAGGAGGGTTATGAAGCTGACGACGTTATAGGGACGCTCGCCAAAAAAGCCGAAAAAGAAGGATACAAAACCTATATGGTCACCCCGGATAAGGATTTTGCGCAACTGGTCTCAGAGAACATATTTATGTACAAACCCGTGTTTGGCGGAGGCTATGAGACCTGGGGAATCCCGGAAGTAAAGGAGAAATTTGAGGTGGACGATCCTAGTCAGGTAATTGATTATTTGGGCATGATGGGAGACAGTGCCGATAATATTCCCGGGCTTCCCGGGGTGGGTGATAAAACAGCTAAAAAATTCATTGCTGCCTTTGGCTCCATGGAAGGTCTTCTGGCCAATACCGATCAACTGAAAGGAAAGATGAAAGAAAAGGTAGAGGGAGCGAAAGAATTGGGTCTGCTTTCCAAAAAGCTGGCCACGATCATGTTGGATGTTCCGGTTGAATTCGACGCCAAGGATTTTGAAATGTCTGAGCCCGATATTCAAGGTGTGACCAAAATATTCGAAGAATTAGAATTCAGAAGGTTAACCGATAATTTTATAAAAACTTTTACTTCGGAACCTACTAATAGCGAATCCAAATCGGTTCCTTCGGAAGAAAAACCAACTCCTACAAAAGCCAGCCCGACAGCGGCAGGCGCGGGCCAGTTCTCCTTATTTGGAGGGGACGGGGAACCTTCAGAAGCAACACAAAAAAAATATAATTCCCGAAATACCATCAACGATATAGAGCATTTCTATCAAACCGTACAACCGGGGATGGGAACAAAATTATTTCTTCAGAATTTAAACAATCAGAAAAGCGTGTGTTTCGACACCGAAACCACCGGCCTTAATCCGCTTACGGCCGAATTGGTAGGAATTGCCTTTAGCTGGGAAACCGGAAAAGGATTCTACCTGCCGTTTCCCGAAGATTTCGAGGAAGCCTGTAAACTTATGGAGAGCCTACGGCCCTTCTTCGAAAATGAAGGCATCGAGAAGATTGGTCAGAATTTAAAATACGATATAAAGGTACTGGCCAAATACAAGGTTGATGTAAAAGGAAAATTATTCGATACCATGTTGGCTCACTATCTTATCAACCCCGATATGCGCCACAATATGGACGTCCTTGCAGAAGCCTATCTAAATTATACCCCTGTTTCTATTACAGAATTAATTGGTAAAAAGGGTAAGAATCAATTGTCCATGCGGGAAGTCCCGTTAGAGCAGCAAACCGAATATGCGGTTGAAGATGCCGATATCACATTGCAGCTGAAAGAACATTTTGAAAAAGAACTGGGAGAAGCGAATACCCAAAAATTATTTGATGAGATCGAGATCCCATTGCTAAGGGTACTGGCGAACATGGAATTGGAAGGAATAAACCTGGATGAAAATTTCTTAAAAGGCTTATCTGTAGAACTGGATAAGGATATCAAGCGACTAGAAATGGAAATCTACAAGGAGGCAGGGGAAGAGTTTAATATTGGGTCCCCAAAGCAATTGGGTGACATCTTATTTGATAAGTTGAAACTGGTGGATAAGCCTAAAAAGACCAAGACCGGACAATATTCTACGGCCGAAGATGTGCTCTCCTACCTAGCGAAAGATCATAAGATCATTCGAGATGTACTGGAATATCGCGGACTTTCAAAGCTAAAAAGCACCTATGTGGACGCCTTACCCGGACAGGTAGAACCCTCCACCGGCAGAGTCCATACGGATTATATGCAAACGGTGGCAGCCACCGGCAGGCTTAGTAGCAACAACCCAAATCTGCAAAATATTCCTATCCGAACCGAAAGAGGCCGGCAAGTGCGGAAAGCATTTATTCCCAGAGATAAAGACCATATTTTACTGGCTGCCGATTATTCACAGATTGAGTTACGCATTATAGCTGCACTGAGTGAAGAGGAAAATATGATTCAGGCATTTAGGGACGGAGAAGATATTCATGCCTCTACAGCTGCTAAAGTGTTTAATATCCCTATAAAGGAGGTAACACGGGAGCAGCGTGGGAATGCAAAGACCGTTAACTTTGGGATTATTTACGGGGTTTCGGCATTTGGGCTTAGCAATCAAACCGATCTTTCAAGAACGGAAGCCAAAGAACTTATTGAAACCTATTACAAAACCTATCCTAAGCTACGCGATTATATAAGCGATCAGATCGAGTTTGCGCGGGAACATGGGTATGTGCAAACCGTATTAGGACGTAGGCGATATTTAAACGCTATAAATGGCAGTAATGCCGTAGTACGTGCCGCGGCCGAAAGAAATGCGGTAAATGCACCCATACAAGGAAGTGCAGCCGATATTATAAAGATCGCGATGATCAACATTCACAAAAAGCTGGAAGAAAAGAATTTTAAAAGTAAAATGCTCCTGCAGGTTCATGACGAACTGGTTTTCGATGCCTATAAACCCGAATTGGAAGAGCTGCGCCAAATGATTAAAGCCGAAATGGAAGGAGCTTATAAACTTGCCGTGCCGCTGGAAGTTGAGATCGGATTAGGCGAGAATTGGTTAGAGGCTCATTAATTGCTATTGACGGTCAAAGATCAATTCAATGGTCCCAAAAACAGGTGGGGTATCCATTCCGAGACGGATAAGGCGGTCCTGCGATATTTCAACCGGATGATAGATAATACTGTCTAGGTAGTTATAATATTGAGCCAATTCATTATTACTAAGTTCCCAAGTCCCATTTCTCGGTATAGCAACATCACAATCCGCTGATGTTATATTTCCATTTGGTCCAAAATTAACTATGATATTTGTTGATGTTTCTACAAACGTACCATCTTCGTTAATAGTTAATTCATGTTGATAGCAAGTTAATTCAGTGTGAACTGCTGTTGTTGTCATTCCATCTCCATTAAAATCCCCAGGATTGGAAATATTAAATTCTGAAATCCTCCAATTACCAACAATAAGTGGAGGAGCTAAAGGAAGCATATTTGTTTCCTCGTTCGAATCATCTTTGGAGCAGGATACTATAAAGAGAGTGCTGAATAGTAATAAAAATAAGGACTTGAAAGTCATACATCACCTATTAAGAATTTGGCAAGTTACAAATAATTGATACAAATTAAAATTGTCTTTATCCATTGATTCTAAAAAACTGAGTCTATATGTGAGCTTCGAACAGGATCACTACACTGTCTGCGTAAGAATCGACATTTAAGGTGAATCCATCCGAATTGAATGAGGTAAGTTTTGCACTGGTTATTCCGAGAGAATCTCCGTTCTGATTGGAATATCTCAATCCAACACAATGACTGGGCGATGCATAGCGGGATATATCATTAATTGAATTCCCGGACCCACCACCGTAAATCACCTGCTGATCGATAGTTCCAGAAGCGTCCCTGGCAAAACCCTTCATATATCCGTACGCATTTGCAATTCCTGAATTATTATTTCCAACCCCATTATCGCTATTCAAGGTGTAGGATTCAACATTAGAAAATGCAGTGATCGATACACTTGAGGGTTGAAAAGGAAGGCCACTTACAACCAGGTTTCCTGTACCTGTTATAATAGCCTTCCCTACATAAACTTTTGGGGAATTATCTGCAAGTTGTGTCCATTCGCTACCGGTCCAGTAGTAGAAACCCGCCTGGGTTAGACCAGCTGCTCCTGTATTATAAACTAGGGTACTTTCGGCGAGTCCGCCACCTTTGGGGTTAACCACAGTAACATTATCTGTTACCGAGGTTAACGCCACTCTGGGCAGGAGAACACCTTGTGATCCAGATTGGACATCCAGGGCAGCCTGAGGCTCTGTATTCCCGATACCAACCTGGGCAAGTAGGTTACATGATGTGATCAACAAAAGGGCAAAAAAAGTATTTTTCATCAACTTTATTATTTAGTTGTGAAGCAAATGTATGTTGTAGGAAACAGACTCCAAAAAAAAGTGGCTGATCGAAAATTGGTTTTCGACAGCCACACTCATTTATCGATGAAATACACTATTTAAAGATGAAACGTATTCACCTTTACAGTCAGTCTATAACACAAATCTGTACGTTGCTTTTATTAGGAAAGTGTTTTGTGGTCTTTCGCTCAGCAATTGATTATCGATAATAGTTCCAAAACTATTGTTTACATCGCCCAAGCCGGTAATACCCTGCGACCAAACCAGAAATATTTCGGAGCCCGGGATGTATTCCCATCGCAAGACCAGGTTGGACCTGAACTGTACAAATGCAAAATCTGGATTTCCAAAGGAATAATCAACCGCGGAGTCCCCGTCTTCGTCTACGTTATAGACCCCGTCTGCAAAACTTATTTGGTTTCCGTTGTACCAGGCAACACGATCGTTCAGGTTTTTAGCCATAGGATCGGTAACGTAATTAAAGTTGGAAAATTTAGCTTTAAAGATGAAAGGTTGTCCGTAATACTGTATGGTGAGATTAGGATTGATATTATAGTTTACGCGTAATGTAGAACTAAGAGACTCATTATCGATCTCTCCCAAAATGTAGCGCGGTGTTCCATTAAAACTGGTTTGAGTTACATATTGTGTCTTGTTAGGGCTTTGCTGATATTCGTTCACCAGGCTGAGACTAAGGGAATTTAGGGGTTGATAGAAAAATCTCAATACATATCTTTTGAATGAGAAATTATCCTGTTTCGCTTCCGAATGTACATAACCGGCATGCATATTAAACTTCTTCCTGCTATCGGTTCCGGAGAAAAAGTAGAAGAAATTCTCTTCATTCCAGCGCCATCTTGGCCCACCTCTTAACACGGTATTGGAATAAATCCTTGGTTTATGAGCTGCTCCAAATTCGGACCACCAGTTATTCTTCCAGTTCACATAACTAAATATTTCATACTGAATGCGGTTATAGTTACCTTCAAAATCGTATTGGCTGGACTGGTTTAAACCAATATTAGCTTGCCTGAACCAACTTGTTGGCTTGTTCCAGATACGCCTGATATTGGCATACTGACTTATTTGATCCGCCTGCCTTAGGAATCCGATATCATTCAATTCTAATTCGGGCGATCGAAAATTTCCACCTGTATTATAACGCCAGTTTCCATTATCACTTCGGCCGCCTATTTCAAAGCTTCCACCCGTTCCGGTTAGGGAAGTTCTTGTTGGATCCACACTCACATGATCTGCATCTACACGCTGGAACAAATGTGTTAAAGAGGTTTGGGTATTCTCTATCGCCTCTGGACTACCTTTTACCGTACTGAAAGTGAATTTTCCTGTTACATAATATTTACGTTCCTTCCAGTTATGCAGGGCATCGATCCCTCCTGTATAGGCACTTTCTCTTAAAAAGTCTAGATTATCCTCCAGTTTTCGGTTCGTAGCAGTAATGATCCCACCCACATAAGAGTTGTTTTCATTAAAATCCTTTTGGGCTCTGGCCACCAGATAATTGGTTAAAGGCTCTACTAGCTCCTCACGCGGCATTCCTCTTTGTTCCAGGTTTTCGAGAACTTCCGGATCTGAATTGAGTTTTATCTCTGCGTATTCTTTTGAAGTAACGCTTTCCAGGAGGCCGAGTGCCCAACCATTCTTGGTCTTCCCACTAAATTTGGCTGCACCTAAAATGGTTGTATTGTTTGGGAAATCTTCGAACTCGCCCATACTGGCATCGGCGGTTGTGTATCCCTGCGGAGTTCGGCCAATCCTCCTTGAAAAGAACAAATTATCTGCCCCACCTCCAACGGTGAAGTCGAACACATTTTTATTCTCTACAAAAAAAGGTCTTCGTTCCTGGAAGAAGATCTCGAACCCGTCCAGTGCAATGGCTCCGGGGTCGGCATCTACTTGTCCGAAATCCGGGTTAATGGTAAGGTCCAGGGTAAGGTCGTTTGTGACTCCGATCTTAGCATCCAGGCCAGCCGTGAGTTTGGTATCACTTCCATCTCTAAACGGATTTCCGGGCATTTCTTCGTAAGTATCCAACTGGGCAACGGTATAGGGTTGAATTTCCAGCTGTTTTTGTGGTTTTATGCCTTTTATCCCTTTTAAAATCCCGAATTCACTTACCCATCCCGGCGGACTTGGCGGTACGGGTTGCCACAACGAACGTTCCTCGTTGTTAAAGTATCGTCTTGTAGATTGGATCCCCCATACCTGTTCGTCGTCGTTGCCAAATCGCAACTGACTTAAGGGAATACGTATTTCGGCGGTCCAGCCTTCGTCGTCTATATTGGTGTCTGTATACCAGATGGGGTTCCAACTGGAGTCCCAGTTATTTCCATTATTGGAGATAAATTCGTCTCCTTTCACCCCAGAAGCCGAGACCGTAAAGGAGAACCCGGTACGATCATCGTTATAGCTATCAATGTTAACTTCAACCCAGTCTCCTGGGAAATCGTCCCGTCTCCCCATACGTTTTTCGATGGTAGAAGGATCTTTTTGGTAACATCTGAAAGCAAAATAAATATTCTTATCATCGTAAACGATCTTCATTTTGGTTTGCTCGGTTGGTGCAGTACCGATATCGGGTTGGTTCTCCACATAATCTGTGGTCCATTCTACTGCGTCCCAGGCCGCATCGTCCAGGATACCGTCTATTTTAATGGGTTCCCGGTCTGCAACCGAGGTAGTGGTGTAGACTCGTTTTTCGTAATTTACCTGAATACTGTCTGTAGTTGATTGTTCTTGTGCGAATAATGGCTGAAAACATATTATACCCATGACCAGGTATAACGATCGGAGGATTGACATACTGATTAGTTGTTGATTGATGAATGAATGACATAAGTTAAACAGAGAAGTGACACCTTTAATTGTTAATTAATAAATTTTTAACTTTTTAAAAGGGCATTTACCTGAGGCTAAAATATCCAACGACCTCTTGTTTTTCAAATAAATAGTAGTACATTTGCAGCCCTTTTTGAAGGGAAACAATGTTTATTAACTATTTGACAAAAAACTAAATGGACACATTAAGTTACAAAACAGTATCTGCTAACAAGAACACTGTAAATAAGGAGTGGTTGTTGGTTGATGCGGACGGGCAAGCATTGGGTCGTCTTGCGAGCGAAGTCGCTAAATTACTTCGCGGAAAACACAAGCCAAATTTCACGCCTCATGTGGATTGTGGTGACAATGTTATTATTATCAATGCTGAAAAGATTAATCTTAGTGGGAACAAGTGGGAACAGAAAACGTATATCCGTCACACCGGATATCCAGGAGGACAGCGCAGTTTAACTGCCAGTGAGCTCTTCCGAAAAGATCCTACCCGTGTTGTAGAAAAAGCTGTAAAGGGAATGCTTCCAAAGAATAAATTAGGAGCCGAACTTTTCAGAAACCTGAAAGTATATGCCGGAACAGAGCATGGCCAGGAAGCACAGAAACCTAAAACCATTAACCTTAACGACAAGAAGTAAGCATGGAGACTATTCATAAAATAGGAAGAAGAAAAACTGCAGTTGCGCGTGTATACCTTACAGAAGGAAAGGGTAATATTACCGTGAACAAACGCGACATGGATAAATACTTCACTACTGCAACTTTACAGTATAAAGTGAAGCAACCTCTTGCTTTAACTAATAATGTGGATAATTTCGACATTAATGTTAATGTATTTGGAGGAGGGATCACAGGGCAGGCTGAAGCTGTTAGACTAGCTTTATCCAGAGCAATGTGTGAACTAGATGAGGAAAACAGAAGCATCTTAAAGCCAGAAGGTCTGTTAACAAGAGACCCGAGAATGGTGGAGCGTAAGAAATTCGGACAGAAGAAAGCGCGTAAGAAATTCCAGTTCTCTAAACGTTAAAATTTTCAACCTGTTTGGGTATTCCTTATGGAGTACCCAAACAAGGTTATAAGTTCATATTTTATTATTAAGCTGTTATTCCCGCCTGCCGGTGGGATGTTAGTTTAGCATCTAAACCTAAGTCGGAAATCGAACAGGTTGCTATCTAAACAGGAACGTAAACTAAAACAAAATGGCAAACAACAAAGAAGTCAAAGAATTACTTGACGCTGGTGTACACTTTGGACACCTTACCCGAAAATGGAATCCTAACATGGCCCCGTATATCTATATGGAGCGTAACGGGATCCACATCCTAAACCTTTACAAAACTGCTGCTAAGCTTGAAGAAGCTAGTGAAGCTATGAAAAAGATCGCTGCCAGCGGCCGTAAGATCCTTTTCGTTGCTACCAAAAAGCAGGCAAAAGACATCGTGGCAGACAAAGCGAGCAATGCCAACATGCCGTATATCACAGAAAGATGGCCAGGTGGAATGCTTACAAACTTCGTAACCATTAGAAAGGCTGTGAAGAAAATGGCGATGATCGATCGTATGAAACAGGATGGAACTTTTAATACGCTATCCAAGAAGGAGCGATTAGCAGTGGATCGTACACGTGCGAAACTTGAGAAAAACTTAGGTTCGATTAGTGATATGAGTCGTCTGCCCGGTGCGCTGTTCATTGTAGATACTACACGCGAACACATTGCTGTAAAAGAGGCTCAGAAATTAAACATCCCTATTTTCGCTATGGTAGACACAAACAGTGATCCACGTGAGATCGATTATGTGATTCCTTCCAATGACGATGCTTCTAAGTCGATAGACAAAATCGTTTCCAGAGTATCGGAAGCAATTATTGAAGGACTTGCTGAACGCAAGAACGGAAAAGCCGCTGAAGGTGATGAGCCTAAAGTTGCCGCTCCTGCCAAGGCCAAAGCTAAAGCTGTCGCTGCCGGCGAAGAAGAAGAATAACAAAAAGATAAAGTATTCAGGTTGTTTGATCTTATACTGTAGGATCAATTGAACAACTTTTTAAATTCATAACACAAAACACTATGGAAATGGTTAAGATTACCGCCGCAATGGTAAACGAATTAAGACAAAAAACCGGAGCCGGAATGATGGACTGTAAAAAGGCATTGGTCGAGGCAGAAGGTGATTTTGATAAAGCAATTGAGATCCTTAGAAAAAAAGGACAGAAAATTGCAGAAAAAAGAGCCGATCGTGATTCTAGTGAAGGTGCTGTTATTGCGAAGGTAAACGACAGTAACACAAAAGGTGCTATTGTATCACTCAACTGTGAGACCGATTTCGTTGCCAAGAATGATGATTATGTTGCTATGGCACATAAAATGGCCGAGATCGCCCTTGGAACTTCTTCTAAAGAAGAGTTCATGGCTGCAGATTTCGACGGGATGACCGTGGAAGAAAAACTTACCGAGCAAACCGGTGTAATTGGAGAAAAAATTGAGATCGGGGCGTATAAAACCCTTGAAGCTCCTTATGTTGGTTCGTACATTCACGGTAACAAGATCGCAGCTTTAGTAGGACTTTCAGCAGAGGTTGATAACGTTGACGTATTAGCTAAGGACCTTGCTATGCAAATTGCATCTATGGGTGCTACTACCTTATCATACAAAGATTTCGATGCAGATTTTATCGCTTCAGAAACTGAAGCTCGCATTGCTGTGATCGAAAAGGATAATATAGAATTAGGTCGTTTAGGTAAAACTTTGAAAAATGTTCCTAAATATATCTCCAGAGCACAACTTACCGATGAGGTACTTGCACAGGCCGAGGCAGATATCAAGGCTGAATTGATCGCTGAAGGAAAACCGGAACAGATCCTGGACAGAATCGTACCTGGAAAACTGGAGCGTTTCATCGCCGATAATACTACTCTGGATCAAGAGCAATGTCTGCTTGACCAGAATTTTATCAAAGATGAAAAGCAATCTGTTGCCGAATATGTGAAATCCTATGGGGACGTTGAAGTAGTTAACTTCGAACGAGTTTCCCTGTCTTAAGACACATCAAATAATAAAAAAAGCCGTGATTTTGATATCACGGCTTTTTTTATACCTCTATTTAAAATATGATAGGGTTAGATAAGATGTATTTATATATTTCAACTCATTAGAATATGCTCTTATCCTGAACTTTCCTTCATCGTAGAAATGTACGTCGAAGTACTTGATGTCGTGCGAAGGATTAACTGTTACAGCAAAATCCCTGTACTTAGTATATACTCCGGGACTGGTTTCTTTGTCGATCAATACCGATATTTTCGAGGTGTTAAGTTTGTTTGGGTAATTATCTACATAAAACCAAATGGTCCCGCCCGCTGTTTTATCGATATTGAACGATTTATATCGCTTGGTTTTGTTAGGGATCAGGTTTTCATTTTTAGCGGGAGATAAATGTGAAAAGAATATCTGGGATTTCACATAATAATCGCCGGTTGAGGTAGATGGAGGGGATAACGGTTTTTTAGTTCGTGCAGCAATAAGGTCGTTGATCTCCTTTACCGTTTTTATGGGTTGTTTAGTTCCTTTTACTGTATTTATTGAAGAAGATCTGCTTGGAAGTGATAGTCCGTTTGCTATTAGTTTGCTATGCGCTTTACTGTCTATAGCCGAGATATAATACATCCCATTGATCCCGCCAACCAACCCAATTCCGGTAGATCTACCCTTGGCAGTGGCAATCCCAATAACTTTATTTTCTTCATTAAAAACAGGGCCTCCGCTATTCCCCGGATGAATTTCGGCATCTGTTTTTATATAGCCGTAATCTGAATTAAGAACATAGTCGTTCCCGCTCATGATACCAACACTAATGGTACTAAGGTCTTTCATCATGAGATCTGCATTTCCTTTATATTGTGCAGGATATCCGTACACACATAGTTTTTCTCCCTGGCTAACATTATCTGAGTTCCCTATAGGAACTGTAGTGAATTTTCGGCGAACCGGATTACCTTCCATGTCACTTACAATTTTTAGCATGGCACCATCGTAGGTCCCGGTACCTATAGAAATTACTTCCGCAATGTACAGGTCGTAATCGTTCTCCCCTTGTCCGTGAAAAACCTGAATTACCGGCACAGTATAACCGGCATTATATACCTTAAGCAGATCTTTGCTCTGCACTATTTCATCTGAATAAACCGAAATAGTTGATTTCTTTACGTTGTTTTCGGTGATATCGTAATCCAGATAACCTTTAACGCTGGTTTCTACCACATGTTTGTTGGTGAAGAGGTAGCCGTCTTCTGTAACAATAAATCCAGACCCTCGGCTGAGATAGCCTTTTCCTGCCTCTATTTTCTCCAGTTCTGGATCGAATAGTACCACCTTTACAACTCCTTGATAATACTTGGCGGCTATTAATTTTGTGTCAAGTCCTTTCTCCTTACAGGAAATAAGGACCAGCAACACAAGAAGGCTGGTCAATTTATTCATGGTCATGGTTTTATATTTCATTAGAGGGGAATCAAGTATAAAAATAGGAATTGTATTTAAAACATCAAGTGAGAAACAAATCAATTAAATAATTCCATGTAGACCAGGTACAAAGGATAACTTAGATTTAAATCGTTAGAAAAGCTGAAATTGTTTGAGAATCTATTGGATTTGTGAATTTATAATTCAAAATTCATGCATAATTTTCGCTATTTTTGCTGGAATAAAAACCACTATGCAATACAAAAGAATTCTATTAAAACTCTCTGGTGAAGCCCTTATGGGAAGCAGACAATATGGAATAGATCCCGATCGATTACAGGAATACGCTAAGGAGATCAAAGAAATAACCGATAAAGGTGTAGAAGTTGCCGTAGTAATTGGCGGCGGAAACATTTTTAGAGGATTAGCCGGGGCTAGTCGCGGTATGGACCGGGTACAGGGAGATCATATGGGGATGCTGGCCACTGTTATAAATGGCCTTGCTTTACAAAGTGCCCTGGAAGACGAAGATATACCCACACGATTACAAAGTGCCATTAAAATAAATGAAGTAGCCGAACCCTTTATAAGGCGAAAAGCAATAAGACATCTCGAAAAAGGCCGCGTTGTAATCTTTGGAGGTGGAACAGGAAATCCGTATTTTACTACAGATTCGGCTGCCGTTCTTCGAGCAATAGAGATTGGCGCAGAAGTAATTCTGAAAGGAACCCGAGTGGATGGTATCTACACCAGCGATCCTGAAAAGAACCTGGATGCTACCAAGTTTGACAACATTAGTTTCGAGGATGTGCTTCAAAAAGGACTAAAGGTTATGGACACTACAGCCTTCACGTTGAGTCAGGAAAACGAATTACCAATTATTGTGTTCGATATGAACACCAAGGGAAATTTGTACAAGGTGGTATCGGGAGAAAATATTGGCACAAAAGTAAATTTGTAACTTTGGTTTGATTTTTGAAAAGGATCCTTAAAATTTTAAATCATGGAAGAAGAAATTAAATTCATCGTAGACAGTACCAGGGAGACCATGGGTAATGCATTAAAGCACCTGGAGAAGAAGTTAGTCAACATCAGAGCAGGAAAGGCCTCTCCATCAATGGTTTCTTCGGTCATGGTAGATTATTACGGTACTCCTACTCCATTAAATCAGGTCGCTAACGTAAATACTCCGGACGGGATGACAATATCCATCCAGCCATGGGAAAAATCTTTGATCCCAGATATCGAAAAGGGAATTATGGTTGCAAATCTGGGATTTAATCCTATGAATAATGGCGAAAGTGTTATTATAAATGTACCCCCTTTAACCGAGGAGCGTAGAAAAGAACTTGCCAAGCAAGCCAAGCACGAAGCGGAAGAATCGAAGATCGGGGTACGAAATGACCGAAAAAATGCTATGAACGAAATTAAGGAACTTGATATTTCTGAGGACATGAAATCCAATCTGGAAATTGATATTCAGGAAATGACCGATTACCACATCAAGAAGATCGACGAAATCTTCAGTGTGAAAGAAAAAGAGATCATGACCGTCTAATTATTATAAGTACATTGTACACAATTGAAAAAAGCGGCTAATATGCCGCTTTCTTCATAATTTAACCTGTTATCTATCGTTTGTAAATCCATGCGCCTGTACCTCTTAGTATTATTAATGCTAGTGCCTTTTATAATGAATGCACAACAGCCGGCCATCCAGACACAGCAGGATACAACCGCAACCAAACCCGAGCAGAAAAGCAGTCCGTTTAAGACTGGATTTTATCCCTTGGGATTCTTCGACATTGATCTGCGCTACTTTATAAAATACAATAATTATGAAGGGTTTCGCCTTGGTTTTGGAGGCATTACCAATGAGAGATTATTCGAAAACTTTAAAATCGGAGGATACATTGCCCGCGGATTTAAAGACGAAGATTTTAAATTCAGTATGGGAGGAAGTGTACGGGTTAACAAGGAACACAACACCTGGATCAACTCCTATTATTTTGATGATATTAGGGAAATAGGTACTATGAAATTTCTCACCGATGACCGGGTATATTCTGTATTCGAGCCACGTTTACTCAATGTGACACAGTTTTATAAGTACCGCACTATCATGACTAATGTTCAGCATGAGTTCTCACCAAAGATGTTGGGGGAATTAAGGGTAGGACATACTAAGATTGACCAGATAGAGGACTACCAGTTCGTAGATAACGGGACGGTATATAGCGCTTACGAAACTTCCGAAGTAACCGCATCTATACGTGTGAGTCCGAAAACCAAATTCATAACCATAGACGATGGCCGTGTTGAGTATTTTGATGGGTTCCCCAAGATAAGTGCTCAGGTTACACAAAGTTTTCCCGGTATAGGTGGTAGTGACTTTACCTATACCAAATTTGGCCTGAAGCTCGATTATTATATCAAGCGCACCAATCTTTCTTCTACCAATATTCTGCTTGAAGGAGATTATGCTACCGGGGATATTCCACTAACTCATCTTTTTCATGCGTATCCCAACAGTCCAACTAAAGACGAGATCCTTCAGCGATTTTCGGTGGCAGGTAGGCGAAGTTTTGAAACCATGTACTTTGGAGAGTTCTTTTCGGATCAATTGTTAACGCTACAAGTAAAGCACAGTTTAAGAAGATTTTATTTTTCCGAATTCTTCCAACCGGAACTTGTTTTGATAAGTCGTCACGCCGTTGGTGATATGTCTAATCCAGATCGACATCTGGGCATCCCATTTAATACTCTGGAAAACTTTTATTCAGAATCGGGCCTGGAACTTAATCGTTTATTGTTCGGTTTTGGGTTGAGCTTTGCATACCGTTACGGCTTTTATCATCTCCCCGACTTCGAGGATAATATCTCATTTAAGTTTACTTTCTACCTTAAATTATAAACTCCTTAACAACGTATGTACAAGGGTTTTTAATACCTTTGCGCGACCGTAAATTAAGCCGGGTTTGGACAAAGCATTCAGTATTGGATTCTGGAGTGCAGTTGCAAGATTTATTCTGCGTAACCGCACCTTACTCCTTATTTTAATTGGTGTAATTACGGTATTACTCGCTTCCCAGTGGAAATATATGCGGTTTACTTATACCGAAGCGAATCTTCTTCCAGACGACCATGAGGTTAATGTTCAGTATAATAAATTCCTGGACGAATTTGGGGAGGAAGGAAACCTCATCGTTCTTGGAGTAAAGGACACTGCTTTATTTACCCCGGCAAATTTTACCGAATGGAATCTGTTATCTGAAGATCTTCGGAAGGCTCCCGAAGTTGACCTTACCCTTTCGATCGGTGATCTTAAAAAACTTCAGAAGCAAAAAGACTCGGAAGGTTTTGAACTGGTCCCATTTATTCAGGATACGGTATTTACCAAAGAGAACCTGGCCCGCTATAAGTATGAACTTTTCAATAAGTTACCATTCTATAACGGGTTGATCTACAGTCCGGACAAAAGCTCGGTGCGCACAGCAATTTACCTCAACAAGGATATTGTAAATACTTCGGTGAGAAAGGATTTTATAGATCAGGTGCTGGTTCCTCGTATAAATGAGTTCGAAACTAAAACCGGAATTAATGTCTATACCTCCGGGATGCCGTACATTCGGACCCTAAACTCACAAAATATCATAGATGAGATCGGGATGTTTATAGGCGCTGCCTTATTAGTAACTTCGCTGATCTTCTTTTTCTTTTTCAGATCCTTCAGGGCTACTCTAATTTCGATGGTTACGGTGATCATCGGGGTTATGTGGGCCTTCGGAATTCTGGGTTTGCTACATTACGAGATCACAGTCCTTACCGCATTAATACCTCCGCTTATCATCGTTATTGGTATCCCCAACTGTATCTTTCTCATAAATAAATATCAGCAGGAGATAAAAAATCACGGCAACCAGGCCAAATCGCTCCAACGAGTTATTAGTAAGGTAGGTAATGCTACTTTGATGACCAATGTGACCACGGCATCCGGTTTTGCCACTTTCATGCTTACCAATAGCAAACTTCTGAAAGAGTTTGGTGCAGTGGCATCGATCAATATCATTGCCATTTTCCTGCTTAGTTTATTCATCATTCCGATTGTGTACAGTTATATGGCAGTGCCAAAATACAAGCATCTGAAGCACCTCAATAAAAAATGGATTGGGAGATTCGTGAAATGGATGGAGCGTATGGTAAAGGAGCACCGTATTGCGATCTATGTATCGGCAATAGTACTGCTATGCGCCAGTATCATTGGAATTTATAATATTCATATTTCCGGGAGTCTTATTGAGGACATGCCTAAAACAAAAGAATTTTACAGTGATATAAAATTCTACGAAGCCGAATACGAGGGCATCATGCCACTCGAAATAATGGTGGACACCAAACGAAAGAAAGGTGAATGAAACTGGCTACTCTTAGACGAATTGATGAGCTTCAGGAATATATCAACGACATTCCCGAATTTGCGAGGCCTATTTCTATAGCCGAATTGGTGAAATACTCTAAACAAGCATTTTATAACAACAATCCCGAATATTATCAGCTGCCCAACAGCCAGGAACGCACCTTTATTTTGTCTAATGCGAAAAGTAGTGCCGAGAGTGCTAATTTGCTCTCGTCTTACGTGGATTCCACCGGACAATTTGCCCGAATTACTACCTTTATGAAGGATACCGAAACAGAGCGTTTCGACCGTATAGAAGAAGACTTACTTGCGGAAATTGCCAAGATCTTCCCCGAAGACCGTTACGAAGTTACTGTTACAGGGAAAGCACTTGTCTTTCAGAAAGGCACCAAATACCTAGTGCGCAATCTTATTATTTCATTATCCCTGGCCGTATTGTTGATCGCTATATTTATGGCATGGATGTTTCGTAGTTTCCGAATGATTTTGGTTTCTCTTATTCCCAACCTGCTCCCACTTCTCATCACGGCAGGACTTATGGGATTCCTGGGCGTACCAATAAAACCGTCAACTATTCTTGTATTCAGTATTGCATTTGGGATATCCGTAGACGATACTATACATTTTCTAGCGAAGTACCGGCAGGAACTCATTGCCAGTAACTGGAAGATAAAAAGATCTGTGTACGCAGCATTAAGAGAGACCGGGGTAAGTATGTTTTATACCTCCATTGTTTTGTTCTTCGGATTTTCGGTATTTACCATTTCCAGTTTCGGAGGAACTGTAGCTCTGGGAGCTCTGGTTTCGGCCACATTATTGTTTGCGATGCTGGCGAATTTACTTTTACTACCGTCACTACTATTATCACTGGAAAGAAATATTGCCAACAAGGAAACCTTGAGAAAGCCAGCCTTAAAGATCATTCCGGACCAGGAAGATGAACTAGAAGAGGACTCCTGATTTGTTGTTGGTTTTCTAACTAAAAAGTATCTTTACGCCTTCAAAACTATATACATGCAGCATATTGAAATTAGTAAGATATTGACAAGTAAGCCTGCCGCTATCGAAATAACGGTTAAGGGATGGGTACGTTCGTTTAGAAGCAATCGATTTATTGCCTTAAATGATGGTTCAACGATCAAGAATCTCCAATGCGTAGTCGATTTCGAAAACTTCGATGAAAAGTTACTCGATAAAATAACAGTTGGTGCTGCAATAGCGGTAACCGGTGAATTAGTAGCTAGTTTGGGACAGGGGCAAGATGTTGAAATACAGGTTAAAAAAATAGAAATCCTGGGAGAGGCCGATCCTGAGGAAGTGAAACTAACGATTTTAAGTCCGAAGCGCCACACCCTTGAAACTCTAAGAGAACAGGCGCACCTAAGAATTCGCACCAACACCTTCGGAGCTATTATGAGGGTACGATCAAAATTGGCATTTGCGGTTCATGAATATTTTCAGAAGAACAATTTCCATTATTTCCATTCACCAATTATCACGGGAAGTGATGCGGAAGGAGCCGGTGAGATGTTCAGGGTATCCGTTCTGGATCCTAAATCCCCACCACTTAACGAAGCAGGCGAGGTTGATTTTAAGCAAGACTTTTTTGAAAAGGAATCCAATTTAACTGTTAGCGGTCAATTAGAAGCCGAGACCTATGCAATGGGGTTGGGAAAAGTGTACACATTTGGACCCACTTTCAGAGCAGAAAACAGTAATACCTCCCGTCACCTGGCCGAATTCTGGATGATCGAGCCTGAGATGGCATTCTTCGATCTGGATGCCAATATGGATCTCGCCGAGGATTTTATAAAATATGTGGTAAAATTCGCTCTGGACAACTGTGCAGACGATCTGGAGTTTCTGGAAAACAGACTTTTGCAGGAAGAGAAGAATAAGCCACAAGCCGAACGCAGCGAGATGACCCTTAGGGATAAACTAAATTTCATCATCGAAAATAACTTCAAGCGGGTAACGTATACCGAGGCCATTGATATCCTAAAACGAAGTAAACCTAACCAGAAGAAAAAATTCAAGTTTCTCATAGACGAATGGGGCGCCGATCTGCAGAGTGAACACGAGCGTTTTCTTGTTGAAAAGCACTTTAAATGTCCCGTGATCCTTTTTGATTACCCTGCGAAGATCAAAGCATTCTATATGCGATTGAACGACGATGGCAAGACGGTGAGAGCTATGGACGTGTTATTTCCGGGCATAGGTGAGATCGTTGGAGGTTCGCAACGGGAAGAGCGTTACGATGTGCTGTTGGAAAAGATGAAGGCTATGGACATCTCTGCCGAAGAATTGTACTGGTATCTGGACCTTCGAAAATTTGGAACCTGTGTGCACAGTGGATTTGGGCTAGGTTTCGAAAGATTGGTACAGTTCGTTACCGGGATGGGGAACATACGGGATGTGATCCCTTACCCAAGAACTCCCGGAAATGCAGAATTCTAAATTTTAATTAAGTTCCGGCCGTGCTCGAATCGTTTATTTAAAGCCTTAGAAAAATCACAAGCTTTTATTAAAAACGGTACACTTTCCCTGTAAAGTAGACCGTTTTTTTTAAATTTATATATCACTATATTCAACCTATGTTAAAGCAACAATTAAACTTCAAATTATCTCAAAAGCTGTCTCCGCAACAGATACAGCTCATGAAGCTTATACAGTTGCCAACACAGGCTTTCGAGCAGCGAATTTCGCAGGAAATGGAGGAAAATCCAGCCCTTGAAGGGGGAAAAGATGAGGGAGATAATTTTGAAGATGGTTTTGATGATGACTCTTATGATGATAATTACGACGAAGGCACCGAAGTTATCGAAACAGACATCAATGTGGATGATTATCTAAGTGATGATGAAACTCCAAGCTATAAGTTATCGGCTAATAACTATTCTGCCGATGACGAGGACAAGCAAACTCCTTATGCTTCGGGAACTTCTTTTAATCAATATCTATTACAACAGCTTAACACCTATCGCTTGGATGAAGAAGCTGAGGAGATCGCCAGATTCCTTGTGGGGAGTGTGGACGAAAGCGGATATATCAGGCGGGATGTAAGCGATATCGTTGATGATCTGGCTTTCACCCAAAACGTATACACATCAGAAGAAAAAATTGAAGAAGTGCTGAATATAGTCCAGGATCTTGATCCGGCAGGAGTAGGTTCCAGAAACCTTCAGGAGTGCTTGCTCATTCAGTTAAAGCGCAAAGAAAGTACGGCCGATGTCGATCTTGCTACTAAGATCATAGAAGAAGCCTTCGATCATTTCACAAAGAAACACTATAAGAAATTACTCCATAAGTTTGACATTTCCGAAGAACAGTTAAGGGATGCCATTCAGGAGATCGAGGGTTTAAATCCAAAGCCGGGAGGGACGTATTCGGGGAATACCCGTATGGTAGAACATGTGGTGCCGGATTTCACGATCAAGATCGTGGATGGTGAACTGGAGTTAACACTTAACGGCAGAAACGCACCCGAACTTCACGTATCACGGGAATATACAAATATGTTGAAAGGCTATAAGGAGTCTAAGGATAAGTCTAAATCTCAAAAAGACGCTGTTATGTTCATCAAGCAGAAGCTGGATGCCGCAAAATGGTTCATCGATGCGATCAAGCAACGGCAGCAGACCTTGTATGTGACCATGAATGCCATTATGCATCATCAGCAGGAGTATTTTCTTAGTGGTGATGAACGAAAGTTAAAACCTATGATCCTAAAGGATATTGCAGATAAGATCGACATGGATGTGTCTACGGTATCCCGGGTTGCGAACAGTAAATATGTAGACACCCCTTACGGCACCAAACTCATCAAAGAATTTTTCAGCGAGAGTATGAAAAACGATCAGGGGGAGGATGTATCCACTCGAGAGATTAAAAAGATACTCGAGATCACGATTTCGGAAGAAAATAAGCGCAAACCGCTTACCGATGATAAACTCGCTAAGATACTTAAGGATAAGGGGTATCCCATTGCGAGACGAACGGTGGCAAAATACCGGGAGCAACTGGATCTGCCGGTTGCTCGACTTAGAAAAGAAATTTAATGAATATCTTCTTACGAATTGGCGCATATCTCTTTCATCCGTTATTGATGCCACTCCTTGGAACACTTCTGTATTTTATAATTACCCCCCGTTATGTAGAGCCCGACCTGCTTTTTGCCAAAATAATGGCCGTTTGCATTATCACTTTGCTCATTCCATTGGTAACTTATTTTCTTTTAAAAAACCTACATGTGGTATCCAGCATTCAGCTGGAAGATGTGAAAGAACGCAAAGTACCGCTTATGCTGCAATGTGTTTTGCTATTGCTGATCATTAAAATGGTTTTCGATCCCTATGAGAATCCTGAGCTGTATTATTTTTTTGTTGCTGTATTGTTTTCGGCTATAACCGCTTTATTACTGGTGTTCTTTAAAATTAAAATAAGCCTGCACCAAATGGGTATAGGAGGTGTTACCATGTTCCTGATCGCCCTGAGTGCTCATTTCAAGGTTAATTTATTGACCTGGATCATCATCATCTTTATAGCGAATGGTTGGGTGGCTTCGTCCAGGTTGCATACCCAATCTCACAGCCCGGCCGAATTGGTAGTAGGATTTTTCGTGGGGATAATCCCTCAGTTGATCTTGCTAAATTTCTGGTTATAGGATATAAAACATCAATCCTACCTTCACAGTTCTGAAATCGACATTTTGGCCGGAATCAGTTATTGCGTCTTTAAAAAAAGGATTTATGCTGTAATACACGTAGAAATTGAACGTATTATATCCAAAACTAAGGCTGGCCCCTAAACGCAGTCGATCAAATTCGGGGATATCGGTTTGTTCCACATTGTTATCCGTTTGTTTGAAAATAGCTTTGTAATAATAGG
The DNA here is from genome assembly GCA_905479745.1 of uncultured Flavobacteriaceae bacterium. GTDB lineage: Bacteria > Bacteroidota > Bacteroidia > Flavobacteriales > Flavobacteriaceae > Pukyongia. The sequence continues at coordinate 2,999 of CAJQNO010000026.1, read as the reverse complement.
TATAACCAATTCTAAATCCCGTATAGATTCTCCAGAATTTGTAGGATCCAGCGGTAGAGGTTCGCCATCTAAACTGTATGGGGGCTTCTACGGTATACGTAGAAAAACGATTGGAGTTATAATCAACATCGCCATCCAGAATACTGAATATGGTTTCATTATTGGTCGATTCACCAATAAACAGGGTTTGTCCAAACCTGTCGATCACTAACCCGGCTCCCACGGCAATAGCTACATTTCGTCTTTCATTTAGGGGCATATCCCGTAAATAACCAAATTGCAATCCTCCAGATAACCCCCTTGTAGAAACTCCGGAAGGAACATCGGTAATTACATTATATGTAATACCAACATAAAATTGATCTTCCCGGTATACGGGGTCTATAATCGTAGAAGGAATACTATCCTGTGCTATACTACTTAAGCAGAATAATAAGAAGATGGTAAGCGTTAAATTTCTGTTCGACAGCTGCATTGTCTAAAGATAAAGGTATTTCAAAATATATAAAACAAAAACGCCCCGGCTTTATTGCCAGGGCGTTTTATAAATTATTATCAGGTATTAATTACCCAGATCATTTCCGGGAGTAGTGATATATATGATCTTCAGAAGATTACGTTCTCTTAAGACCTGTTTTATATCACTTACCAAACCGGAGTTTGTTTCTTTATCAACTTTTAGGGCCACATAAACCTTGTCCTGTAACTCGGGCAATAGTTTACGACGGGCTTCTTCAAGTGCTAAACCAATATTCTCTATGCTTGTATACTTATCACCTATCTGAATTCTACCTTCTGTTCCGAAGACTTCCTGATAACGTGAACTCGGTTTCCCGGCATAAATATATACGGCTCTATCCTTTTTCAGCTTTTCAACCTGATCTGCTTTTGGAAGCTCATTCTTTACAAGGAGGTTGTTGTCTCTTAGTACCGTTACCACCATGAAAAAGAACAATAGCATAAATACAATATCCGGCAAAGATGCTGTTGAAATCGCGGGCAATTCGCCGCCTTTTTTCTTTTTAAATTTTGACATAATCTTCTACGTTTATTGTCCTTTGGTTTTTGGCTCTGCTTCCGAAAGTTTTAAAGGATACATTTTCTGAATGGTCTCGAGTTTTTTCTTCGCGGCCTCTTCGTTCCCTTTGTAGCTTCCTTCATTAATCTGCTTACTTATTTCGGTAAATACGAAATTTTCACCATAGAGTCTTTTAGATTCCCGATCCCGCAGAAAGTTATATGCGGCAACAAGTTCATTTTGAACCCTGATGTACATATCGTAAGACGTTAGTCTGTCATTCTGAACAGAGATCACGGCCTTTTCAGGATTATCTGAAGAAGACGGACTTCTGGATCCTTTACAGTAGCTACAGTATTCCGGACTTCCGGCCGGAGCACCACCATTATCCAGAAAGTCGATAGCAGCTTTTCTTAGATCTTTTAGCTCCATTAGGTTATCTTCCACTAAGAGTTGATCGTCCTTATTCACATTTACTATGAAAAGGTTCTTCTCTTTAATTAGAGGAGGAGCTTCTGTGGGAGGTTCAATGGGAGGCAGTTGTCGCGCAATCCCTTTGTCTTTCTCAATGGTAGTAGTTACCAGGAAAAAGATCAATAATAGGAAGGCGATGTCCGCCATGGACCCTGCATTAACCTCGGGTGTTGCTCTTCTGCCCATTATCTAGTTGTTGCTTTTTTAATTCCACTATAAATCATCGATCCTATTGCCACTAGGGCTAATATATAGAACGTATTCAACCCTGTGCCTACCCATTTGGAGCCGCTTGCAGATAGCATTTCACCATCTCGCATTTCGGTCTCAACGCCTTCAGACATTACATACGCAATAATAACGACTAGCAAAAAGGCACCAACAGACATCAGTGTTTTCTTCAAATTTCCGGAGAAAGTCTCCTTCAATACATACACAAGAACAATAAACAAAGTTAATGCCAATGTGATGTAAGCTATATAAAGTTGAGCATCAAGCCCACCACCGTTTAAAAGTACCATGACCAGAGACACAATACCGGCAACCGCAAGGAGGAGCGCAACTATTTTTAATATTTTATGTAAACCCATTCTGTTTTGGTTTTGGATTAATTACTTCTTGTTTTTGTAGTCTACCAACATGTCGATCAAGGTAATTGATGCGTCTTCCATGCTGTTAACGATACTATCGATCTTCGCGATAATATAGTTGTAGAAGATCTGAAGGATGATCGCCACTATCAAACCAAATACTGTTGTAAGAAGGGCTACTTTTATACCCCCGGCTACAAGAGATGGGTTCATATCCCCGGCAGCTTCAATTTTGTCGAATGCGAGGATCATACCAATTACTGTTCCCATGAAACCAAGCATTGGTGCAAGTGCGATAAACAATGATATCCAAGAAACGTTCTTTTCTAACTGTCCCATCTGAACGCCACCATAACCGATAACAGCTTTTTCTGCTGCCTCGATACTTTCATCGGCTCTATCCAGTCCTTGATAATAGATGGATGCAACAGGACCTTTTGTATTTCTACAAACTTCCTTTGCAGCTTCTACTCCACCACTATTGAGGGCGTCCTCAACACTTTGTGCCAGTTTATTGGTATTGGTAGTAGAAAGATTTAAGAATATAATTCTCTCGATAGCAATTGCTAGACCAAGAATTAAACACAACAATACAATTCCCATAAATCCGGGACCCCCTTCAATAAAACGTTGTTTCAGGGCTTGATGCCATCCCTGAGGTTCCTCGGCACTTGCTGCTTCTTCATCTTGTATAAATGTTACTGTAGCTGAAGTCACCAATGTCTGAACGTTAGTTGGCATCGTTTGAACAGCTGTTGCGTTTGCGTTGAATGTACCCGCGAAAAATAACGCGGCAATCGCCATAATAGAAAATAATTTTTTCATTGCTATCGACTTAAAGTTTGTTTTTAGTTAAAGGTTAAAGATATAAAAATAATTAGTTAATGTGCAATAATTCTATGAATGTGCCGGGCATT
>CAJQNO010000025.1 GCA_905479745.1 uncultured Flavobacteriaceae bacterium | reverse complement strand
CACCCTAAAACGGCTTCAGCAAAAAGAAACCATTGCCCGCTATAAATTTATCAATGAGGCGTTGAAGGAAACCATGGTGATCGATACCGCCAACGCCAAAGACCTTCGAAGCCGTATGGACAGGATCCTTACTCATAAATTCTGGGGTTATGTGATCTTTTTTGGCATTCTATTACTCATATTCCAGGCTATATTCGACTGGAGTAGTTATCCCATGGATTTTATAGACAGCAGCTTCGCATCTCTTAGCGAATGGCTGAAAAACACACTCCCCGCCGGAGATTTTACCAACCTCATCGCAGAAGGTATCGTACCCGGCCTTGGTGGCATTGTGATCTTCATTCCGCAGATCGCGTTTCTGTTCCTATTTATTTCTATTCTCGAGGAGACGGGTTATATGAGCAGGGTCGTGTTTCTCATGGACAAGGTGATGCGCCGTTTCGGGTTAAGCGGAAAAAGTGTGGTCCCACTTGTTTCTGGTACTGCCTGTGCCATTCCGGCCATTATGGCCACCCGGAACATAGAAAGCTGGAAAGAACGACTTATTACCATCCTGGTGACACCCTTTACTACCTGCTCGGCACGGCTACCGGTTTATCTAATTATTATCGCTTTGGTTATCCCGGAACAACGAATTTTAGGGATATTCAGCCTGCAGGGACTCACCCTTATGTTTTTATACCTTCTGGGATTCGCCGCCGCCATCTTTTCTGCCTGGTTACTTAATAAAGTTCTAAAAATAAGGTCGAAGACCTTCTTTGTGGTTGAAATGCCCAATTATAAGGTTCCCTTACCAAAAAACGTGGCTATTACCGTTGTTGAAAAGACCAAATCTTTCGTCCTGGGCGCCGGAAAGATCATCCTGGCAATATCTATCATCTTATGGGTTCTCGCCTCCTATGGCCCGGGCGATTTCAACCGGGCAGAAGAAATTGTGACAGCAGAGTCCCGTTCAGAAAATCTTCCCGAATCTGAACTGGAAACTCGTATAGCCTCCTATAAACTGGAGCACTCCTATATTGGTATAATTGGAAAGGGGATCGAACCCGCGGTAAGACCTTTGGGTTACGACTGGAAAATTGGGATAGCGATCGTAAGTTCCTTTGCTGCACGTGAAGTGTTTGTGGGTACCCTTGCAACCATATACAGTGTGGGCAGTGAGGAAGAAGAAACCATAAAAAACAGGATGGCAGCAGAGGTGAATCCGGTATTAGGGACACCACGGTTCAATTTTGCCAGCGGAGTTTCGCTTTTATTATTCTATGCTTTTGCTATGCAATGTATGAGTACACTGGCGATAGTGAAACGAGAGACCAATAGCTGGAAATGGCCTTTATGGCAACTCATCGTTATGAGTGCTATTGCCTATGTGGTTGCCCTGGGAGCGTATCAAATTTTAAGTTAACTTTGTAGTATGCAAACGTATTTAGTAATAATAACTTTTTTGCTGGCCGTAGGATTTCTTCTGAAGAAATTTGTATGGAACCCGGTCTTCGAATCCAGAATCAAAACCATGGCTACCTTGGATGGTAACCGCACCAAGTGTGGGAATAAGGATTGTGGGTGTCATTGATCGTTCTTGATCTTCCTTATCAATAGCCAATAATTTTCTAACATTCCCGGTTGCTCCGGATAAGGAGTAAGGTTTATAACATCTATATTATAGTCATCCTTTTCAACGATAGTTCTATTGGCAACCTCGTTTTGCTTAACCTGGCCCAGAATTACCTCTATTGAAACCGCTTCTTCATCTTCTTGCTCTACTACTACCTCAACTCGTGCTCTCCCCGCCCAAACATATTGTACCTTTCTAGGGCATCGAGAATCTTCCACAACCCTTTCAAAGGTAATTAAGGTGCCATCGATCTCTATGGTTTCACCTAACGGAATACGAATAGCGATCTGCGGAACTTCCACCTGCTCCTCTTGTGATTGACCCGTTACTGTTGTAAAAAGTATGAAAAGTAGTATAAGTGATCTCATTTCAGATATTTATATAAAGATAAAGGAAATAACCATGCCACTTTCTACCCCCTGAACAGAAAGAAGTCTTCCTTCATATGCTCGATCTTTTCGTCCTTATTGGTAATAATATACTCCAAAGCGAGATCGGTAAAATCTTTTCCCTTTTTTGTGAGTGAAACAACATCATTATCTATAGTGATCATGTTATTGCGCTCGGCGAGATTCAGGACGGTCTTAGACCTAACTTTCTGCCAGTTGATATGCTCCTGTAGATGATTGATATGTCTTTCGTTTTCTTCGGAATGGTTATTAAGATGGAGAAGAAAGGTAATGAGCGAAACTTCGGTTCGTTGCTGGCGCTGTCTGTAAAGTACTGCAATAAGGCCTTTACCTGGCGCGAACAGATAGACCATTAGAAATACAACAGCCAGAACCGTGGTCATAGAACCACTAATTGATGCATCCAGCAGATGGGCCAGCCAGTAGCCTCCAATGGCCGAGAATATTCCTATCCCAACAGAGATCAACAGCATCTTTTTTAAATTGGATGTGAGCAAATATGCCGTGGCGGCCGGGGTGATCATCAGGGCCACAACCAGGATGGCGCCTACAGCATCGAAGGCTCCAACCACCGTTACAGACGACACAGACATTAGTCCGTAGTGCATTACCATAGGAGAAATTCCCATGGCAGCAGATAGTCCAACATCGAAGGTACTTACCTTCAATTCTTTGTAGAAAAGTAAAAGTAGTAATAATGAAACCAGAAGGATCACGCCCATGATCCATAAAGACTTTGGGCCCATATCCATACCGGACATCAACAATCGATCAAAGGGCGCAAAGGCAAGTTCGCCAAGTAAAACCGCATCCACGTCCAGATGCACATCGTTGGCATTCTTAGCTATTAATATAACCCCTATACTGAACAAGGCTGGGAATACCAGACCAATAGCTGTGTCTTCTTTTACCAAGCCGGTTTTCTGGATCCATTCTACCAGCACAACGGTTATTACTCCTGTTACAGCAGCCAAGGCTATAAGTAGTGGCGAATTAAGATCCTGGGTAATAAAAAACCCGATCACGATCCCCGGTAAAATAGAATGACTAATGGCATCGCTAATGAGGGCCATCTTCCGAAGCACCAGAAATACTCCCGGGATAGCGCAAGCTATCGCAACCACCATGGCTATGAGCTGTATTTCAATCTGTGGCTGTGTCATCGGTAGTTGATTTACTGAACAAATTAGATGCTTCCCGGTAACCTTTGGATGTGAGCATCCAGGATTTTTGCTCGATCTCGATCCATTCTCTCTCTTCCATTGTTTTTAGAGTTCCCCTGGTAAAGCCTTGAAAATCGTTAAGGATCTTGATCGAGTGGGGATGGGAGATGTTCTCATGCGTACTCGCAATGCGATACATCAACTGCAGTGTTTTCTTTAGTTTTAGATCTCTTCTGTTCTGCCTGAATCTAATTTCTCGGAATAATAAACCTCGTCCCGGTGAGAAAATAAAGGAAACTAACACAAAGACCGCTGCCACCAATACGATCACCGGCCCTGTGGAAAGGTTGTCCTGGCTCGCGCTGATCGCTGTCCCGAAAACCCCCGAAAAAGCTCCAAATATAGCAGCCAGCCCGATCATAACGCTCAGGCTGTTGGTCCATTGCCTTGCTGCAGCCGCCGGGGCCAGCAGCATGGCACTCATTAATACCACGCCTACAGTTTGCAAGCCAATTACAATTGCCAGAACTATAAAAAATGTGATCAGAATATCAATGATCCTGGTATTGAAACCCAGGGTTTTTGTGTAGTCTGCATCGAACAATAGAATTTTAAACTCTTTCCAGAACAACAATAGGGTAAACAGACTAACACCGGTAACTATCACCATCACTATCACATCGCTTACAACCAGGGTAGCTGCCTGCCCAAAGAGGTATTTATCCAGGCCGGCCTGATTTGCATTGGGTTGTTTCTGAATAAAAGTGAGTAAAAGCATCCCAAACCCAAAGAACAGGGAGAGTATAAGACCAAGGGCAGTGTCTGTCTTTAAATGTGTTTTTGTAATAATACCGCGTATCCAGAATGTCCCAATTAAACCACTCACTAACGCTCCCAATAAAAGTACGTTACTGTCTTTGGCGCCCGTGATGAGAAAGGCTATCGCAATCCCGGGCAGCGCTGCATGCGAGATCGCATCTCCCAGCAAACTCTGTTTTCTAAGTACCGCAAAGCTACCAAGCATTCCGCAAATAGCGCCCAGCACCGCGGTTCCCAAGGTGATGGTTCTCAGCGTATAGTCTGAAAATAACTGCTCGAAATAGTCTGTAATGGACATTATTTATTAACGGCTACCTTGTAATTGATACCGTAGGTTTTAGTTAGATTATCATCGTTGAAAATATCCTTTACCGGACCCGTGGCTATCTTCTTTACATTTAAAAAAGTTACCCAGTCGAAATATTCGGGAACGGTTTGAAGGTCATGATGCACCACTACCACAGTTTTACCTGCTTTTCGCAGCTCCTTCAAAATATTGATAATGGCTATCTCGGTGGTGGCATCCACACCCTGGAATGGCTCATCCATCAGGTAAATGGAAGCATTCTGCACCAGGGCTCTGGCAAGAAATACCCGTTGTTGTTGTCCGCCGCTTAACTGACTAATTTGTCTTTTCTTAAACGACAGCATTCCTACTTTTTCAAGGGCTTCCAGTGCTGCTTTCTTTTCGTTCTTCCCGGGGCGTTTTATCCATCCCAGGCTTCCGTAGGTTCCCATCATAACAACATCCAGCGCGGTTGTTGGGAAGTCCCAGTCTACACTCCCTTTTTGAGGTACGTAGGCCACGAGTTTACGCTGATCTGTATACGACTTTCCGTAGATGCTTATCGTACCGGCTATAGGTTTAATGATACCTAGAATTGCTTTTATAAGGGTAGATTTTCCGGCACCATTTGGCCCTACGATGGCCATTAGCACTCCTTCGGGCACACTGAGATCTATGTCCCATAACACGGGTTTGTAATCGTAAGCTACGGTGAGGTCGTCAATTTGTATGGCACTTACATTTGTCATTACTGAAGTTCGTTTACGATAGTGTTCACATTGTAGCGGAACATCCCGAGATAGGTTCCTTCAACGGTCCCTTCATTCCCCAGGGCGTCACTGTAGAGCGACCCTCCTATGGTTACCTGGTGGCCTTTAGACAAAACTGCTTCCTGCAAAGCTTCTATGGTTCTTCGGGGTACGGAGCTTTCAATAAAAATCGCTTTTACCTTGTTTTCGATGATAAATTCGGACAATCGCTGTACATCCTGTACGCCTGCTTCGGTTGCAGTGGACAGTCCTTGCAGGCCAACTACTTCAAATTCGTATGCTTTTCCGAAATAATTAAAAGCATCATGAGCCGTTACCAGTATTCTTTTTTCCTTCGGAAGGGTTTCAATTTTTTTCTGAACTTCAAGCTCGAGAGCATCCAGCTCTGCGAGATAACTTTCGAGATTCGCCTGATAGAATGTCTTGTTTTTAGGATCTTTTTCCGAAAGTACCTCGGCTACGGTTGTAGCGAAAACTTTGAAGTACGAAATATCGAACCATACGTGGGGATCATAATTGGACGCAAAATAATCAGAGCCGATAAGCCCCGATTTATCAAGTCTTTCAGCCAGTGCAAACTGAGCTTTTCCCTGAGCCTCCATCTTTTCGAATACCTCGACCAGCTTCCCTTCCAGGTGCAGCCCATTGTAAAAGATTATATCGGCCTCGTACAATTTGGTAACATCGCCTTCACTGGCCTTGTATAAATGCGGATCCACACCGGCACCCATCAAGCCATTCAGGGTAATGCTATCGCCACCAATATTCCTCACCAGGTCGGTGATCATGGTAGTGGTACAAACCACTTTTAGTTTTTCGGAGGTTTCTTTATTGGTTTTACAGCTCCACCCGGCTATAATAAAGATCAATATCCATGCTGTTTTCTTCATTTTCTATGTGTTATTTCGGGATCCTGTAACTTACCCCGGCACTTAGTAATATGTCTTGTCCTTCCGTGATACTACTTCCTACCGTTGCATCCAATTGTAAATTTTTCAGCAGCAAATAAGTAAATCCGGCATCCCAGTAATGATTTGCGCTATTATCTTCCGGCATATCGCCGTATAATTCGGCATAAAAACCAATATTTTCTGTGATGCTGTATCCATACGCGAGCGTATATATATAAGCCGCCTCCGGAGAGTCTGAACCCCATTCTGCTCCAATATTATACCCAAGGCTGGATCTTTCGCTTAGAGTATGTGATAAAGAGAACCTGAAATCCACCCCTGTTGTCTCAGGACGATAATCTGTAGAAGCTGAAAAAGGTAGGATAACATGCCCTATCAGGGCGATTTCCGGCAAAAATCCATTTTCTTCAGCCACACTTATTTTTGCTCCTGCGAGTAAGGGTGAGAAACCACTGCTAACATCTTTAAGTCTCATGCCATTAATACTAGAATGTCCTTCCTCGAAGTTCCACCCCAGCCGTAATTCCAGATGCTCAAGTAACCCATATCGCACTAAGGTGGTGTTAAAACCCAGGACTTCCTCCTTGATATTGTCCTTTTCAAAAGAAGAGTAATATGTTCCCGATTCTATTTGTAGCGATCCCGGGTTCACAGTACTTGAAGATTCGGTCATATCAGGGCGGTCTGTGACTATGGTATCAAATTCATCTGTCTCCTGAGCGTTCATCTGAACGAACGTTATACAACTAAAAACAAGTAACCTACCATTCATAATTTCGGTTTTAATTTGTTTGTACGTATAAATTTTCGGCAATTTTCTTCGAAATGAAGAACTGGTCACGACCAACCTGTATGATCATGGACCCATCAAAGAATTCTTTCCCCAATACGAGAATTTTTGTCCCAATGGTTATATTTTTCTTATCCAGATACTGCAGAAAATCACTACTGGATTCCTTAACCCCCACACAAACACCACGTTGTTTCTTTTCGAGTTCG
>CAJQNO010000024.1 GCA_905479745.1 uncultured Flavobacteriaceae bacterium | reverse complement strand
GTCTTCCTGCACGCGGCATGGCTGGATCAGGCTCTCGCCCATTGTCCAATATTCCTCACTGCTGCCTCCCGTAGGAGTCTGGTCCGTGTCTCAGTACCAGTGTGGGGGATCCCCCTCTCAGGGCCCCTACCTATCGTAGTCTTGGTGTGCCGTTACCACACCAACTAACTAATAGGACGCATACTCATCTTACACCGTAACCTTTACTATAAAAGTGATGCCACTTCTATAGACCATGGGGTATTAATCTTCATTTCTAAAGGCTATCCCCCAGTGTAAGGCAGATTGTATACGCGTTACGCACCCGTGCGCCACTCGTCAGCGGATTGCAAGCAATCCCTGTTACCGTTCGACTTGCATGTGTTAGGCCTGCCGCTAGCGTTCATCCTGAGCCAGGATCAAACTCTTCATCGTTAAATCATATATATGTTACCATACTACTTCCTTCAACAACAAATAGTCTAAACCCAAAAAAAATCTCAAGAGTTTTAACTTAGTTTAGTTTTCGATATAGACCCGGACGTTTCCATCCAAATCCATATACGCTGTCAATTTCAATATCTCAATGAACTTTGTATAACTTAAAAAAAACAACCTCAAAAAATATCTATCAGCTGTTTTTAGCGGGTGCAAATATACAACATTTTTTATACCCAACAAGGATTTGAAAATTTATTTCAAAAAATAAAATGTGATGTTTGAATTTCCCCGTATTAAGAACTTATGCTTGCTTGTAAAAGCGGATGCAAATATACAGTCGATTTTATTTTCTGCAAGTTATTAGACAAGTAATTTTTAAAAAAATATCGCTTCTACATTTAAGTAATTGATCCTTCCTAATTTATATTCACAATAATTTTTTAGCTCACTTTTTACCTTTATATATATACTAGCAAAAATAAAACACCGCGTTAGGGATAGAAGTGACATCCCCTGTAGTGCCGATGAAGTAGAGCGAAGCTCACTACACGACTACTACAGGGATATAACGGATAGCCCGCCCCTGCAGGGTGCTCTGCTCTCCTGCAGGGGAACGCCCAACCTATAGAATATAAAGAACAAAGCGTATTGTAAAACGAATAAAACAGTAGTATCTTTACGCCCTTAAAATACAAAGGTTATGATAGGAATCACGCTACCGGACGGAAGTGTAAAACAAGTGGAAGCAGGGACTACTCCCATGGATGTGGCAACAAGCATTAGTGAGGGACTTGCACGTAATGTAATTTCGGCATCATTTAATGGTGAAAAAGTGGAGGCTTCTACCCCACTCACCCAGGATGGATCACTTGTACTTTATACCTGGCGTGACGACGAAGGCAAACAGGCTTTCTGGCATTCCTCCTCCCATATCATGGCCCAGGCCCTGGAAGAAATGTATCCCGGGATCAAACTTACAATTGGGCCGGCAATTGAGAATGGCTTTTATTATGATGTAGACCTTAACGGACACAACATTTCTGAAAAGGACCTTCCGGCAATAGAAAATAAAATGCTGGAAATCGCCAGGGGGAAACACGAGTTTAAAATGCGTTCTGCTTCAAAAAAAGAGGCTTTGGATTTTTATCAAAAACAAGGGAACCAGTATAAGGTGGAACTCATTGAGAACCTGGAAGACGGCACCATCACTTTTTGCGATCACGACACGTTTACCGATCTGTGCCGGGGTGGCCATATACCTAATACAGGGATCGTGAAAGCAGTAAAGCTAATGAGTATTGCAGGTGCTTATTGGCGCGGGGACGAAAACAATACCCAGCTCACACGTATTTACGGAATTTCATTTCCGAAGCAAAAAGATCTAAAGGAATACCTGGAACTGCTGGAAGAAGCCAAAAAAAGAGACCACAGAAAACTAGGGAAGGAACTCGAACTGTTTACCTTTTCGCAAAAGGTGGGGCAAGGACTTCCGCTGTGGTTACCCAAAGGAGCTGCCCTAAGGGAACGGCTTGAGAATTTCCTGAAGAAAGCGCAGAAAAAAGCCGGGTACGAAATGGTGGTTTCGCCACATATAGGGCAGAAGGAATTATATGTAACATCGGGCCACTACGAGAAGTACGGAGCCGATAGTTTTCAGCCAATTAAAACTCCAAACGAGGATGAGGAATTCCTGCTCAAACCTATGAATTGTCCGCATCACTGCGAGATGTATAAAAGCAAACCCTGGTCGTACAAAGATCTGCCTAAGCGATTTGCAGAATTTGGTACCGTATACAGATATGAACAGAGTGGTGAATTACACGGTCTTACAAGAGTACGTGGTTTTACCCAGGATGACGCCCACATCTTTTGCACTCCAGATCAACTGGATGAGGAATTTAAAAAGGTGATCGACCTGGTGTTATATGTTTTTGGTTCCTTAGGGTTTGAAGATTTCGTTACCCAGGTTTCGCTTCGCGATCCGGATAATCCTGAGAAATATATTGGTGACCCGGAGCTATGGGAAAAGGCCGAACAAGCCATTGTAAGCGCAGTACAAGACAAAGGACTGGACTATGTGATGGAAACCGGTGAAGCCGCTTTCTACGGTCCGAAACTGGATTTTATGGTACGTGACGCCCTTGGGAGAAGCTGGCAGTTAGGAACCATCCAGGTGGACTACACCTTACCGGAGCGATTTGAGCTAACCTATAAGGGGAGCGATAACGAATTGCACAGACCGGTGATGATCCATCGTGCTCCATTTGGAAGTATGGAACGATTTGTGGCCATTTTACTGGAGCACACGGGAGGTAATTTTCCGCTCTGGTTGATGCCGGAGCAGGTTAGTATCTTGTCTCTCAGCGAAAAATACGAGAAATACGCTCAAAAAGTTTTAAATTTGCTTGAAAATAACGAAATTCGCGCCCTTGTAGATAATAGGAACGAAACCATTGGGAAGAAGATCAGGGAGGCGGAGATGAATAAGATCCCGTATATGCTGATCGTTGGAGAGCAGGAAGAAAAAGATGGTACGGTTTCTGTAAGAAGGCATAGCGAAGGTGATCTGGGCACAATGAGCGTTGAGAAATTTTCTGAATTAATAAGTTCGGAAATTGAAAAGAACAGTGTCGAATTTAATGTGTAACATATCCGTTTAAACGGAATTAATAAATATAGTCATAGCAATACGAAGAAAAAGAAGTAGAGGCCCTGCAAGGGTCATTAAAGAAGATCAACACAGGATCAACGAAAAAATCCGTGCGGAAGAAGTGCGGTTAGTTGGTGATAATGTAGAAATTGGAATTTATTCCAGGCAACAGGCTTTGGATATAGCCGATGAACTGGGATCGGACCTTGTAGAGATCTCACCTAATGCCACCCCACCTGTTTGTAAGGTGATGGATTATAAGAAGTTCGTTTACGAACAAAAGAAACGTGAAAAGGCGTTAAAGGCGAAAGCCTCTAAGGTCGTGGTCAAAGAAATACGATTTGGCCCTAATACCGATGATCACGATTATCAGTTTAAGAAAAAACACGCAGAGAAGTTCTTAAAGGACGGTGCGAAATTGAAAGCCTATGTATTTTTTAAAGGGCGATCGATAATTTATAAAGACCAGGGAGAGATATTATTATTACGCCTGGCGCAGGAATTGGAAGACTACGGTAAAGTAGAACAAATGCCAAGACTGGAAGGAAAGCGAATGACTATGTTCATCGCCCCTAAGAAAAAATAAATTGAATTAAAATATTTATCCGCTCAATCAATTGTGAAAGTGGATAAAGAGCGAAGTAATATATAAACGTAGGAAACATGCCGAAACAAAAAACAAAATCCAGTGCAAAGAAGCGATTTAAGCTAACAGGTACTGGTAAGATCAAAAGAAAGCATGCGTTTAAAAGTCACATCTTAACAAAGAAGTCGAAAAAACGCAAGCTAGCCTTAACTCATGACACTACGGTGCACAAGAGTGATGAGGATAACGTTAAACAAATGCTTCGATTGAAGTAAGCGTTTAACCGGTTAATCAATTTTAATAACCCTGGAGTATGGCCCGAAAAGTGTTATAAGTTTGAGATAAAATTTCAAGTTTAAAACCGCCTGCTACAAAAACAAGTAAATTATGCCAAGATCAGTAAATTCAGTTGCTTCAAGAGCCAGAAGAAAAAAGGTGATGAAGCACGCCAAAGGTTACTTTGGAAGACGTAAAAATGTATGGACCGTTGCGAAGAATGCCGTGGAAAAAGCCATGTTGTATTCATACCGCGATCGTCGTGCAAAAAAGAGAAATTTCCGATCCCTGTGGATCACGCGTATTAACGCAGGGGCACGCCAACACGGAATGTCTTATTCTCAGTTCATGGGAAAACTCAAGGCTAACGATATCGAATTGAACCGTAAGGTTCTTGCCGACCTGGCCATGAATCATCCTGAAGCTTTTAAAGCTGTAGTAGACAAAGTAAAATAAGACAATCAACATATTATTTCGCTGAAAACCCGCTCCCTGAGAGCGGGTTTTTTTATAGCCCAACCTTCCTTCAAAATGCTTACATCCTAATAATTCGTACTTTAGTGAAAACGCAATTGGCTCACTTTGAGATATTTTCTTATCATCTTGATCTATGTAACACTTTCTGTCTGCGGAACGGCACAGAACGATAACAAATTGCACTATACCGGAAGCGACGGCAAGCGTATATACCTACCTCTGGGAAAGATATCGTTCGCAGATTCGGTGGTGAAATTCAATATGGGATATCCAAGGCCAATATCCAAATACCGAGACAGCAGCCAGTCCCTACACAAGCCAAACTACCGCGGCTATGACAATGCCGATTTCATAACATTAGGTTGTGAGGGCAGTATAGTTTTGAAGTTCACGAATAATGGGTTTATGAATTTAAAAGGGCACGACCTCACCATTTTCGAAGTAGGCCCATCCAGAGAGCGAACCCGAGTGGAAGTAAGTACCGACGGGGAGCATTGGATCTACGCAGGACTTGCAAAGGGAGGCACTTCAAAACTGGAATTTGATGATGAGAAGATAGATCCCAACTTGTTATTCTATTACGTAAAGCTTCAGGATATTAAAGACGAATGCTCCGGAAAAAGTGCAGGGGCAGATATCGATGCGGTTGCGGCGATCAATAGCGTTATCCGCCTAACTGTGAATGCCGATGTACTTTTTGATGTTGCTGAATACCGTCTAAAGCCGTCTTCAAAACACACCTTGGACTCACTTGCCCAATCCATACAGGTGGTGGAAAATGCAACTATTTTGATTGAAGGCCATACAGACAGTGATGGAGATGAAGCCTATAACCTCAGACTTTCAGACAATAGATGTCAATCGGTACGCAGGAAACTAAAACAATTACTTTCGAAATTCGGGACTTATAAATTTGAAACCAAAGCCTACGGTGAAACCAGGCCCAGGGTTGAAAATTCTTCAGATGAAAACAAACAGATAAACCGCAGAGTGGAAGTTATGGTGTTTCCCCCAAAGGATTACTACGATTCCTTACCTGATAACTAGATCAGGTCTTTTGCTTTTTCTTTTTTGCAGCCGGGAAAAGAACGTTGTTCAGTATAAGACGGTACCCTGGTGACGTTGGGTGTAGTGCGAGTTCGGTTTTGGCATCTCCTACCCTGTGTTGATAATCTTCGGGGTCATGCCCCCCGTAGAAAGTAAAGAAGCCTTTTCCTTTTATACCGTGTATATAGCGTGCTTCTCCATTGGTTTTATTTTCTCCCATAATGAGCACATTAGATTTTACAGTGCTTCTTCTATAGGAAGTGGTTTGCCCCATAAATCCTTTTACCAGCGAAGTATGATTTTGAACAAGCATGCACGGAATTGGATCCCATTTTGCCGAATAATCCATGAGAGAGAAATAGTCTGTCTCTTTGATGATACGTCGATCCCGTGTCATGTCGATAGTTGAGAATTCGTAGACCATAGGACTTCGCTCGAGGGTAAAATCTTTAAAAGCGAATGTCTTGGAAAAATCTATTTTACTTTGGTAGCCAGGTTCGCTGGGATCTCCATCGAACATGGGCTCACAAATATCTACACCTTCAGCCGCCAGGGCAATGTCGAAACTATCTGTAGCACTACACATGGCAAACATAAATCCACCCCCAATTACATAATCCCTTATCTTAAGCGACACATCTCTTTTTGCTTCTGAAACCTTGTCGTAGCCTAATTTATTTGCCAACATCTCTGCTTTTCGTTTTTCTTCGATATACCAGGGTGCTGAACGATAAGCGCGGTAGAATTTACCGTATTGCCCGGTGAAATCTTCATGGTGAAGATGTAACCAATCGTAAAGAAGTAATTGGTCGCTTAACACCTCTTCGTCGTAAACTACGGTATAAGGAATTTCGGCATAGGTGAGTACCATGGTCACTGCATCGTCCCAGGGTTGATTACCCTTAGGGGAGTACACAGCTATACGGGGAGCTTTTTCAAGAACAACCGCCTCCATGTTCTGAGATGGGCTGCTAATTTCGGTTAGGATCTGTTCGGCTTTAGAATCGGATAAGATCTCGTAAGACACACCCCGGATCTGGCATTCTTTTCTTATTTCTTCGGCGTCCGGTAATAGAAAGGAGCCACCTCGGTAATTGAGAAGCCATTTCACTTTTTGTTGTCGTTCCAGAGTCCAGTAGGTAATACCATAGGCCTTGAGATGTTCTTTTTGTCCTTCGGCATCCATAGGAATAAGGATATAGGATGCAGACAACTGCATAGAAAACAAAAGGCAGATAATAAAAATTATATTCTTCTTCATGCTAAAACGCTTACTGCAAAAGTTAAGCCAAGATAACGGTTTATTTGCGATTATCCCTGTAGAATATCTTACTTACGATCTTCCATTCACCGTCAACCTTTAAGAGATTCATATAGTCTATAAAGGCAAAATCCTTATAAATGATCTCCAGCCGGGCATGTGCAGCGTTACCCATAATGTCGAGATGGGTGATGCGGGTCTCTCTATTCTGTTTTGGGCCGGGTTTCATTATCCCTTTAAAAAAATTGATGGCATTCACCTCGGTATAGCCATCGGCACCTATGTATTTCATTGTCGCATTTTCATGAAATGCTTTTTTCAATGTCTCGAAGTCGTTATTGGTTCCTCCGTCCAGATAATAATTAAGGGTTTGCGTTACCATCTCCTTGTCCTGGGAGATCACCGGTAATGATAGTGACAGTAAAAATAGAAATAGAATAAATCGTCTCATGACATTAAATTTTTGCAACTGTTGTATGCACAAAGTAGTTACAAAATTAATGACAAAGGCTTAATGAAATGCTAAATCTATGATTAGAACGGCACGTCGTTATCGTCGTCTGGTGTGAGGTCGTCGTTCATACTACTGCCGAAAGCTTCATCGGCAGATGGGAAACTATCTGTTTTGAAAGTGTCGTCGTTGGCGGCATCATTCATACGAGAGTGGATCTCTGTTGGGAAATCGAAGGTCTCCAGGTTCTCGAACCTACCCAGGTGCCCGATAAATTTAAGTCGAATCTCATCCAGGCCACCGTTACGGTGTTTGGACACAATAAACTCTGCCTGCCCGGCTGTAGGGGTACGGTCTTCGTCATCCCATTCGTCTATTTTATAATATTCGGGACGATAGATAAAGGAAACGATATCGGCATCTTGCTCGATTGCTCCAGATTCCCTTAGGTCACTTAATAGAGGCCGTTTGCTACCCCCTCGTGTCTCTACGGCTCGAGAGAGCTGAGACAGTGCGATCACCGGAACATTGAGTTCCTTCGCCAGGGCTTTTAGGTTCCTGGAAATAGTTGAAATTTCCTGCTCGCGATTTCCGCCTTTCTGGCTCCCCCCAGCGGTCATTAATTGCAGGTAATCCACTATGATCAGTTGAATACCGTGCTGGGACGATAGTCGTCTTGCTTTGGCGCGAAGATCGAAGATGGATAAAGAAGGAGTATCGTCTATAAATAGAGGTGCCTTTTCAAGCCCTTTCACTTTTACATTGAGTTGTTCCCACTCGTGTTTTGCCAGATTTCCGGTTCGGAGTTTCTCCGAACTTAAACCGGTTTCAGAAGAAATAAGACGAGTAATAAGTTGTACTGAAGACATTTCCAGGGAAAAGAACGCAACAGGGATATTATGTTCCACGGCTATATTTCGTGCCATGGATAAAGTTAGAGCTGTTTTACCCATACCCGGACGAGCCGCAATAATTATGAGGTCGCTGGGTTGCCATCCCGAAGTAAGTTTATCCACCTTCGTAAAACCAGAAGGAATACCAGACAGACCTTCCCTATTTGCAATTTCCTCAATTCTTTTCTTGGCCTGGATAACCAAACTCTGAGCAGTTTCGGAAGAACGTTTAATGTTCCCCTGGGTGATTTCATACAACTTAGCCTCGGCATTGTCCAGCAGATCGAAAACGTCTGTGGTCTCATCGTAGGAATCCTCAATGATCTCGTTTGAGATCTTTATTAGGCTTCTTTGAATGTATTTCTGAAGGATGATCCTGGCGTGGAATTCTATATGGGCTGAAGACGATACTCTTTGGGTGAGTTGAACGAGGTAAAACTCCCCTCCGGCTGCATCCAGCTTAGCATCCTTCTTTAATTGAGCTGAAACGGTTAATAAGTCCACCGGCTCGCTATTCTCGAAAAGAGTGTGAATGGCCTCAAAGATGTGTTGATGCGCTTCTTTGTAGAAAACCTCGGCGTTTAGGATATCGATCACTTCATCGACCCCTTTCTTATCTATCATCATAGCACCAAGTACAACCTCCTCTAAATCAGTAGCTTGCGGAGGTAGTTTGCCTTTTTCCAAGGAAATAACCTGGGAAGGTCTGGATGGATAAGATGTGTGAGGTTTCAATTTTTCCATTGAGCGAATGTAAATAAAATGTTAAGAGCAGTAGAATTTTTCCAACTTTGTATATTAACCGGTCTTCAACAATTGAACTGTTAACAACTCAATTTTATTGTTAATAAGTTACAAAAAAATCCGAAGCCAAAACTTCGGATTTTCAGAAGGGTTGTTATTGCTGAATCTAGCCTTTAAAGACTCCCATTTCGGAATATTTTTCCATCCGCTTTTCCACTAATTCTGTTGGGGATAAATTTTGCAAACTCCGATATGCTTTTTCAATTGCGTTGGCAACGAGAAGATATGTTTTTTCCTTATCGCTATGAGCACCTCCAAGAGGTTCCTTAACGATCTGATCGATCAGTTTCAACTTCTTCATATCTGCTGCGGTAAGCTTTAAGGCTTCGGCCGCCTGCTCTTTAAATTCCCAGCTTCTCCACAAGATTGAAGAACAACTTTCGGGTGAAATTACAGAGTACCAGGTATTCTCCAGCATTAGTACTTTATCGCCCACTCCTATACCAAGGGCGCCACCACTTGCCCCTTCACCAATTATCATTACTATAATAGGTACTTCAAGACAGGTCATTTCCATAATATTTCGAGCGATAGCTTCACCTTGGCCTCGCTCTTCAGCTTCGAGACCCGGATACGCACCTGGGGTATCAATAAGGGTAACCACCGGAATCCCGAATTTTTCGGCAGATTTCATAAGACGCAAAGCTTTACGATATCCTTCCGGGTTCGCCATTCCAAAATTCCTGTACTGCCTGGTTTTGGTATTATACCCTTTTTGTTGGCCAATGAACATATAGCTCTGGTCACCAATTTTGCCCAAGCCACCTATCATGGCCTTATCGTCCTTGAAGGCGCGATCGCCATGAAGTTCTAAAAAAGAATCCCCACAAATGGCTTTTATATAATCCAAAGTGTAGGGACGATTAGGGTGACGTGATAATTGTACACGCTGCCAGGGGGTAAGATTTTTATAGATCTCCTTTTTGGTCTCTTCAAGTTTAAGCTCGATCTGCTTACATGTATTACTTACATCGACATCACTTTCCTCGCCGATCTTACAAGCTTTTTCATACTGCTCCTGAAGCTCCTTAATAGGTAATTCAAATTCAAGATATTCCATAGTCTCGCGCTACTGTCTTTTTTGCTTAGCTTACAAAGATAAAACTTTGTAATTAGTTAGACTCCTTCGCTTGTTTTTTTATTGTTCTTCTTGTTTTCACTACTCCATTTGCCAGCACAGTAACCAAAATGATCAGCGCCCCGTAATAGAACTGAGGGCTCATATTTTCTGAATCTCCCAAAATGAACAATGCCAGTAAGATCCCGTAAACCGGTTCAAGATTAATGGTAAGCATTACGGTGTAGGGACTTAACCATTTCATTACATGTATGGACGCAATAAAAGCATAGGCAGTACACACGGTGGCAAGTATTAGTAAATAGATCCAGTCGTTAGAACTTAGTTGGAAGAATTCGGAGGTAAGATCGCCATTGAATAAGAGGAAGATCGAGATGCAAAGGGTTCCGAAGAACAATTCATAAAAAGAAATGACCGAAGCCCGATGCCGCTTCGCCATTTTGCCATTTATCACCGAGAACAGAGAACCAAGAAAGGATGAACACAAGGCTAGTAGTATTCCCATAGCGTATCCAGTCTCAAATTGAAAGATTATATACAACCCCACTACTACCAGTAATCCAAATAGAACTTCATACCCAATAATTCTTCTGCGATAATACAATGGTTCCAGAAAAGAAGTAAAAAATGCCCCGGTAGACATTACTGCCAGGGTGACCGACACATTTGAAACTTTTATCGCACCAAAAAAAGCCAGCCAGTGCAGGGCTATAAGCACACCAGCGATAAAAAACCCGGCGAGGGCTTTTTTCGTGTGGCGCAAATTTATCCTTCTTATCAGCAAAAAGAATAGTATAAAGCCTGTAGCCAGGAGCATCCGGAACCACACCAGTGGTATGGCATCGATAGAGATAAGGGCCCCCAATACAGCAGTGAAGCCCCAGATAAATACGATAACATGTAAATGCAGGTAATTAAATAGCCTAGCGTTTTGCATTTCGTAACAGATATACTGCTAAAATACCAAATACAAAATTAGGGAACCAGGTGGCTATAAAGGGCGAGAAAGTACTTTGTTCGGCCATCGTACCAAAGATCTTATCGAAGAAAATGTATACCATCCCGATGGCGATCCCGATGGCCAGGTTAACACCCATCCCTCCACGCCGCTTCATGGAAGAAACCGCCACGGCGATGATAGTTAGGATATAAGCCGAAACAGGCAAACTCCAGCGCTTGTAGCGCACTACCTCATAACGGTTGATATAAGAAGAGCCTCGGGCTTTTTCCCTTCGGATAAAATCATTCAATTCGGTGTAATTAAGCGTCTCGGCGATATACTCTACGGGAGTAAGGTCTTCCAGTTCGAAAGTGAAGGTGGTATCTACTTTACCACGTCTTTCCAGAATATCCTCATTTTCGCCAATGATCCTTTTCTTGAAATTGAACAAGGAATAACTACTGTCTTTTTCATTATACTTAATGCGGCTGGCCGAGATCTTGTAGGTCATTCGATTGCCTTCAATATGTTCGAGCGTAAAATTATTACCCGATTTCTCCTTCACATTGAAGTAACTCACATAGATATATTCATTCTCATTGATCTGGCGATATACATTAGATTGATTTCTAGCCCGTTTTCCTTTTTTAAGATAGTTATAGGTAAACTCGTTAAACCCTTTACTTGCCATAGGCGCAAGGTACATTCCCATAACAAGCGCACCGATACATACGATAGTTGCTCCTATAATATAAGGTCGCAGGAAACGATAATAGGATACCCCGCTACTTAAAAAAGCGATCACCTCGGTGTTGTTCGCCAGTTTGGAGGTGAACCAGATGACCGAGAGAAAAAGAAACAATGGAAAAAGTAAATTTGCAAAGTAAACCGTAAAATCGAGGTAATACTTGGCTACTTCTATAAAGGGAACTTCATTGGCTAGTATCTTATCGATCTTTTCGGCAAGATTTACCGTAATCCCTATTGGGATGAAAAGTAGTAGCAGGAGGATAAATGTCCCCAGATACTTTTTTAGTATGTACCTGTCCAGTATGCTTAGCATTATAAGCGCTTATCCATTTGTTTTACCATCTTATCCTTCCACGATCTGAAATCTCCGTCTAAGATATGTTTTCTGGCTTCACGAACCAACCACATATAAAAACCCAGGTTATGAATAGTAGCGATCTGCCTTCCCAACATCTCATTTACTGTAAACAGATGTCGTAAATAGGCTTTACTATAGGCTGTGTCCACCCAGGTGATATTCATCTCATCGATGGCAGAAAAATCGTCCTCCCATTTCTTATTCTTGATGTTTATGGTTCCGTGGGCGGTGAATAACATACCATTCCGTCCATTTCGCGTGGGCATCACACAATCGAACATATCGATACCCAGGGCTATGTTTTCTAATATATTGATAGGAGTTCCCACACCCATTAGATAACGCGGTTTATCCTCCGGGAGTATGTTGGTAACCACCGCAGTCATCTCGTACATCTCCTCTGCCGGTTCTCCTACCGATAGACCGCCTATGGCATTCCCTACCGCTCCCGCATTCGCGATATATTCGGCAGACTGTTCGCGCAGATCTTTGTATGTACTTCCCTGTACTATAGGGAAAAAAGCCTGCTCATAATCGTATTTCAAAGGGGTTTTCTCCAAATGTGTAAGGCAACGGTCCAGCCAACGGTGCGTCATGTGCATGGATCGTTTGGCATAATTATAATCGCATGGATAAGGAGTACATTCATCGAACGCCATAATAATATCGGCTCCTATCGCTCTTTGAATTTCCATTACATTTTCCGGAGTGAAAACATGATAGCTACCATCTATATGCGATTTAAATTTAACGCCCTCCTCTTTTATCTTTCTGTTTGCTGAAAGCGAATACA
Source organism: uncultured Flavobacteriaceae bacterium (assembly GCA_905479745.1). Lineage (GTDB taxonomy): Bacteria > Bacteroidota > Bacteroidia > Flavobacteriales > Flavobacteriaceae > Pukyongia. Next base: position 5,368 of record CAJQNO010000024.1, on the reverse strand, counting down.
CCTGGTAACCGCCGCTATCGGTAAGGATATTTCGGTCCCAATTCATGAATTTATGTAATCCTCCTGCTTTTTCGAGGATCTGTGTTTGAGGCCTTAGATAAAGATGATAGGTATTACCAAGAATGATATCCGGATTTATATCTTCCGAAAGTTCACGTTGATGCACTCCTTTCACGGTCCCAACCGTACCCACAGGCATGAAGATTGGGGTTTCAATACTACCGTGACCCGTTTTTATGGTACCCGCCCTGGCAGACGATTGTTCATCTTTCCCTTCAAGTTTGAAGTGCATTTTCGAAGTTTAAATGGCAAAGGCCATGAATTGGCTGCAAAGATATAATGATTTATGAGTTTACCATCCCAAATTCATGTTAGAACCATCCCAAAGTTAGATCATTTCGATTATGTTAACTAAAAACCTGAAATCGTTAATAACTGCCCGATTTTGCTCTTTGTTCCACCTGAGGAATACGTTACTTTTGACACTGAAAATTTCAATACTATGCCGGATATTTCATATCTCAACGATTTAATAATACAAGTACGTAGAGACATATTAAGACAAGTACATAAGGTGAACTCCGGGCATCCCGGTGGTTCCTTAGGCTGCACCGAATTCTTTGTAGCACTTTTCCAGGTTCTGATGGAACGCAAAGATGGGTTCGACATGGACGGAAAAGGTGAAGATATCTTCTTCTTATCCAATGGGCACATCTCACCTGTTTTTTACAGTGTATTGGCAAGATCCGGTTATTTTCCGGTAAACGAGCTTAACACCTTTAGACATATAAATTCCAGGCTACAGGGACATCCTACAACACACGAAGGACTTCCGGGTGTTCGGGTTGCTTCCGGGTCGCTTGGCCAGGGTATCTCTGTTTCCATAGGAGCCGCCGAAACCAAGAAATTGAACAGCGACGATCATTTGGTCTATACGCTATGTGGTGATGGAGAACTACAGGAGGGTCAGAACTGGGAAGCCATCATGTACGCTGCCGGCAATAAAGTGGATAACCTAATTGTGACTGTAGATTATAACGGACAACAGATCGACGGAGCTACCGAGAATGTATTACCCCTGGGTAACCTGAACGCAAAGTTCAAGGCCTTTGGTTGGGATGTAATGGAGATAAATGATGGTAATAATCTCACTGAAGTCATCGAAGGTATGAAGGAAGCCAAAAGGAAAACTGGTAAAGGAAAACCGGTTTGTGTTCTTATGAAAACCGTCATGGGTAACGGAGTGGATTTTATGATGCATACCCATGCATGGCACGGAAAAGCGCCTAATGATGAACAACTCGAGATCGCATTATCTCAAAATCCTGAAACCTTAGGTGATTATTAGATGAAATATATATTAACCTTTCTGGCTTTAACTGTATTCGCCGCAAACCAGGCACAGGAATTGGTGGTGAATCTTGATTATAAGGTAGTCTACGAGATTCCAGCACCAGCGCGTAACACAATGGATACAATTGCCATTAGTTTTGATAAGGCTGGAAAGTATTTATATTCCGACGCAAAAATTTTGGGAGAGGATTTCGGGAGAACAGTTTTCGAAAACCCAAATCTCGATCTTTCGTCAGCGCGATCATCGTTTATTCTGGATACTGAAAAGATGGAGATCTACTTCAATTTCAGTTTCGATAAGAATATGATGTACTTTAAAATGGATCTGGAAGCCCTTATTCCGATAGAATCCGATCCCTTTGAAGGGAATATGGAACTCATTTCCGAAGAAACCGGAGATGAGATAGAGATCGCAGGCGGTTATTACCCATCTTATTTGCTCTATCCCAATACAGAACCGGAGGACCCGTTAACACTGGTTATCGATACAAAACGTCCGGTTAACAATTACAATGTTATAAACGAATTTATACAACTGATGCTTCGGAAGACCGAGAGCAAAGGCAGTATGAGCTTACATATCCCGAAAGGCCTTATACTTGGAGTTTATTCTAAATCGGGTACTATGATGGAAGCCATTTCAGTAGAAGATGTTTCCACAACTATTAATGTCTCACATCGATTCAATATAAAGGAATGAAAAAATACACCGACAGCGGAAAAAAGGATACACGATCTGGGTTTGGCGCAGGACTTACAGAATTAGGCAAAAAGAATGAAGATGTTGTTGCCCTTTGTGCCGACCTCACCGGGTCTTTAAAAATGGATGAGTTTAAAGATAATCATCCGGAACGCTTCTTTCAGGTAGGTATCGCAGAAGCCAATATGATGGGTATTGCTGCCGGGATGACCATAGGTGGTAAGATCCCCTTCACAGGCACATTTGCCAATTTCTCAACCGGAAGGGTTTACGACCAGATAAGACAGAGTATTGCCTATAGCCATAAAAACGTGAAGATTTGTGCCTCACATGCCGGACTTACGCTGGGTGAGGATGGAGCAACGCACCAAATCCTTGAAGATATTGGGCTTATGAAAATGCTCCCCGGAATGACCGTGATAAATACCTGCGATTATAACCAAACGAAGGCGGCCACCATAGCAATTGCGGATCATTTCGGACCAGTATACTTAAGATTTGGTCGACCTAAAGTGGCGAATTTCACACCGGAAGATCAAACTTTCGAAATTGGGAAAGCCGTTCAACTTCAGGAAGGAAGCGATGTAACTATAATAGCTACCGGACACCTGGTCTGGGAGGCATTACTCGCTGCCGAAACACTAAATGAACAAGGTGTATCTGCAGAGGTGATTAATATTCACACGATCAAACCCCTTGATAAAGATGCGGTCTTGAAAAGCGTTGCTAAAACCGGATGTGTAGTTACCGCCGAAGAACACAATTACTACGGTGGGCTGGGAGAAAGTGTAGCAAGAGTAATGGCGGAAAATAATCCTTCCCCTCAAGAGTTTGTTGCTACGCAGGATACCTTTGGTGAATCCGGTACGCCAGAACAGCTCATGGATAAATACGGATTAAATGCCGAAGCGATCGTTAAGGCGGCATTGAAAGTGATCGCGCGTAAATAGATCTTTTTTGCCCGATCCCGTCAGGCGTCTTTGGTTTTATTGATTTCATTGAAGCCTACTGTGATGGGAAAACAGATCACTAAAAAAGCCTCACATTGCTGTGAGGCTTTTTTTTATTTCTAATAAAATGTTTTGATCAACTATCCGCATCCAGGTAATCCGGGATACCGTCTCCATCTTCATCCGGGTAGGTTATGTTGCCATTTCCGTCGATTTCTATTTCATCACTTGTTGGTCTACCATCATTGTCGTCATCGGCATCAGCATGATTTGCTAATCCATCACCATCGGTATCATCATCTTCTTCCAGTTTATTACCATTAAGGTCTTCTACTACAGAAGGCACCCCGTCATTATCGCGATCACCCATTTCATTCTCATACAACTGGAACGCAAAGATCAACTGAGCATAAGTTGGGATAGAGGAAGTCACTGGCGGGTCGACATAATATCCCAGCCCTGCCGGCATGAACACTGCACCTATACCATAGCCTTCAAAACTCACCGAACCATCCGGGTTGGTGATAATTTCGGTGGCTCCTTTAAATTCTACCAGAGCGTCCTGTAATCCGTTTACTATAGCCGTCATATCGAAACGAACCGGGATAGTAGAAGCATCGAATCTTCGGGTATAGTCGATAGTTGTTTCTTCTTTGTTTATAAAGATACCATCATAAGTGATGGTTGCGATATCCGGAAATTCGGGACGATCTCCATCGCCCTCTCTAACTTTTAGATAATACAATTTATACTCCAGTCCATCTTTTATCCGGTCTTTCACCATTTTAAACGATACTTGCTGGCTAAGAGGGATCTTATTGGCGTTGGCGCCTTCGATGGTGTCGAATTTTATCTGATAATCGAAATCGGCCGGTGGATTGGCAAATTCCTCATAATTATAAAAGTGCGTATCCAGGTACTCTTCAATGATCGCCTGCGAAAGTGGGGCTTCTTCAGCTCTATCCCGGGCAGGGATAAAATTATCCTCAGGATTATCGTCATTACCACAAGAAGTGCTCAAGGCAGACAACAAAAGTGCCAGAGAAAGAAAAGTAAGGTATTTTTTCATCATCATTTTTTAGGAGTCGCAAGATACAATTTTCCGCTATTTTTGTATTACTTATTAACGTAGATTTAAGTGGGACCGTATGAGGATCGACAAATATTTATGGTGTCTCCGCTATTATAAAACAAGGAGCAACGCAACCAGGGCATGTAAGAAAGGAGCGGTTTCTGTAAACCAGAGTAGCGTGAAGCCGTCCAGGGAGGTATATCCGGGCGATACTATCGTGTTACGCAAGAACCAGATAAATTATTCTCTGGAGGTGCTTGATCTGCCTGATAGCAGACTGGGTGCTAAACTTGTGGATATCTATAGAAAGGATACAACTCCTAAAGAAGCATTCGAGAGTAAGGAACTCCTAAAATATTCCAGAGACTATTATCGTAAAAAAGGGGTTGGAAGACCCACTAAAAAGGACCGCAGGGATCTTGAAGATTTTACCGATAGTGATAGCGAATAAAATAAGTGGTTTAGTATCTTTGAAAAAACATCTGCATGGAGGAACAAACGGTTATCCTGGACAAGACACAAATAGACCATAAATTAAAACGGATGGCCTATCAGGTTTATGAGGCTAATATCAACGAGAAAGAAGTTGTTATTGCAGGCATAGAGAGCAATGGCTTTTTGCTCGCCAAGAAATTGAAGCGCCTGGTTGAACGTATATCTCCTATAACTGTGCTACTTTGCAAGGTAACCATAGACAAACAGAAACCTACTAACCCGGTAAAAACCTCCATAGATCCAGAAGATTATACCAACAAATCACTGATCCTTGTGGACGACGTATTGCATAGTGGTACAACGTTGATATATGGTGTAAAGCACTTCCTGGAAGTACCCTTAAAGCAGTTTAAAACAGCGGTTTTAGTGGACAGGAATCACAAGAAATATCCTATTAAGGCAGATTTTAAAGGGATCTCTCTATCTACTTCTCTAAATGAAAATGTCGCGGTGATCTTCGAAAGGAATAACGACCGGGCTATTTTAGAATAACCGGGCGATTATCTCACGAACGATCTCGGTTACTTCAAGGCCATCTGTGGTTACTATCTCGTTGGCCCGTTCGTATACGGCGGTACGTTCAAAAAGATGCTTTCTTATAAAATCGTTCAGGTCTTCTGTACTTTTCAAATGGGCAATTAGCGGCCTCGATTCTTTTTCTATGAACAATCGTCTGGTTAAAACCTCAAGGGAGGTTTTCAGGTAGATGGTGGAAACATTGGGTTGTTGCAAAAGAAAATCCATAGTATTTCCGTAGCAGGGAGTACCGCCTCCGGTGGCTAGAATTAGTTTTTTATT